>QHVI01000057.1 GCA_003223515.1 Candidatus Angelobacter sp. Gp1-AA117
CTTCGATCCGTGGCGGCAGGTGACCTGGGACGTGAACGATACGGTGCTGGCCAACCCCAGGCACGACCCGGACGTGGGTGAATTTTTCCGCGATCTGCCCGCTTCCGAATATCTGCCCACCTGGTATGCACAACGCGCAGACGGCGCATTAGGACGCGACGAGCAGGCCGCCGCGGTGAAGGCCGCTGTCCATGCCAACACTCCCACAACCGCTTATTTCGACACGCTGGGCCGGGCGTTTCTTACCATTGCCCACAATAAGTTCAAGTACAGCGACACGCCCTCTTCTGACCCGCCGGTAGACGAGTTCTATACCACGCGCGTTGTTTTCGATATTGAAGGCAATGAGCGCGAAGTTATTGACGCTAAAAATCGCGTAGTCATGCGATATGACTATACAGTGGCGGGGCCTGACAAAGACGGCGGCGAGAACAAAACCAGCAATCGCATTCATCAGGCCAGTATGGAAGCGGGCGAAAGATGGATGCTGAATGATATTGCAGGCAAGCCCTTCTATGCCTGGGACAGCCGCAATCACCGGTTTCGCACTGCCTACGATTCATTACATCGGCCCACCAATTCATTCCTACAAGAAAATGTAGGAACTGAGTTGTTGGTTGGACGCACAGTATATGGAGAGAGGCAACCCAATTCAGAGAACAACCTGCGCGGCAAGGTAACCCAGATTTTTGACCAGGCGGGCGTAGTCACTAGCGACGAATACGACTTTAAAGGCAATCTGCTCCGAAGTCAGCGCCAGCTTGCGCAGGAGTATAAGGCCACCTTGGATTGGTCATTCGATGTCCCGCTCGAAGCGGACATCTATGTCAGCGGCACTCGTTATGATGCGCTCAATCGCCCAACGGAACTGATCTCGCCGGATAGCAGCATTATCCGCCACGGTTTCAACGAGGCGAATCTGCTGGAACGGGTGGAGGTCAACCTGCTTGGTCAACAAACCGACGGGCAGACGGTCTGGACACCTTTTGTCACCAACATTAACTACGATGCCAAGAGACAGCGAACGCTAATCGACTACGGCAATGGCACCAGAACTACCTATACATACGATCCGTTGACATTCCGCATGACGCATCTGCTCACCAGGCGAGATGCCGCCGCGTTCCCCGGTGACTGTCCGATAATGCCCGAAGCCGATTGGCCCGGATGCCAGGTTCAGAACCTGCATTACACCTACGACCCGGCAGGCAATATCACCCGAATTTGCGACCATGCTCAGCAAACTATTTACTTCCGCAACAAGCGCGTTGATCCCATCGCCGACTACACCTACGATGCTATCTACCGTCTGATCGAAGCCACCGGCCGTGAGCACCTGGGCCAGCACCGGGCTCCTCCTGCACCCGGTTCCTACAACGACAAACCACGCGTGGGCGTGCTGTTCTCAGCGAGTGATGGCAACGCTATGGGGCGCTATCTTGAGCACTATACCTATGACGGTGTTGGCAATTTCAAGGAGATGATTCATCGCGGCGGCGATCCAGTGAACTGCGGCTGGACGCGCTCCTACGCTTACGAGGAATCCAGCCTGCTGGAGCCGGACAAACACAGCAATCGGCTTACCCGCACGACCACAGGTGCAGCCATCGAGACTTATAGCAGCGGCGGGAACGGCTATGACTTTCACGGCAATATGCTGCGCATGCCGCACTTGCAGGTCATGCAATGGAATTTCAAAGACCAACTGCAAATGACGCAACGCCAAGCCATGAATTCATTCGACATGGGTGAAATCCAACGCCAAGGCGAGCGTACGTGGTACGTCTATGACGCCGCTGGAAGGCGTGTGCGTAAAATCACGGAGGGGGCCAACAGCGAGGTCAAAGACCAACAGATATATCTGGGCAGTCTTGAGATTTACCGCAAGCGGGGCACGAGTCCATTAGCGCGGCAAACACTGCACATCATGGACGGCGAGTGGCGTTTGGCCTTGGTGGAAACGCGTACAAAGGGCAACGATGGCTCGCCAGCGCAATTGATTCGGTACCAGCTAAGCAACCGCCTTGGCTCCGTGAGCTTGGAACTCAACGATCAAGCGGGGATCGTATCATACGAGGAGTACTACCCTTATGGTTCTTCATCCTATGAGAGCGTCTCTAGCCAAACGACCTCTCCTAAACGCTATCGATATGCAAGCAAAGAACGCGATGAGGAAAGCGGTCTGCATTCTTATGGAGCGAGATATTATGCTGCGTGGCTACACAGATTTATAAGCGTAGATCCGATGGTTGAGCAAGACCTCGGTCACAATCCATACGGATATGCGGCAAACAATCCCACTACACTCATAGATTCACTTGGCTTAATGCCTGGAGATCCTCCCACATCCACTCCTCAGCAAGCACTCGATCGAATCGACAAATTAGCAACCCTCCTTCCGAAAACAAGTGAATCCTTTCCCCATGTCAATTCAGAGGAATTTCTAACGCAGCTGAAAAATCGAGTACAACATCCTGATGCACTGAATCAGGGTGAAGGAACCGATCTATGCTGGGCCGCCGCTTGTATGTCTTATGCATATACAAGAGATCCTGAAGGCATGGCGATAGCTATGTGCGGTCTCTTCAAAACCGGAGAGTTCAAATATGCCACCGGCAGTTCTAATGAATTGTCATTGACGCCATCGAATGGAGCAAAGAAGGCGGTTGGATCTAAAACTTTCGACCAGAATCCTGGTTTGAAAGATAACAAAGTAGACCAGATGTTATTAATGACTTTGGCCAGTGACAAGAAATTTAGGGGGTCAACCAACATAGATCGTCACTATGGCCCGGGTGATCAAAACAACCTATTTTGGGCTGGAAGGACCTTTGAGGCCACTGTGCGTATGTGGAGGGCATTTGGGTTCGATATAGAGTCCTGGGGATCTTCCACTTCTATGAGAAGGGATCTTCATCGAATAGCGGCAGCTGAGTTAGAAAAAGGACACGATGTTGTTCTATTCGTTCATGGTCCGAAGTTCAGAGACAAACAAAGAAACGGTCCATTTGGTACTCATTTCATCAGGGTTCGGAATATGAAGCATGACACTCTAGGTAGCAAAACGGGCAATTGGACTTTCGAGTGCTGGGATTACGGACATGAGAAGTGGCGGTCAAAGACGATTTCAAATCGGCAATTCTCTCGTATGACATATGGAGTAATTTCTTCGCGCTCTCATTGACGTGGGCAGCTTTAGTGCAGGAAAGGCCCGATGACACGATCCCGCCAATTTCGAGTGGGAGGTTTTGTCGGTCTGCTGGCTCCTGCTTGCTCTCTTCGGAATCGGCAACTCAGGATACTGTTCCGGATGGTGTGTCCATCGGTCCAGCTATTACCTCCATCACCCAGCACTCGTGGGCGGATACGTTCAGCGTCATCCACTGGGAATCCGTAGCTACGGCGTGGATTCAGTTGCCGACCGGGCTGGCCGAGTATCAATCACCCGACCTAAAGGTGATCGTGAGCAGAAGCGGGAAGCTGCTGCAGGAGTATGACTGGAACTATAACGTCGCCATACTGAAGTCATCGGCCCCTCCTACGACATTGTCTTCCGCCAGCCTCTATCTGGCGATTCCAGCGCCCGGGCAGGAACTCGATCCCAGCGTGGCCAATATTAATCTGCCCACGAACGGCACGCCGCCCAAGTTTGATGACCTGGCGACGGCTATCAACGCAGTAGTGGCGCAAGACCCCACCGGCACGCCCGATCTTTCGGCGCTGACGCCCGCGCAGTGCCTGCACCTGGCATACGAGATCACCTGGAACCGCAGCCTCTATCCCATGCCCCAGCCGCCTTCCAACCCGGTGCAAAACCTGGAGGAGATGTACACGCTCGACTATGTGCCGCCCATCGGCGCCTCGGCCAGGAACGCGGGCGATGCCGACAACGCCATCCGCGATTTCTCCTCGGCCAACCTCAGCTACCAGGCGCAGCGCAAGAACGCCGCCACCCAGCTCAGCCAGTACATCTCTGCTTATTCGGCGGCGCTTGCTTGCGAGAAGACCAGCCAGAATGCGACGTCAGCGCTGCTGCGGGTCCCTATCCATACTGCCTCCAACTCTCATCCGGACAAGATCACCGAGGTTGATATCAACATCAGCTTCGGTACGCCGTTGAGCTTTGCCGTACCCGCAGCCTATTTCTACGCGCTCACCGCCAGCCTGCCGGACTCTATGGGGCCTGACGCGCGCTACCAGCAAGCCTGCACCAATGACCCGGCTGCCAACGTGGCCGCGCTGCAGAGCGCTATCAGTGCCGGGACCATCCTCCCAAATAACCCCAATCCTGCACAGGCTGCACGCCGCCTGCACGCCCTGGGGGGACAAAACGGCGCGCCGGTGGCCCTGGTGAATACCCCGGCCACCATACAATTGG
The DNA here is from genome assembly GCA_003223515.1 of Candidatus Angelobacter sp. Gp1-AA117. Classification (GTDB taxonomy): domain Bacteria; phylum Acidobacteriota; class Terriglobia; order Terriglobales; family Acidobacteriaceae; genus Angelobacter. The sequence continues at coordinate 4,379 of QHVI01000057.1, forward strand.
TTACGCAGTGGCTGGCCTTTACCCCCGATGACATCGAGAATTTCTGGACGATGGCGGTGGCCTCTCCGCCTCCGGTGGGAACTGTGGGCGGACCTCACCTCACCGGACAGCTAGAACTGATTCTTGAGGTGGTCACAGACGATCAACTCACCCTGGTGCAGGCCATCATGGGCGTTCCTCCTTCCTTCGTTCCCGGGTTCCCAGTCTCCAACGTGGATCAGCTAACGAACTTCACCGACACTTCGGGCAATGTTAGCGGGATTACGGAAAACGCTTGGAGGAAATTCTTTACCAATGATCCCCCCAACACTCCGAACCCCAAGGTCAGGCTGCTCTCCCCAACTTTGCTGCCGGGCGCTTCCGACGATGAAAAAATCACGGCGTTTATTAACGGCCTGCGGAAGTTCTACAACGTAGTGCGCAAAGCGGAAGACCTGCCCGTTCCGTCTCCAGCGCTCCCGCCACAACTCTCAGCTCCGCCCGCCGATCTGATCCACCAGTTTCTCGCACTCAATCCGGGGTTCTCGTTCACAGCCGCCAACGATCCAGTCCAGACAGCCGCTCACATCAGCACCTTTGCCCCCGGAGACGCGTGTGTGCAGCAATGGCTGACGCAGGTGATTCAAACGGCCACCGATCTTTACAAGATCGCCGGCGCCGTGCCCGCGGAGCTTGCCTTTTCCGTCATGGAAGCTCTGTATGCCCGTGGATTCACCAGCAAGGCGGGCGTCCAGAAGATGGACTCGGATGATTTCAAGGCATCCTTGACCGGCACCGTGGCCTTTCCCTACGCTGACGCTTTATATAAGGAAGCAGTCGGCACATCAGCGGAGCAAAACCACGAGACCGAGACATTCCAGCCCATCAACCCTGACGGGCTGCTGACCAACTGCATTCCTCCCGCGCATCTCTCGCCGCTGGGACCGGTGGCTTACCTGCACGAAGTGCTTCAGGTATCAGGCGCTTCCACCTGTGCCAACCCGAGGCCGGCCGATGGGCCGGCAATCGCCAACAGCACGCTGGTCAGCCTGCTGGCATCGCGGCGCGGCCCGCTGGGTGATCTGGCAGTAACGCAGGCGAACCTGGAAACGCCGCTGCCCATGATTGATCTGGTCAATGAGTGCCTGGAAGCGATGGTTGCCGGAAGCACGCATGGCGTGGTCTACGATACGGCCTCCACCATACTGGCCGGACATAAGCTTCGCCCGCCCAGCTCGCAGAAAGAAGCCGCGCGGGAGTTTCACGACCCGGTGGTGCTGCTGGGAGCAATGCCGGAGCACTCCTCACCCGCCACGCCTGTCGCCTCCACTCAGGCGTATGACAAGCTGCGGCAGGATTTTTCCGCGCCGAGCCTGCCCTATTCGCAGGCCCTCGACGTCAACCGCCACTACCTGAAGCACCTGGGGACCTCGCGCTTTGAGGTGATGAAGAATTTTCGTAAAGAGATCAGGGAGTTCCTCCACGACCCGGCGAACGAGCCTGCGGGATTCGAGCGTCACGTGGCCCGCAAGCCTTATCGCACAGAGTTGTTTTGCGAGTACCTGGGCATCTCACCGGAAGAATACAGCGCGTTGTTCACTGGCGCTTTTGCTCCGGTAAGCACCCTCTATGGTTATTCCAGTGCCGCGCCCGGCTGGACCAAAGATGTTGCCCAGCTCCCTGAATTCCTGAAGCGCACCGGGCTTTCCTACTGCGAGTTCACGGAATTGTGGAAGTCACACTTCGTGCAATCTCAATTTCCGGAAAGAAAGGACCCTCAGGTATTTCCGGCTTGCGAACCCTGCTGCCTGAAAGACCTTTCCATCACGCTGGTTGAAACCAAGGGCGAGAATGGCGTGATCCACAGCGCTGAGCCATTTCTGCTGCGGCTGGCGGTCTTCATCCGCCTGTGGAGAAAATTGCAGGCGCTTCCCTGCGCCCGGTACTCATTCGCACAGTTGAGCGACATCTGCGGCGTCCTGGAATTGTTCCATGCGAATGGCCGCATCAATACGGATTTCATCCGGCAATTGGCGGCTTTTCAGATGCTGCGCGACGATCTCTGCCTCCCGCTTTCTGACCGCGAGGACCGGGGAGCGCCGCCCAACGCCACCGGCGCGGACCGCACCCATCTGCTGGCTTTGTGGGTACCGGCGGCCGCAGGACAACATGCGCGCAAATACGAATGGGCGGTGGGACAACTCCTGCACCATCTCCAGGGCTTTGCCCAGAGCCATCACGGCTGCGAGTGCCGCACTCCTGAATTCATCAAGCTGCTCCAGGAAAATCTCCAGCCGCTGGCGACCCTGTCGGGCGCCAATCCGTGGGACAGCAAACCCACCCACACGCTCAGGTTTGCGGAGGTGCTGGCGAAGATCTATGCGTCGAGATTTACCGTAGGCGAGATCCTGTTCATCTTTACTGACCTGGCCCACTTGGATGGCAACGATCCCTTTGCCCTGGCCAGCGCAGAAGAGAGCAGCGATTCGCCGCTGGAGCTGCCTGATGATGAAGAGCAATTTTCGCTGTGGGCATTGCGGCGCAAACTTCTGGCGGTCGGACCGTGTGAGACTGATGCCGCGGAGTGGACCTGGGCGCGCATCGAGGCCTCACTCAAGCACCAGTTCGGTTACGTGGAATCGAGTTCGTCGGGCGTCGATCCGCTTACCTCTCTGGGCCAGCATTTCTTTCCTTCTATATTGCGCCAGGAAGGATACGCCGTCCCTGGTGGAAGCTGGCAGTATCGGGCGCCGCTCCCGGGACAATCGTCGGCTATGTGGAACACGCCTCTGCACGGGCCGTTCCGCTACGACTCTGACAGTCCCGGCAATCTGTGGACCCAACTCCCTCTCCAGGATGGAGCAGTCCTGGCCAAGCTCAGCGCAGTGCGGCAACTCAACCCCGCGGAGCGCGATGCCATTCGCGATCTTTATTTTCTGCCGCGCGTGGAACTGGCCCGCTTCGCCTTCATCTTTCACAACTTTGGAGAAGCCGAACGCTGTCTTATCCAGGAAGAGAATGAAAATGAACGATGGGAATTCTTCCAGCGGGAGTTCGCCCGTTTACATCAACGGTGCAAGCTGATCGCGGAACATTTGGCAGACCACGGCGCTGGTGAATATTCGTGCGTGGAAGAAGACTGCCATCAGGAGTCTCATCGCCGGGAATCCAGCCACTATGAGTTTCGCGAGGGAGGTTCCTGTGATGAGGAGTCCCGCCAGAAAGAATCCTGTGAGAAAGAATCTCATGGCAGAGAGCTGTGCGATCACGAGTCGCACGATAAAGAGTTCCACCAAAAGAGTTCCCGCCACCGCGAGCGCGAAGAGAGAATTGCCCGCGCATGGGAGGTGCTGAAGCATCTCCTGGCAGACGAGAACCAGGCCAAATCTTCATGGGAAGACGACTCCGGGAAAACGCCTCAAGTTACTTGGCCGCAACCCAGCGGTGGCGCTTTCGCCGCGCTGCTGGGCCTTACCGGCACCGGCTTGGCCAGCGAGTTTCGCGTCTCCGGCAATCCGCAGGTAGTGTGGCGGGAGCCGAGAGGCGGCATGCGCGCCTTCTCCAAGATTCACAATGAGTGGAACGCTCCGATTCCCACCCTGATTCCGGCAATGGATCTGGCCATCTCCCCTGAGGCGCAACAATTTTCAGGCGTGCGCAACGGCCTGGGCTTCGCCAACGCCAATGGACGGCAACTCGGCGGGCTGCAAGACTTCAGTGTCACCTGGGAAGGAGCGCTGCTCGTCGAAAAACCGGGCCGCTACCAGTTCTGGGCGGGGATGCCGTCGGAAGCCGGCCAGCCACCTGAGCCGCCAGAGGAAGGCGGTTGCCGCTGGAGACTGGTGCTGAAGAGAGGCCAGAAAGTGTTGGTCATGCTCAGCCATCAATGGCGGGAGCAAGAGACGCCGGTCTTCTGTGCCGGGGAGGTTGCGCTGCAACGCGGCGTCTATCACCTGAAAATCGAATTCGAGCAACCGCAGCCCTGGCATCTGCGCGACCAAGATATCTGCCCGCAGAAAACCGGCTTCCAGGTCAAATACAAAGGACCGGACACGCAAGGGTGCATCGAAACGCTTCCCTATGACCGCCTCTTCCAGGAGAGAAAAGACCAGCAGCTTTCCGGCTCGCTCAAGCTGACCGGCGAGGCCTCGGCGTTTCTCGGTTCGCTCTACACCAGTTCACTGCGTGACATCCGGCGCACTTATGAGCGGGCGCTGAAGGCATTTTTGTTTGCTGACCGGTTCTGCCTGTCGGCCCAGGGCGTCTCTTATGCCGGGCATTCGGAACTCGGCTACTTCCTGGGAAATCCTTCGCAATTTGCGGGAACGGCTTACTATCTGGCGGGCGGCGTCTACAAGCCGCATCTGGCGGGACTCAATTTCAACTTCCTGCCGGTGGATGACAACTACAGCCCGGAATTCGACTACACTCCGCCCACGGCTGTTGCGGATGAGCGGATCCATCCGCAAGTCCAGCGTTGCCAGGCCCTCTTCGATTTATGGGAGCGGACGTTCGATTACAGCGCCTTAAGACGCGCGACCCGTAATGCGCCTGAGCGTCCTGTCTGGTTGCTTTTTCATGAAGCCTCAGAGAACCAGCCTGACCAGCCTCATGAGCTTCTCGCCCATCTCCGTGTGGATTTCAGCCACAGCCAGGCGGTGCTCGATTACTACAGCGGGTACGCCGTCGCCACGGCTGACCTGGAAGATGAGCGCTGGCCGGTGCGCGCCTGGCGGGCTGACCGCCTGGTCAGCGGCGTGATGGCCAGTTTCTTTACCAAGGACATTCGCGATGTCCGGCCTGACTTGTGGGCCGCCGATGTTCCGGCGGATTTAGCGGCCGGCAATGCAAACCTGACTCAATTCGTTTGCGATGGCTCCTTTGAAAACCATGGGCCACAACGTTACCAGCACATCAAAGTTTTGAATGACGGCCTGCGCGAGCGTGCCCGGGCGGCACTGGTGGCATATCTTTGCGCCATGGACCGCGTGACTCTGCCCGATGGCGGCAAGGCCCGCGAAGCCCGGCATCTGAGCGAGTTGCTGCTGCTCGATGTTGAAGTGGGCGTGTGCGAAAAGGCCAGCCGCATCGAAGAAGCGATCACCGCCATTGAGCTATTTGTGCAGCGCGCGCGCCTTGGCCTGGAACCCGGCTTTAAGCCCGGACGCGAGTTTCTGCTTCTCTGGGACCGGCATTTTGCTGCATTCCGCACGTGGGAAGCGTGCAAGCGCCGCGAGGTGTACGGCGAGAACTGGGTTGAATGGGAAGAGCTGGAAAAAGCCCGGCAGACGGAGGCCTTCCGCTTTCTCGAAGATCAGTTGCGGCGCGGCAGTTTGACCAGTCCCGCTCCCGGAGGGAGCGAATACTGGCCTCCGAAACAACTGCCCCGGCACAGTGGGACCGCTCTGATTCAGAAGAAGGAACCGAGCACCCTGCAACCGATTGATTTGCCCCGTGAAGGACTCGGACTGATGGGCGTTCCGGAACGGCAGGCCCGTTCCTCATGGCTGGCGCGGCTGGACTCTTCAACAATAGCCTCTCCTGCTTCCCAAAGTTCGGCGGCAACCGGTAACGGCCGCGTGCCGCTCTGGATTGAAGCTGCCATTCGTATGGGCACGCGTTTCGTGCGGGTGGCGGCTGCTGGAATTCCGCCAGCCTCGCTCGATATCTGCCACGCTAACGGTCACAGCGGTTGCTGCGTCGAATGCGGCAAAACCCATGATCCTTTCCTCGACGAGTATTACTTCTGGCTCATCGATTCGCGGCACTTTAGCGAACCCACGTCTTCGAAACCTTACCAGGACCCGCTCTGGCCCTGGCACGACCAGAAGCAGTTGCCGACACTATTGCATTGGGAGTCCGAGCCAATGGTCCATCTGGCCTGGTGCAGGATTCACAACTCAGAGTTCCAGCAACCGAGGCGGTCGAGTGAAGGCGTGAGGAAAGACATGACATCAGGTTCGGCTCCCTTCGATCTAGTCTTCACGGGTCGGACCGGCGACTCGCTGCGATTCGAGGTTACCGGTGGCGTTGCGCCTTCCGGATTTCCTCCGTCTTCTGCGGCGGGATTCCGGTACGATATGGCCACTGACTCCGCGATGGTGCTGCCGCTGGTGGTGAATGAACCAACTCCAGCGCCTGTAGCCGGTCTGGCGGCGTTTCCCTTCTTTCTCTATTTCTGCCCCGGAGCCAGCCTTTATCCTGAATCCTCCTTCAGCCCTTCGGTTGCGATTGGCGATCATCTGCGCGCGCACTGCCGCTTTGAGGAAGCGCTGAAGTGGTACGCGTGCGCCTATCCACCGCTGGAGCGCAATAACCAGTGGGCCAAATGCCTGCCCAAGCCTGTGATTGAGCAGATGCCCCCCAAAATAATGACCGAGGCGCTGCTCGTGAATGGCGTGCCACAAGGCGTCGTGACGCCGGCTTTGCCATCCGCAGTGACACCGGCTTTATCCACAGCGTCATCGGCTCTGCCCACAGTGACACCAGCTTTATCGCCAGTATCGCCGTCTGGTATTGGCGTTGATTTGCCGCCTCGTCTGCAACCTGCCTGGCCGCCACCCAGCGAGTCGAAATGCTGCGACAGCACGGCCGTGCAGGGTGAAGATGTGGTTCGCAACCGGGCCATCACGCTGAGATACATCGAAACGCTTTTGCAATGGGCCGATGGCCTGATGTGTCAAAACACTCCTGAAGCTTTTCAGAAAGCGCGCCTGGTCCTCGATACCGCTACGAAGATCATGGGAGACGCGCCGCGCACCATAGCTGAGCGTGCCGAACTGCAAACGCCTCCGCTGAAAGTGGCGGCTTTCGCCCCGCACATTCCGCCTCTCAACCCGCGCCTGCTCTCGCTTTGGGAGAAGGTGGAGCAGCGGATGTCTTTGATTCATTCCTGCTTCAACGGACGCAGGCTTCACTCGGGAGCACCTGATAAGGACATGCCGTATTGGGGCAACAGCACGCTTCACGATGGCTGGAAGTCCAGCGTCAATGCCTGTGAGGACGATGGTTGCTGCTCATGCTGCAAGCCTTACCGTTTCACGGTGCTGGTGAAGCAGGCGCAAGACCTCGCCAACGAAGTCAAAGGGCTGGGTTCGGCATTGCTGGCTGCTTATGAGAAAGGCGATTCCGAGTATCTGGCGTCTCTGCGGTCGGTCCATGAGAACCAGTTGCATGCGCTGACTCTCTCCATCCGCGAGAACCAGTGGCGGGATTCCGACTGGCAGGTGCAGGCCCTGCAAAAAACCAAAGAGAGCGCGCAACTGCGCCGCACGTACAACAATAACTTGTTCATTGCGAACCTGATCGCTTTGGAACAGCTCCATGAAAGCCAGTCGTTGAGCGCGATCAACTGGCGGCTTTCTTCGAATATCGCTGAAGTCTTTTCACAGGTCCTGCGCTTCGTAAATGATTTCTACATAGGCCAAAATAACTTTCAGCATGTTCCTTTAGGTTCCAAACTGGCCGATGCGGGGTCGGCACTATCCCGTGCTTACGGCGCAATGTCTGATTACTACGGCAGCGAAGCCTCTCTTAATCTGACGCGCGCGGGCTGGGAACGGCGCGAGGTGGAATGGGGCCATCAAGTCCAGGTCCTCGACATTGAGATCCAGCAGATTGAAGACCAGATCCTGGGCGCAGAGAGGCGGCGTGACGCTGCTTTGCAGGAACTCAACAATCTGCAGCGGCAGATGGAGCAGTCCGGCGAAGTGCTGGATTTCCTGCGCGACAAGTTCACCAATGATGCCTTGTATCTATGGATGCAGAAGGAGACCGCTGCTCTCTACAGCAAGGCCTATGAGCTGGCGCTGCAGGCGGCGCGGTCGGCGCAGCGGGCATTCAACATCGAGCGTGGCCACACTGCCAGGTCATTCATCCCGCAGGATGCCTGGGATAACCTGCATGAAGGCCTGCTCGCGGGAGACCGTCTGCAAGTGGCCCTGAAGCACATGGAAAAGGCATACTACGACGAGAACTGCCGCGAGTATGAGTTGAGCAAGCATATTTCGCTGCGCCTCCACTCACCCATTGCATTGCTGCAGCTCAAGGCCACCGGACGCTGCGAAATCGAGCTGCCCGAATGGTTGTTCGATCATGATTATCCCGGCCAGTACATGCGCCGTATCCGGAGCGTGTCCCTCACTCTGCCTTGCGTAGCTGGTCCTTATGTCGGCGTGCACTGCCGCCTGACGCTTCTAAGCAGCAGCACCCGCATCGATCCCCGGCTTAGCGATAAGGGTGCGGCTTGCTGCACGAAATTGCCAGGCTGCGGTTGTGGCAACGGTTACGTGACTACGCCTGACGATGCCCGCATGGTGCGGCAGTATTCGGCCGTTGAGGCAGTCGCAACTTCCAGCGGACAAAATGATTCCGGTCTCTTTGAACTCAATTTCCGCGATGAACGCTATCTGCCGTTTGAATATGCGGGCACCGTGAGCCGCTGGCGGATTGAGCTGCCCCCGGAGAACAACTACTTTGACCTGGACAGCCTGAGCGATGCGGTCCTTCACCTGAACTACACTGCGCGGGAAGGCGGGAAGGTCCTGCGGGACGCCGCCCAGTGCGAAGCCGAAAAGCACCTGCCCGGTAATGGCCTGCGACTCTTCGATGCCCGGCACGACTTCCCCAATGCCTGGCACGTTTTCACTGACCGTCAGGAAGCTGATCAGTGCCGGCAACTGGAGCTGCGCTTCTCCCGGGCCATGTTCCCATTCGTTCCTCAAAGTCCGTCGCTTCGCGTCGAGGGGTTGCACATCTTCTTCGAAGCGGGATGCGCCACTCCCAGCGGGTTCTTGACCATTGAGTTCCTGGAGCATGAACCGGACCACCGCCACTCGCGGGAATGCAGATGCAAGCCGCGCAAGATTGAATGCGTGGCCAGCTCCGAATGGCCGCATCTGTTCCACGGCGTGCTGGGCCTGAATGATCTTCCGTTGGAGTCCAATTGCGACTTGCGTATCGGTTCGCTCAAGTTTCCTGAAGATTCACCAGAGATCACCCGGCTTTACCTGGTGGCCGGCTACCGCCGCTGCGAACCCGCCCCGTGCATTTGCGAAGGCAATGTTCCTGCGCTAACCAGGGAAGCAGGCACGACGCGTCAATGGCAGGCCGCAAGCGCCGGGAGGTGAGCCGCGAGTCAACAACCTACGCTACCCCCGCTGCAACCCAACGCTCGGAGAGCGCCGATGACAGGCTCCACATCCACATGGCCCGCCGCTTATGAACAGCGTTTCCTCGGCAAGGCTGTAGCATGTAAGAATGTTTTTCGCTGGAGCCACACTGGCCAAACGCCTGGGCAAACCGCTCCAGGATCTTTGCGCGTACCATTGAACGCCAGAAAAGCATTAATGATTGATTATATCTTCGGCGCCGCCAGCGGTTCTCAAAACGGTTCAGGGCCAGACGGCGGCACAGCCGGAAGGTGCTTTTCTAAACCTCGTGAACTGGGTTGGCAACGTGAAAGCGTACTGTGATTCAATCAGAAGACTTTTGCGAATTTTGCAGAAAACACACGAAAGATGTAGTTGGAAATCGCCTTACGAAAGAGCGCCTGGATTTCGTGTATCACTTCGCTTTTCCACCCAGTCATGCGGAACTCTTACCAGTGCGGAGCGCACAAAAAGAACAGCGTGCTTACGAAGCACAAATGCGAGAAGATATAGAAAATTCGACGGGATTGGGACTTGGGAAATCCGGCGACGAAACTGACGAATTTGGCCAAATCGCGTGATTGACGATGCAGGCGGCACATTGGAAATGCAAGTCTGAAACAGAATTCGAAGCGGTGAGCATAGGGCGTGAGAGCGCAGCCATTCTCGTGCTGCGCTCAGCCTTACTAACTTTCAGCTCCCCCGTTTTCGAGGTCGGTTAGATCCCATATTGAAATTAGTTCTTGCGGTAATCTACGACCCCGTTTGAAGCAATCGGCGGCAAACTCCCTGAGGTTTTCTGGAAGCCATTCAAGAAGGCGTGAGTCATAGACCAAAGATTCCCGGTGGACTGTGAATTTTTTCTGCGCTGTCTCGAAAAGGAGTTGATAAAGAGTTTTGTCGGGACGAACCTCAATTCGGTTCTGTTGACCGGCCTTTACCGGTATCCACAAGCCACGCGGATCAAGATCCCCAAAGTAGAGGAGTATTCCAGAGCAGCCCTGCGCCTGCAATTTTGTGCACAGGGACTGGCAGGAGGTGGCAAATGCGGTCCCGGCGCCGTACGCTACAGCAGCATAATGCTTGCAGCGCTGGTTCCAACAGCAGTGTGTGTGAAATGTCGTGTGATTTCCACTACAAGGAGCGGTCTATCAACTTGGCCAGGCTCAATCGCTTCCGAATAAATCGGCACAGACGGGATGTAACATCGAAGCAATTCGAGAGTGAGCCGTCCGACTCCAAACATCTTTGTACCTAGCATGTTGTCGAGGTATTTCTCGTCGCCAAAAATATCCATGGAGCGTTCACGCAGCGCAACCATAGGTGCGTTCGCGCCTCCGGCCCGTAGCCAATTCTGAATTGCAACAAGTTCGTCATGCCAAAGACCTTCTAGATCGTGCGCGAATGCGAGTTCTGGGCGCCAGAGCGTCCGTTTCCTTATTGGGGTGGGAGGAATAATTCGTATAGCGAACTGTGGGAGCAGTGTTCTTTCAGAATGGTCATAGGCTTTGCGATTTGATTCCTTCGGGAGCCTGAGGAGATTGCAGTCTGCAAGTTCGGCAAGAAGAGCTGATAGTTGTTCTCGTAAATTAACGTCTTCTTGTCTGCGTGAATGATGGTTGTTGGTTTCTTAGTGGCTCATGAGATTATTTGGGCTCAGCTGTGGCGGTGCGCTTCACGACCTCCGTATCAATCGTAATCAGGACCTCATCAGCAACCCCGTCGGGAGAGCCATTTACTCCAAAATCTTTGCGGTTAATTTGAGTGGTGGCAGACGCACCCATGCGTTTGTTCCCATGAGGGTCCTTGATTGGCCCACTTAACCCATTAACCTGCAGGACGACTTCTTTAGTAACGCCATGAATCGTCAGATCGCCCGTGATCTTCATTTTGCCTTTTCCCTGGGTTTCAGCATGTTTCGACTTGAACGTGATGGTTGGATATTTCTCAACATCGAAAAAATTCGGGCTGCGCAGGTCTTTGTCTCGTATTTCAACGCGGGTATTAATAGAAGCCGCATCTATGCTTATGTCTAAGGCTGTTTTGGAGGGATCCGATGGATCATATTGCACGGTACCGGACAGCTTGGTAAATATCCCCCGAACAGCCGCGATGCCCAGGTGCCGCACGGAAAACTGAGCTGTTGTGTGCCATGGATCTATTTCGAAGGTTTCCACCTGGGCTGTCGCTGAGATGCTCAAAATAACCGTAGCAACAAGAGTGGACCAAAATCTCTTCACGATGGGCGCTCCTTATCTATAAAGTGGAAACTACCGTGTCCTGATTGCGGCACATAGTATAACGGTTCCGGCACAGGACGTAACACTTACAAGCCAAAGTTTATAAAAAACAAACACACAAATCGTTCCGTAGTGCAGGGACCAACCAGTGCCATTCGGACTATTGAACATATAGCAAAGGCGAGCAAAAATAAGTCCTTGCTCGCACGAAAGTGCTCGGATGAGAAAGTTCACAGAAACAAACAAAGCAATATTTTTCAAAATGTGAATTTCAATGCCAGTTGCATGAGTCGCGGCGGGGCTGCTTTCACCACATGGCCAAAGAGATCGCTGTCAACGTCACCACTAACGACCCCCGGTCCAAAAAACTGCGCATGGTTAAAGATGTTGAAAGTTTCCAGACGGAATTGCAGCGCTTTTGATTCGGACAACTGGAATGCTCTCATCAAAGCAATATCAGAATTGAACATTCCGGGGCCGTAGAACGAGCGCCGCGGCGCGTTACCAGGGGTACCGAAAGCTTGCGGCTGAAAAAGCGAGGTATTGAAATATAGCTGCCCATTCCGGGGATCGTGGTTGAGATTCAAAGGACCCGGAGTGAAGTCCGGCAGGTCGAGGCTTTGGTTATTTACTCCGTTCGGCAGACTTCCAATTAATGAACGGTCGCCGTCACTGGAGATGGTTACCGGAAATCCGGAACTGATGCGGGTTATTCCGGAGATCGTCCATCCCTGCAGCAAAGCCTTACCGTGTGAGAAGAAATGATCCAACGGCAACTTATATTCGTAGCTGGCAACCAGGACGTGCTTAAGATCAAAGGCAGAAAGCGCCCGTGTTGCGTTATGGTTAAATGGATTAACTGGATCAGCAAGACTGGATGACTGATCTAGTGATTTGCTGAATGTATATCCGAGCAGGAGCGTGAGCCCATGGCCGGCATGCCGAACGCTGGTTTGAAATGAATTGTAGCTGGAATTGCCAACACTGCCCTCGAAGTCGTCGCTATTGAAAGCAGAACCGAAAGGTCCTCGTGTGCCGTTTACCTGCTGGCCGGTCGCAGTGAAATACGTGGTGCTTTCTCCAAAAGGACCACAGGTGGCGGTTCCCGGAGCGACGGCATTAGGCTGGCTTAATGCCAGGCAAAGCGCAGGGTTGCCAGGATTCGCGGAGAAGACCACCAGCAGGTGATGCGCCTGTGATCCCACATAGCTCAGACGAACCAGTGTGCCTGAGCCGAGTTCACGCTCGATAGAGAAGAAGTAGTTTTCATTGTAGGGAAATGTGTTCGTATGTTCGGGTGTGGTGAGTCCCGCGATGGGAAGAAAAGAAGAAAAATCTATGCTGGTGTCGGGATGACTTTGGGAAGCCCCATTGAGCTTTGGAAATTTGATTGGAAAAGGCTGGACATGGACATCGCCAGTTGCCGCAGTAATGAAAGGAGTGGCAAACAATGGCGGCGCTGGGCTGGTATAGCTCAGGCCAAAAGGAGGCTGCGGCTCGTCAATGGCAATGGTGTTGCCCTGGATTGCGGAATAAAAGATGCCAAAGCCAGCCCGAATACTTGCCTTGCCGGGCCCGCCGAAGATCTTGCTCAGAATGCCGCGCGTAGCTGAAGGGGAGTAAGCCAGCCCCAAGCGCGGGGAAAAACGGTGGCGCGAAGGCACCAATGTATCCGGGATTCCGGGATCTCCTGGATAAACAATGCCAACCGGAGCCGTTGGATAAATCTGGGACTGTTGTCCCAGAATGAGAGTGGGAATCTGATTATATTTTTCAGACCAGTATTCCATCCGCTCCCAACGGACCCCATAATTGAGCGTCAGGTTCGGCCGGGTGTGCCAGCTATCTTGCACAAACGCGCCATAGTATTTATGGCGTCCATAATAATGGCGGGAATCAGCCTGATTGTAATTGCTTGGGGTACCGATCAGGAAGTCCGCAAAATCAGAGCCGGTTTCCGAACCAAAGAAAGCAAAAGATCCGTTGAAGGTAGGATTGGGATTTACATTGACGTGTTCGAGGCTGGCTTCTCCACCGAATTTGATGTTGTGGCGGCTCAAAACTTTGGAGAAGTTGTCAGTTATCGAAAATGTATTGTTCACCTGCTTGAGTCCGGTGATGGTTGTTCCCATGACAAATGAACTGAAGATAACGTTCTCAACTCCCTCAATGTCCGGCGCCAGCGGGATAATTCCGGGGGTGCCGGGACCTGTAACGAAGCCCTGAGAGGCCAAGCTGACTCCGACCCCACCCACAGGATGTCCCACGTCGTTGGCATTGCGCATGTAATTGATGCGGAACTCATTCACAGCATTGTTGCCCAGAGTCTTGGTCTGGCTCAGCGTGATAAGTTGTCCCCTCCCCAGTGTCAATGCGTTGAAGCCAGGAATACTGGAGCCGCCCTGGCCGGTTGGATATGGGTTATCAAGCTTGTAATCGTCAAAATAGTAGTATGCGGAAAGCAGGCCCCACCTGTCTGTATTTGCATCGATCCGGAACCCAGCTTTATCGTCACGGAGCGTCTTGTTCTGGGATGCCGTGGAGAATGTCGTCCCCCCCAAATTTGGCAAAGGAATGTAGCGCAGAAGATTTATAGCCGGGGCAGACCAGGCCTGTTGTGGAATAACCGCATTAGGAAATACGCATTGCGAACTATTGGTGCAGCCCGGAATGAAATATGGCTCATTTGCTGAGACCGCATAACCGAGCTTCTGAGATAGAAGGTTAGCAAGGAAAGGTCCGCTTACGCTACCAGTCAAAGAATCAGAGTGGTCTGAGAAATCACCCATTCTATTGGCTTGCGAAGGCACCGGGATTAGTCCGGTGTCTACGCTCTGAGCATTTCGAGTGCCCTGATAATCCGCGAAGAAGAAGAGCTTTTTCTTCCTGATGGGACCACCCAAAGTACCACCGAATTGATTCTGGCGGAAGATTCCGCGTTCGGGCGACAAGAAATTCCGGGCATCCAGGGCGGTATTTCGCAGAAAATCGAATGCACTGCCATGAATCTGGTTGGTCCCGGATTTGGTCACTACATTGACCACCCCGCCGGTAAAATTGCCATATTCGGCATCATAGTTATTGGTTAACACGCGGAATTCCTGTACTGCGTCCAAGTTGGGAACAATAGCGGTGCCTCCGTTCATCATTTCCTTAACGTCACCGCCATTCACGATATAGCCATTAGAATCCTCGCGCTGGCCACTGATAGATTGGTTGCCGGGATTTAATTCGCCTGAAGGAGCAATCGCGACGGAAGCCCCGGCCATTACAATCGAATTAGGTTGCTGGGTGGTTACGGGCACTATACCCGGTTGAAGTGAAAGGAGATCGGTGAAGCTTCTCCCATTCAAAGCAACCGTTGTCATTGCATTGCTGGTTATCACTTCTCCCATCTGGGTGCTCTCAGTTTCAACGTGAACTCCGCTTGCGGTAACGACAACCTCCTCGACTTTCTCAGCTATCTGGAGGATTGCATCCACCCTGAGAATACCGTCAGCATCTATCGTCAAGCCGGTTCGCTTCTCACTTTTGAAACCGGGAGCTTCAATCTGAAGGTCATAATGGCCTACAGGTAAACTTGGGAAGGTATATCCTCCATTACCATCACTCTCGATCCGTTTCTGGATCCCTTGAGCGATGTTAACAACCTGCACAGTTGCGCCGGAAATCAATGCACCGCTTGCATCCTTGACGGTTCCTGAGATACTACCGGTTGTTCCCGCCCAAGATAGACCAGCCGAAGCAATAACGATTGCAACCACCAATGCCTGTATCTTCATTTTTGCACTCACATGTAGCTTTATGCCGCTGACGCAGCTTTAGCTGGGATGGGCCAGGAGAACTCATTCGCCTGGGAAATCCTGAAAACTGCTACAGGGCTGGAAATTACCTGTAGGTAGTGGGCCAATCTATGAAAAAGAAACCAGGTTGAGCAGCAGAGTTAAGCTCGTAATGCTTTTGTATCTTCCAACGAATGCACAATATATTCTTTTTACAGAAAGACCGATAAGAGAATTGACCGAGTGCCTGCCGCTTCTGAATCCAATAACAAATGCGACTGGAAAGTAATTTAGACGTAGGTATGCGATAAAGTCAGGAATTTATTGCAGAAGGTTAAAAAGGCGCGACAAGCGGGCAAGTTTTTATGGCCAGCGGGTGAAGACAACCATTCAGTACCATTTCCAGAGACCGCCAGCAGGCAAAAGCCGTCCATTTATATTCGTTCGGAACCCGCCCATTGAACTTTGTTCGTATAAGAAATGTACCAATTGCTCGTGCAGGCGACATTTCTTTGATGGAAGATATTGGAAAGACGCAGGATAGTTTCAAGGCTATACAGGTTAAAGGCGGGATGGGTGAATAGGATCAGAAACTCAACAATTCGCGCACGCTATTTGCTTGCCGCTTACTGACTATGAATTCAAGATTGTTGCCCAAGGTAATCAGCCAGCGCTGGCTGCTCATGGAACTCATTTTGCGTATGTGATCGGTATTTACCAGTGCGTTCCGATGGATACGGCGAAAGCTTGTATTTTGCAGCCGTTCCTGGAGGGCGGCGAGCGTATGCGTCGCCTGATATTTTCTATGGGCCGTAATTATCCATACAATTTCGCCCTCGGCCTTGAATGCAAATACCTCCGAGGCATCCAGCAAGACATATTCATCGCCTGCTTTCCCCACGATCTTGCGGGACCATCCCTTGGCAACGGGTTCAATGACCTCTTCAATTTTGCGCAATTGCTGAGCGATTTCGGGAGGATTCTGCCGCAACCGTCGAGCGCGCTCCACTGCCTGGACCAGGCGCGCTTCGCCTACGGGCTTCAAGACATAATCGATTGCGCCAGCCTCCAATGCAGCAATCGCATACTGATCAAAGGCGGTTACGACTACGATCACCGGCGGACAGGGTTTCTGGTTCAGACTATGAATTACTTCAAATCCGCCAAGATCAGGAAGTTGCAAATCAAGAAAGACCAGATCCGGAGACGTTTTCTCTATGATTTGAAGGGCTACTTCCCCATTGTCAGCTTCACCGACGACGGCTAAACCCGGTATTTGTTCCAACTCTTCGTGCAAAATATTGCGGGCGATCTGTTCATCATCGACGATGACTGTCTTCAGCAGTAACATCTATGATCCCTTGCCAGTTCCTCTGCCATTTATCACTAAACCGACACTTAGAACACCAGGAAAATCGGTGAACGGGCAGTTACTGATGATGAGCGGACGAACTTATTATCTATGCGGTCTGGCGCACGATATCTTCGTGTCCAGAGGTGCTCACGGACTTGCGGACGAGAGGCATTTGGAATCCTACGACTGTGTGACCGTCGCTGGATGAAATGTGAAGCTCACTATCGAAGCCAAAACAGAGCGTAAGACGCCGCCGTACATTGGCCAAACCGACACCATCCGTATCGCCGTTTCGGGAATGTGCATTGAATTTTTCGCCGGTATTGAGCACCTGAACATTCAGACGATTGTTTTCTGACCATACGTTCAGACCGACAAGACCTTTTGTTGAACGAGGCGCGACACCATGCTTGACCGCATTTTCAACCAGAGGCTGGATGGACAATACCGGAATTTCGGCTTTCAGCAAGTCATTGCCAACCTGAATGGTGGTTGTCAGCTTCGGCCCCAGCCGCAAACTTTCAATTTCGAGATATGCCTTGACGATCTTGAGTTCCTCTTCCAGAGTGATGAAGGTCCGGTCAGAACGGAGAAAATAGCGGAACACATCTGCAAGGTTCAGAACAAGGCGTCTTGCTTCGGAGTTTTCGCGGGAAATGGTGCCGTATAGGGTATTCAGAGAATTGAAGAGAAAATGAGGGTTGATCTGTGCCTGCAGAGCTCTTAATTCAGCTTTCGATGCGAGCGCCTGCATCTCAAGATGGCGTCTGCGCTCAACCTGCACTTCAATGATTTTTCCGAACTGTGTCAACAAAGCGATATCGTCACTGAGAAACCGCCGCCCGCCGCGACGCGGTCCCAATAAGAGCAAGCAGGCATCGCCTCTGGAAAAACGCACCGGAAGAGCTGCTTCAGCCCATGCATTGGAACTCAGTGGTTGTGTCCGGCCTTTTTCAAGAAGCGCAATAGATTTTGGAAGGTTCTCAAGATCTGCAGTCTGCAGGTGATCCTGAATGCGGCTGAGCTGGCAATCGAAGAAGTTCTCAACTATCTGACAAGCACGGTTAAGGTATTGCCCTTCTGTATGTTCGGCGGTCAAAGGATTACGCAATGCCGTTAGAACAGGCTCAATTCCAGGACGGCGAAACAGAAGCCGAGTGCATATCTGTTCAATCAGACTGGAGAGTTTAGTGAAAGCAATAAGAATGGCGCAAACACAGATGAATGCTAATGCTGCCGCGAACTGATTGCCGGCGACTCGCGCAATAAAATCAAGTCTCAAGTCCAGAACGAATCCCAGGAGCACCACTGCTGACGCGAGAGTACTCCTGATCGCAAATCGCAGGAATGCGTCCAAAAGCAAAAAACGATAGTCAACGAGGAGTATGAACAGTGAGAGCGGAATCCCCGCGTGATGAAAATGGCCGGCTTTAGTATCAAAATAAACAAAGGCAATGGAGAAGAGTAAGACACACATGGCTGCAGCAAAACGCACCACAGTCCAGCGCTCCAGGGGCCGGCGCCACAAGTCCAGAACTATTGAAGTAACAGTAAGCGCGCCAAAACCGACCGTAACCACGATCAAAGCGGTACGGTGCGGGGAATTGGAATTCTCGAAATGGGTCCATAAATGGAAACCAGTACCTAACGCAGCTACCATGTAGCCGATGCGCCACAAATATGAGTAATGATGTTTAAGCCAGATATGAAGCAGAACTGCCGATAAAAATGTAAGTGCAGAAAAGCTAATAATGTGAAGAACGTGGACTGCAACATTTTCCTGGAGGCCAGGATCAAGGACTACTAAATCACCAATATTCCAAAGCAACGCCAGAGCCGCAGCACAGGCTGACATGCGGCTACGGTTTCGTCTGGAACGCCGCCAATCGAGAAAGAAGAGATATAAGAGGATGCTAAAGATTGCCACACCTGTGCAATGTAGGAGAGTGTTACCGAGTATGGGCCCCCACATCTTCATAGAAGAAATGGATATTACCTTTATAAATTGAGTTCGTTAGCAATCCCTGGATAATAATTTACGATTCCGAAAATGGAACGCCTCAATATTGTACGGGTACAACAATTGCTATTTTTAAGGGCAAAATTAACTTTTTCAAATTTTCCGTCGGATAGGTCATCCTCACAGCAGGAATCGAAGTCGGAATTACCTTGTTCTGTTCGTTCGCCAAGTATGCGAACTCATTTTGGCCGTGGCCAATTTCGCGTTTCGCATTGTGGGCAGAGTTTAAACTATGGTGGTAAGTAGCTGGTACGTTCCGTCTGTAGTACTCTAGTTACGCAGACTCGGACTCATCGCCAGCGCGATGAACATCCGCTCATTCTCATCTGGGACAGAAGTCCTTGGCTGCGATGCGCCAGCGAATCGCTAGACGCTGATACCCATAGTGGCTCATTCGTCAAAATAACTCAGTACGGCGGTGTTTTGCGACTCATTGGCAGGAGCACACCTGCATGCGAAAACTGATTGACTTGGTCCAGGGTACGCCCGACTTTTTTGATCCTTGGCCCTCAAAATTCTTGCGCTTCAACCGATGCATGGGTGGGGAGTATGAATTAGGAGTAGCCCATGTGCTGGCATCACAACCTGCTGCTCCGGTTTCGTTCCCATCTCCGCCGGAACAAGGCCGACCAGGAATTCAACAACGAGCTGAAGTTTCATCTTCAACAGCAGACGAATAAGTGTATCCCCGGAGACTGACTTGGGAAAATGCCCGCGCCGCGGCGTTGCGTCGGTGGGGCGGAATGGAACAGATCAAGGAGGAATGCCAAAATGCGTAATATTTATTTTGTCGAAAATTTTCTCCAGGACTTCCGTTTTGGATTCCGCATGCTGCGCCGCAATCCCGGCTTTTCTTTTCTGGCGATTCTTTGCCTCACGCTCGGGATCGGTGCCAATGCCGCCGTTTTCAGTTGGATTGAAGGGGTACTGTTCCGTCCTTTTCCTGCCGTAGTCCATCAGGACAGAATGGTGTCCTATATCGCAACAAAACCGGGACGTTTCGACAAAGGCGAAGGCAACCTGGGGTACGACGATGTTTCCTGGCTTGACTTTCTTGACTTCCAGAGAGAATGCACGCTATTCGATTGGTTTATCGCCGACCATATTACCGGAGCTACATTCAACGTCGCCGACCGGGCAGAATACGCAACCGGCAGCCTTGTTTCGTCGAACTATTTCGATGCACTCGGAATCCATCCTATTCTCGGGCGAGGATTCCGGCCTGACGAGGATTGGGGCCGCAACGGTCATCCCGTCACCGTAATCAGTTATTGGTTGTGGAAACAACGGTTTCATAGCGATCCCAATATCGTTGGCCAGAAACTGCTCATGCGGACTGTACCCTACACCATTGTGGGTGTGGCGCCGGACGGCTTTTACGGCACCTTCGTTGGCTATCCCATGCAATTCTGGGTTCCTGCCTCAATGCAGGAAAATTTTGTCGGAAACAACTACAAACTGGAAAACCGTGGCGACGGCTGGATTGAAGGTTATGCCCGTCTCAAACCCGGCATCACCATTGAACAGGCGCAAGCCGAGATCTCGGCTGTAGCCAAACGCCTCGAGAATCGGTATCCCAGCACAAACCGGGGGCGGGGTGTGAGGCTTTTCCCATTGTGGAAAACACCATTCAACCAGGCCGGCACTCTGGCGCCGACTCTTGGAATTTCGCTCGCCGCTGTATTCCTGGTGCTGCTGATCGCATGCGCTAATGTGAGTAGTCTGCTGCTTGTCAGGTCGCTGGCGCGCCAGCACGAGATCACTGTCCGCCTTGCGCTCGGCTCCCGGCGTGGCAGACTGTTGCGGCAGCTTATTACGGAAGGGTTGATTCTCTCTTTAATAGCTGGCTCCTGCGCACTCGTGCTTGCTTATTTTTGCCGGAACCTGATGGCAATCTTCTTTCCCCAATCTTCTGTGGTTGCCACTAATTTGTCGGGAAACATAGACTGGCGCGTGATGGCATTCAGCATCGTAATTTGCCTGGTTTCTACCCTGATGTTTGCACTCATTCCGGCGTTTCAAACCAGCAAGTTGGATATTGCCGGAGCGCTCAAGTCTGAATCCAGCACTTCTTTCGGAAATCGCGCAAAATCCCGCATCCGTTCTGCCCTGGTTCTGGCTCAGGTAGCGCTCAGTTTCATTCTGGTGGTGGGAGGAGCTTTGCTGGTGCAGAGCCTGCGGCGGTTAGGGTCAGCCGATCCCGGGTTTCCCCCCGAAAATATCATTACAACAATCTTTGACCTGCGTGATGCAGGTTATGATGCCGCACGCGCAAAGCGCTTTCGCGATGATCTGTTGGAACGTGTCAAAGCCATTCCCGGAGTTGTGTCTGCTTCCTTTGTCAGAATCAGGCCATTCAGCTACCAGGGTTACTTCTCGGCGCCCATCGCTGTGGATGGCTATGAGCCAGGCCCTGATGAAAAGCCGAGCGTGTTATATAACCAGGTCAGTCCTGGCTATTTTGAAAACATACGAATTCCCATTGTGTCCGGCAGGGAATTCACGCGCAACGATAACGAAAACAGTTTTCCCGCCGCTATAGTCAACGAGCAGATGGTGGCCAGGTATTGGCATGGCGTAGATCCGGTAGGCAAGCGCATTCAAGTGAACGACAAATGGATGCAGGTGGTGGGCGTCGCCAAAACCGCGAAGTACGTGAGCTTCACCGAATTACCCCGACCGTTTCTGTATGTCTGCATGGGGCAATTTCCGGTGGTCACCAGCTACCTGATGATCCGTACCGCTCAATTGCCAGGCGCCATGTCTTCTGCCCTGGCCCATGAAGTCCATTCCCTGGATGGGGGGCTGGCGCTGGAGGAAGTCATTACATTGCGCGAGCACATGAATCGTTCTGCCCTATCCACACAGAAAATTGTGGTAGCTCTCCTGTCTATATTTGGTGCCATCGCGCTGCTGCTGGCCGCGGTGGGGCTTTATGGCGTCATGTCATATGCGGTTTCACAGAGCAAACGCGAGCTTGGTTTGCGTATGGCTTTGGGCGCAGGCGCGGCCCATCTCTTTCGCACCGTAATGTTGCATGGCCTGCTGCTGTCGGTCGGCGGCGTAGTGGTAGGTTCCGTCGCAGCCATGTTTTTGACCCGGCTCATTGCGGTGGGATCACTGCTGTACGAGGTGAATCCACGCAGCCCGATGGCTTTTGGGATCGCATCGCTGGTGATGATAATGATTGCCATAGCAGCCTGCTTCACCCCTGCATGGCAGGCAGCCCGGACCGATCCCGTTCGGGTCTTGCGTGAATAGCGCATCGCGCTGCCGTGGAATGGCGCTTGGCGCAACAAACCGTGCAAACAAGCTGATAGTCCGCAACCGTGCATCAGGTCCGGCACGGCAACTCTATCAGGCGCAAAGACCAAAGACCAGACCGTGCGCACGAAACCACATTATTTCTCAACAGGGCACAAGCATTACCGCGATCGTGCTAAAGCGGGTATCTCTATTTGCAGTCCAACCGGAGCATGCTGCAAATGTTAGCCGCTGACCAGAAGAAATGGCTCATTCACAGCAGAGCGTAGTGCGCTCATGACAAAATCCTGCAAGAGTTCCAAGGCATTGATTTATCACTCTATATGCCAGCACAGGTAAACGCGGGTGCTCTGTGGAAACCCCCTACCAAGTGACAATGGCGAAGCCCTGTTCGCTTTCACGAAAAGGACGTCATCGGCCAGAAATTAATTAAACAGCGAACTTCACCAGTGCTCAGGACAGGCCAGCCAGCAAATATCAATGATGAAATAATTTTCCAGAAATATTTTAGTCAGGGAGGTGTGTAGAAGCCATGGATGAAAAGGACGACAATCGAACTTATAAAGTGGTGATCAACCATGAAGTGCAATATTCGATTTGGCCGGCTGATAAAGCGAATGCTTTAGGCTGGACGGATGCAGGCAAGAGTGGCACCAAGACCGAGTGTCTGGCTTACATCAAAGAAGTCTGGACGGATATGCGGCCTTTGAGCCTGAGAAAGAAGATGGAAGAAGCTACGCGAGGACCGGCGGTGAGCTAGACGAAACACGCAACTGAGGGGCATTTTCACCCCCCACGGCGTGCAAACCAGCACTGAACGGGAACCCTGCGGCTGCAGTCCTCATTGATTAGTTTTTGGGTTGGCTGGCCGGGTCACCCGCAACCATTTCGAGACTACTGATTTCTGGGCTGCTACTCATTGTGATTCTTGATTGTCATTGCCACATTGCCAGCCATCAGATTATGCCGCAGCAGTTCTTCGACGGCTGGTCACGGACAGTAAAGTCCAATCTGCCTTTCCGGTTGGATCCAGTTCAGGAGCAGCGTATTGACGAACTGCTCTTTGAATTACTTGAAGATCCTGATTGCGTCAGCCTGCTCAGGGAAATGGACACAGCAGGCATTGATCAGGCCGTACTGCTGGTCATAGATTTTGGCCTTGCCTACAAGAACATTGAGTTGACAATCGAGGAGATTCACCTCGCACATAAGAAACTATTAAACCAGTCAGACCGCTTTTTGGCGTTTTCAAATGTAGATCCGCGCCGGGGGCGAGAAGGCCTGGATTTGTTCGAGAAAGCGGTACGGGAGTGGGGATTCTCCGGGATGAAGTTGTATCCGCCGTGCGGATACTCGCCGGATGCCAGAATCCTGTTTCCGTATTACGAGATATGCCGTGAGCTGCATCTGCCCGTCCTGACCCACATCGGTCCGACTACGGCGACATTGCCTTTCCGGCACACGCAGCCGCAATATGTGGATGATGCAGCCTTCCATTTTCCAGAAGTCAATTTCATTCTGGGGCACGCAGCAGTCACACATTACCAGGATGCGGCATTGCTCGCACAATATCGGCCCAACGTTTTTCTTGATCTTTCCGGGTTCCAGACAGCCATTAATCGCAATGAGTTCAAAAAGATCATCCACTGGCACCTCAGCCGAGGACTAGGCAGAAAGCTCCTGTTTGGAACCGACTGGCCTATCCACAGATTCTGGGGGAACCAGCGGGATTGGGTGGAAAAATTTACTGCGCTTGAGCCTGAATCACTGTCGCCAAAAGAAGAGATGGATGACATTTTAGGAAACAATCTGCTGGGCATCCTGCCCCGAACTGAAAGGAAATATGCAAATTACGGGGCTTAACCCGGACCTGGAATTCGCCCGACAGACGGTTGCCAAGCTGAGCAACAAAGGCCTAAAGCCCGAAGAGATCCAGGACGAAATGGTTTTAAATCAGGACCTGGGCATAGATTCCCTGCAGTTCATTCGCCTGATTCTTGAACTGGAAAGAAAGACTGCACGACGGATATTCAACGTTCAGATCATCGCGCAAATCAAGACCTTCAGGGACCTCTGTGTCGCCATCAGCGCCGTATAGCCGGGCGAAACTCGAATGGGTGGATTCAAAGATGAAGTGGTGCTGGTTACGGGTGGCAGCCGCGGAGTAGGGCGGGCCATTGCACGGCTATTTGCACAAGAAGGCGCGCGCGTGATCGTTAATTACAAGAATGGGCAAACCGAAGCCGAGGAAACGTTGTCGTTACTTGATGGCGGGCCGCATTTCGCCCTGCAGGCGGATATATCAAAAGCGGCGGAAGTGCGAGCCATGTTTCACCAGATCGAGAAAAAATGCGGCCGCCTGGGAGTGCTGGTCAACAATGCCGGCGTCAACCGTGATGCGCGACTCGAATCCATGACAGAAACAATGTGGGACGAGGTGGTGACGACCAATTTGAAAGGCGCATTTCTGTGTGCTCAATCCGCAGCACCGTTAATGATGAAGGACAAGCGGGGCGTGATGATCAACATCGCTTCAGAGACTGCATTGACGGGGAGAGCGGGCGCCTGTAACTACATTGCCGCCAAAGCGGGCGTTGTGGGATTAACCAAGGCCCTAGCCAGGGAGCTGGCGCCGTCCATTCGAGTGAACTGCATCGCGCTGGGCTATACGCTGACAGAGGAACTCATCGAGCGATTCAACCTTGATGATGCTGATAATCTGCGGCGAATCGAGAAGGAGATTCCTCTGGGGAAAATTGCCAGTCCTGAAGAGGCCGCGCGGGCTGTCTTGTTTCTATCAAATCAAGCTTCGTCTTGTGTGACCGGACAAGTTCTCGCCGTAGGTGGCGGGCGATGGATGTGAGAGCGCAATTCCAGTATGGATTGGCCATCAAAAAACAATTTTTCATATAACCCAACTACAGCGGAGCAGATTCCGCTCCTCGGCTTCGCAAGCTCACCTCAGGACAGGCTTACTTACGCGCTGAAGAAAGCGCGCGTGAGCTTAACGGGCGTTCGGAATGACATCTCTCATTGGGATACAGCATGGTCTTTCCTAAAGTAAGTGGCATAAGGCTGAAGTCCGCTTGGCATGAGTAGATCCTTCACTATGCTCAGGACGCCCTGTTACTTGTCTTCGGTCAAAATGACTCACTACCGTTTCATGGAAACTGACCTACCGCCGATTTCTTCAGGGAATAGGGGCTCTTCAATATGAAAACCAGTACGGAACCATTGGATAGTTACAGCAGCTATCAAACAAGCATCAAGCTGGGCCCAATTCTTGAAGAGCAGATTACCAGCCCTGTCAAGGTGACTCAGTGTCCGGTCAATTCTTACAACGAATGGGACCCGCTGGAGGAAGTAATTGTTGGCATTGTCGATGGCGCGAGTTTCCCAAGCTGGCACATCGCGATGGAAGCGCCACTGCCTGAGGATCAGCGTGAGATTTTCCAGAAGAACGCAGGCAGACCTTTTCCGGCAGAGCGCATTGCCGCCGCCAAGCGTGAACTGGAAGAGTTTGTTCACATACTTGAGGCGGAGGGCGTGAAGGTCCGGCGTCCTGTGCCGATGGACCAATTGCAACCCTACAGCGTGCCGGGATGGGTAAGCACCGGTCTCTACGATGCCATGCCGCGTGATGTGCTGCTGGTATTCGGAAACGAGATTATTGAATGCCCGCTGGCGTGGCGTTCACGTTATTACGGCACATTCGCCTTCAGACCGATTCTGAAAGAGTACTTTCACGCTGGAGCGAAATGGAGCGCGGGACCAAAGCCGGAGCTGAAAGACGAACTTTACGATTACGAATGGAGAGAATCGAAGCCGGGCGAACCAACGCGGCTGGTGATTACGGAATTTGAGCCGACCTTCGAAGCTGCGGATTTCATTCGTTGTGGCCGGGACATATTTGCGCAGAAAAGCAATGTCACCAATGAATTCGGCATCGAGTGGCTGGGCCGCCATTTGGGTGACGATTATCGAATCCACGTATGCGACTTCAATGATCCTCATCCCATGCACATTGACGCGACGCTTGTTCCGCTAGCGCCTGGGAAGGTGCTGATCCATCCGGAACGGGTCCCTGTAATGCCGGCAATTTTCAAAGGATGGGATGTGTTCCATGCTCCCAAGCCGGTGATCCCGCACGAGCACCCGCTCTACATGACGAGCAAGTGGATCAACATGAACATCCTTATGCTGGATGAAGAGCGCGTGATCGTGGAACGCCAGGATGAGCCGATGATCAAAGCCATGAAAGAGTGGGGGTTCAAGCCCATTCTCTGCAATTTCCGCAACTTCAACAGCTTTGGCGGTTCGTTCCATTGCGCCACGCTGGACGTGCGCCGCCAGGGCACACTGCAATCTTATTTTTAGGGTTCGGGGAGCCGCGCAATGAAGATCTGGAGGTACTCGGCAAAAGATGCGTTCATGCCGCTGTTAAGCATGGCGCAGCTCACGGCGATGGTGTTGATGGCGATGAAATGGGAGCATATGCCGCTGGCCGGGCGAGTTGGCTGCCTGGCACTCCTGATCTTCATGATGACGTACAACATCATTGTGATCACCCATCTCTTTACCCACACTCCGTGGTTTCAGGAGCAGACCATGAATTCAGTGGCTTCCATGCTGAACTCGATCAATATCGGCCAGTCAGCCGAAGCTTACAAACTCATGCATGTGCGCAACCATCATCGCTACAACAATGATCAGCCGGGCCCGAACGGAGACACGAATGATCTTTCGTCGACATACCGTGAAGGCGTAAACGGTGAACATGCGACATTAGGCCGGTACGCGTTCGGGGGAGCGGGATCTTCGCTTGTGGATATCGGGCGCGCGCTGCTGTCTGTGAACCGGTTATGGCGAGTGGGCGAGACGGAGCATGAGTTGCTCGGAGTGGCGGCCAAGTCGCCGGCCAAGCGAGCCAGCGAGTTACGACAAATTCAATTGGACCGGATGGCACAATTCGCCGGAGTTGCAGTTTTCTTCGTGCTGTCGTGGAAATGGATGTTGTTCTGCTATGTGCCAGCCTTTTACATAGTGCTGGCGCTGGTGAACATCCAGAACTATTACGAACACTATGGTGCAACACCGGAAAGCCGTTACGCTGACTCGGTGAGTTACTATGGCCGGCTTTATAACCTGCTGACTTTCAATGACGGCTACCATCAGGAGCATCATTTGCGTCCGCAAGCACACTGGAGCACCGTTCCCAGAGTGCGCAGTGAGCATCGTGACGCACTGAACCAGGTACAACGAGTGGTGAGTCCTGTGCCGGCAATTGTTGGATATCTGCACCGCAATCGGCCAAAACTCCACCAGCATCCTTTAACTCCCGCAGACTTGCAGAATTATAAAGAGAAACAGAGTGGGCTGGCTGCCACGGGCAACGATCGCTGATCGTCCTCGCTTTTACGCGCGGCTTCAAGGTGAGCGCAACCAGGAATTCCTGCATTCCGGCAATTTGAAAGTGGAGGGAATCTTTCGTGATCAACACAACAAAACGGATTACCGGTATGTCACTTCCGGAGGCGGCATTTCGACTGCACGAGACAGAAAAAGTTCTGGATGTTTCCAAAGTATTTGAGGTACTCAGTGGAAAGCTGGCGGCCTATCGTATTCGGAAGTTCGTCGCAGGTGAGGTGTGTTCGCAGATCACCGAGAATTTCTGGACGTCCACGAAGAAAGTGTCACGGCCCGGAGTGGGCGACGATGGTGTTGAAGGATACTTCATCGGAGCATCTCATTATGGGAAACCGACGCGGCAGTATCTGGAAGAGGCAAGCGGATTCGAGAGCGCAGTGCAGAGCGTGTATGCAGGAACCGTCAATCCGGGCCTTCTTTTCAAGCAGGCGCTGGCTTCTGGAAACGGCCACACGATCGAGGTTCGACCGGCGAAATCGAATGGGCTTTCCGCCGGTGATTCGAAGGCCGTTCATTGGACCGGAACAGGCACGTTCCTGCTTGAACCGCATGACGATCTGGCACAACTGCGGGGCCCGGAACAGAGCGACTTCGAGATACAGGAAATCAAAAGAGTTCTGGCGGTTAACATTTATGCCGAGGTACCGGCCAGCACCGGCCAGGTGCAAATCTGGAATGTTGAGCCGGATGATGAGACACGCGCGGAGCTAGGGCTGATTCATGTGGGATTTCCGTATCCGCCGGAACTGCTCACTGATTTCCCTGATTTCATTATTCCCGTGGAAACAGGCGACTTGTGCCTCTTCAACGGCAACCTGGTCCACGGTGTTTTGCGCGGCGAGACGGCTTCGTCCAGAAGGCGGCTCCTGATCACCTTTTTTATGGGGCAGAAGAATGATCATGAAGTGATTTGGTGGACCTAACTGCCCCAACACGCGCAACAGCTTTGATTCAATGTCTGTCAAGAACATCCTGGTTACTGAGCCGGCAAATCCTGTGCTGCACCGGCTGGCAATGCGATTCCTCCACAAACCGGATTTTTGCCTGGCTTGTTTTGACGATGGAGAAGGCGGTGACGAAGGGCATCTGCTACAGATGCTCTTCACCACGGAACAAGGGCATTTCCGTTTCAGGGATTGCAACGAAATTCCTGTAGATGAAATCTGGCACAGCCCGAACTCAGCAGATTCGATGGAGGAATGCAGGAAGAAAACGGAAAGGGCATTGCTGTTTGCGAAGAGGCAAAAAGCCACGGTACTTCATTATATGAGCGACTCCACAGTCGCAGTGCCCAGGACTGAGCCATTCCCAAACGGCGCGCCACAGTACAGCAACGAAGAGCAGAAGCACCTGCTGAACGAAACGGCAGTAGAACAGTCGGGCTGCAAATTTCGAATCTACCGGCTTCCAATGAATCCTGAGATAGCGTTTCATCCTGCTTCAGAATGGGCACAGTTTATTCAGCACCTGAGCTGTTTCAAAGTTGAAATAGAAGACCGCCTCCCCGGGTACTTCACCGCTCATCCGCTTCGCCTCTGTTTGCCGGAGGGCGGCACTATCGGTATAGCCCGGATTGACGATATCGTGCAGACGATCGAACAGATTTTCAGGAACAGTATGGATGGGCCTTATTTTCATATCCGCACGCAACAGCCGTTGTTCCTGAAGGAATGTCTTGGGGTGCTGGCTGAGTCCCTTGGAATGCGTTTACAGCTTGTGCCTGTTCGCGAACAGCAAAACTATGTTGACCGGTTGTTTGATTTGAGAATGAAAAAGTTTTTGAGACATCTCGCGCGTTCAACCCAGGTCACAACCGGGGTGGCGCCGGAAAACTCATCAGCAGGGCAAGTCTGGTTTAATGTTCCCCCAATTTCTCTGCAACAGTTTATTGCCGCGTGTCATTCAACAGCGCAAAGTCCCCCGAGAGAGCCAGCCGATTGGAAATCCCGGCTTGAGCAAAAACAAGTTTCGCTTTCCGACGGAGGTGTCGTTAACTATTACATTGGTGGAGAAGGGCAAGAAGCCCTTGTCCTACTCAATGCTTATGGCCAGAGCTTTCGATATTGGGAGAGGTTTATTCAGGTAGTCTCCCCGCGGCTTCGAATTATTTTGTGGATGCCTCGCGGTAACGATGGCGATACCATTGGTCTGAAAGTTGCCAGCCCTCAGGCGGTACATGCAGATGATCTGGAAAAGGTGCTGCGACAGGAGGAAATCGAGAGCTGTACAGTGCTGGCATGGTGTTCCGGACCGAAACTTGCGCTGGAATACTATCAATGCTATCCGGACCGCATTTCTTCGATGGTATTTGTAGCTGCATCGTTCAAAGGCCTTGGGCAGCACAAGGCACTGGAAACGGATTACGAGAAGAACCTGGAGCCGTTGCTGGAAGCGATTGGGAAATATCCCGAAACGGCTAACGTAGTTCTCGAATATCTCAAAGGAATATTGCTAGCCCAGGGCAAGCAGCCCCGCAGCATGGATGAGCTGGCAGCAATGTCTGACCTCGACCTGCAGCAGGCATTATCCGCGGTTAACGTAAGCCTGCAAGAGTTGGTGCTGCACCCGTTCCATGAGGCGAATGTTGTGGCGTATGCCAGACAAATGTGTGAATTCTGGAAACATGATTTTGCGGCTGCACTCGATAAAGTCCGGGTTCCGGTACTCTTTGTGGGCGGAGATTGTGACCGGATCGCCTCACAAGCCATTGCCAAAATTGTAGCGGGAATGATGCCGAAGGCAAAGTATCTGGAAATCAAAGGCGGGACCCATTACATCCATTACGACCAGTGGAACCTGCTGGCCGAGATTGCCGGGCAAATCGTAAACTCAGGCGGTAGACTTGAATTCAGCACACCCTGGGCGACCGTGAGCCAGTTAAATGATGAATCTGCCGCGGCGAGGCAAAGCTAAGATATGATCAAGAAAATGTTGTCTGATAATGACATCCGGCTTACCTATCCGGTAATGAGCCAGCTTCGCACTCATGTGTCAGAGCATGAATACGTCGATTGCGTAAAACGACAATCGCAGGCCAGCGGATATCAAATCGCCGCTCTTTTCGATGAGGGGCAGGTACATTGTCTCGCGGGATATCGAATCTCTGAATCGCTGGCGTGGGGGAAATTTCTGTACGTTGATGACCTGGTCAGCGACCAAAATGGCCGGTCAAAGAATTACGGGAAACAGATGGTGGCTTGGCTCGAAGAGGAAGCCAGGAAGAATGGCTGCCAGGAGTTTCATCTTGACTCCGGCGTGCAACGTCATGGGGCGCACAGGTTCTATTTGCGCGAAAGAATGGATATTACCTGCTATCACTTTGCGAAGAAAATCTAGTAATTAGCTCACCTTCTCAGCACTCAACGCTCAGCCCGCAAGGATTTCCGGCTAAAGGTATGGAACGCGCGTCTGGACATGGTGAAATCGTCAAGTTTACAACACCTCTGAATCGGCCTGAGGTCCCTAACAGGCTGAAGTAGTTTTCCTCAAAAATATCATCCGCAAAACGATCTGCTGCTCTGGCTATGCCGGAGCTCCTGGGCAAATTCTTCTATGAACATCACAAGCATTCTTACTGATCTCCGCCAGCGAAACATCGTCGTTCGTGTCAAAGGGAATGATCTCTCCGTAGTGGCCGAGAAAGGCGTTTTGTCTCCGGAAACCAGGGAGATTCTGGTGAATCATAAGCAGGCCATCGTGAGTTATCTCCGGCGGCTGGAGCAGACTGAGACTCAGGTGTCATTGTTGACAGAGGCAGAACAGCAACAACTGTTGGTCGAGTGGAACAGGACGGCAGGGGAATATCCGAAAGAAACTATTGTGGAGTTATTTGGGCTGCAGGCGGGTAAAACAGCGGAAGCAGTAGCGCTGCAGTATGAAGGGAAGAGCCTGACCTATGCGGAGTTGGACGAGAAGACCAACCAGTTGGCGCATTATCTGCAAAAGCTTGGAGTCGGGCCAGAGATGCGGGTGGGGATCTGCATGGAACGGAGTTTGGAGATGGTGGTGGCGCTGCTGGGGGTATTGAAGGCGGGAGCAGCCTATGTGCCACTGGATCCCGGATATCCGCAGGAGCGGCTGCAATTCTTTGCGGATGATTCGCAGGTTGCAGCGCTGATCACCCAGAGAGCGCTGGAGAATCGTTTCTCCAAAAATCAATCGCGGCTGATTTTCCTGGAGGATGTCCGCGAAGAAATTGAGCAATACAGCCGCGAAAAAGTGGAAAGCCGGATACGAACTGAGAACCTGGCTTATCTGATCTACACCTCGGGGTCCACGGGAAAGCCCAAAGGAGTGATGGTAACGCATGGCAATGTGGTGCGGTTGATGCGAGCCACGGAGCGCTGGTTTGGATTCAACGAGCAGGACGTGTGGACCATGTTCCACTCGTATGCTTTTGACTTTTCAGTGTGGGAACTGTGGGGGGCGCTGTTGTATGGAGGACGGTTGGAGGTCATACCTTACTGGGTGAGCCGGTCTCCGGAAGCGTTTTACCGGCTGGTGATGGAACGGGGTGTAACGGTGTTGAATCAGACGCCCTCGGCATTCCAGCAGTTCAGCCAGGAAGATGCGTCGAACCAGAGAGCAGGGGAAGAACTAAAGCTGAGGCTGGTGATTTTCGGAGGAGAGGCCTTGGAGATGAGCAGTCTGCGGCCGTGGTTCGAACGGCATGGCGATACGAAGCCGCAGATGGTGAACATGTATGGCATCACCGAGACGACGGTACATGTGACCTACAAGGGGCTGACGAAGAAGACAGCGCAGGGAAATGCCAGCGTGATTGGAGAACGGATATCGGATTTGCAGGTGTACATCCTGCACGACATGCAGCCTGTGCCCGTGGGCGTGGCAGGAGAGATGTATATAGGTGGAGCGGGATTGGCTCGTGGCTATTGGAATCGTGCAGAGCTGACGGCAGAACGGTTTGTGCCGCATCCGTTTAGTGAAGGTAAAGGGGAGAGGCTGTATCGGACGGGAGATTTGGGGCGGTATCTTGCCGATGGAGGCATTGAATATTTGGGCCGGATAGATCAGCAGGTGAAGATTCGCGGGCACCGAATCGAGTTAGGAGAAATAGAAGCAGCGCTGGAGGAGCATGAGACGGTCAGGCAGGCGGTAGTGATGGCGCGGGAAGACCAGCCTGGGGAGAAGCGCCTGGTGGCCTATGTGGTGCGGGAGCAAGGATGCGAGGAACTGGATGTGAGCCGGATGCGGGGGTATCTGCATACGCGTTTGCCGGAATACATGGTGCCGGCAGCGTTGGTGGTGCTGGAGAGGATGCCGCTGACGGCAAATGGGAAGCTGGATCGCAAGGCGCTGCCCCGACCCGA
Organism: Candidatus Angelobacter sp. Gp1-AA117; assembly: GCA_003223515.1. Lineage (GTDB taxonomy): Bacteria > Acidobacteriota > Terriglobia > Terriglobales > Acidobacteriaceae > Angelobacter. The sequence continues at coordinate 36,924 of QHVI01000057.1, forward strand.
ATGGAAAGCGGATGAGAAGAAATATGTCACCCCCCGGAATGCAGTGGAAGAGGCGTTGAGCCGGATTTGGGGGGACGTGCTGGGGGTAAAGCGTGTAGGGATACGGGACAACTTCTTCGAATTGGGAGGAGACTCGATCATCAGCATTCAGATTCTGGCGCGTTGCCGGGCAGCCGGGCTGAAGCTGGAGTTGCGGCAGTTGTTTCAGCAGCAGACGATCGAGCGGTTAGCACCGCTGGTGGGCGGGGTGGAAGAGGAGGAAGAAAGCGGAGGCGAACCATTCAGCTTGATCAGCGCTGAAGACAGGAGCAGGCTGCCGGAGGATGTGGAGGATGCGTATCCTCTAAGCCGCTTGCAGATGGGGATGCTGTTCCACAATGAATACAGTGAGAAGGCACCGCTGTATTACGACATTAACAGTTTCCATTTGCGGGCGCCGCTGGATGCCGAGGTATTGCGGCGGGCGGTGGCGGAAGTGGTGGAACGGCACGAGGTGTTGCGCACGTCGTTTCATATCAGTGGATACAGCCAGCCGGTGCAATGTGTACACCGGACAGCGGAGATCGAGGTGGAAGTAGAAGACCTGAGGCATCTGGGGGCGGAGGAACAGAAAGAGATACTGAAAGAGTGGATGGAGGCGGAGAAGCGCCGGGGATTTGATGTGAGCTGTGCCGGGTTGCTGCGGTTTCATGTTCATCGGCGGACGGAGGAGACTTTCCAGTTTTGGTTGACTCACCACCACGTAATTCTGGACGGGTGGAGCAGGGCTAGCATGTTCACAGAGTTGTTCGGATGCTACTTTGGGCTGCTGAAAGGGGGATGGGAGAAGAAAAAGAAACTGAGCAGGCGTTTCCGGGAATTCATTGAAGCGGAGATGGAGGTGGTGAAATCGGAGGAGGCGCGGGGATTCTGGGCGGAGCAGTTGCGGGGAATGGAGATCGCGACCGTACCGTGGGAGAAGCAGCGGAAGCCGAACGGGGAGAAGAGGACCTTGATGGCGCCGATCGAGGCGGAAACGTCAGAGGCACTGAGCGGCTGGGCGCGACAGATGGGAGTATCACTGAAGAGTGTGCTGCTGGCGGCGCACGTGCGGGTCTTAAGTCTGATCAGCGGGCAGACGGACGTGGTCACAGGGATCACCTCCGAAGGGAGGATGGAGCGCGGGGAAGGGGAGCAGGTACTGGGGCTGTTCCTGAACAGTCCGCCATTCCGCATGACATTAAGAGGCGGGAGTTGGAAGGATCTGGTGCAACAGACCGCAGCACAGGAAGCCGCGCTATTGCCATACCGGCGCTACCCGCTTGCGGAGATTCAAAGGCTGGCTGGCAGAACCAGCTTGTTCGATGTCACTTTCAATTTTGTTCATTTTCATATCTATCGTGAAATTGAGCGGGTTGGAGGCATCGAAGTTCTGAGCGGAGAGCCATTTGGTTTGACTAGTTTCACGCTGAGTGCCGATTTTAATCTGGATCCAGTACTGTCAACTCTGCTACTCATGCTGGAGTACAACTCCCTTCTGGTGACCAAGGAACAAATTCAATCCATAGGAGGCTATTACCAGAATGTGCTGAAGCAGATGGTCAGGTATCCCGATGCACGTTATGAGTTCACCTCACTGCTGAGTGACTCGGAACGGCAACAACTGCTGGTCGAGTGGAACAAGACAGCGGTGGAATACCCGAGAGAATCTGTTGTGGAATTGTTTGAGCGCCAGGCAGATAAAACGCCGCAAGCGGTAGCAGTGGAATTTGCAGACCGGCAACTGACCTATGCGGAGTTGAACGCGCGCGCGAATCAGTTGGCGCGTTACCTGGAAAAACTGGAAGTTGGTCCGGAGACGACCGCAGGCCTCTGCATGGAGCGCTCTTTGGAGATGTTTGTTGCACTGCTGGGAATCATGAAAGCGGGTGCAGTCTATGTCCCGCTTGATCCTCAATATCCGGCTGATCGCCTGGCGTTTATGGCAGAAGACGCTGCCTTGAAGCTCACGCTGATCCATAACATGACAGCGAATGTTACGCCTCAAAGTGTGGGTCGTATCGTGAATCTGAGCCGTGATACAGAACTCATCAGCCAGGAACCAGACAGCAATCTCTCTGTGAAGGACCATCCGGAGAATCTTGCTTATATCATCTATACCTCTGGTTCCACCGGAAAGCCGAAAGGGGTGGGCATCTCGTATGGTGCTCTATGCAACCAGTTATGCTGGGCAACAAGGGCCCTTCAATTGTCAGCAACGGACCGCTTCCTGCAGAAAGGTTCGCTCAGCTTTGACGCTTCTTTTGAAGAAATTTTTACACCTCTGCTGGCAGGCGCCCGCATTGTCGCCACTAAGCCTGGCGGCGAGCACGATGTGGAATATCTTGCAAAGCTGGTTGCCAGCCAGGATGTTACCTGTATCGATGTGAACCCATCCTTATTACGGGCTTTTCTTGACTACCCTGATGCGACCGTATGGAGATCGGTTCGGCTGGTCACGTGTGGTGGGGAGGCCCTGAAACCGGAACTGGTTAAACTATTCCATACGAGATTTTCAGGCACCCTCATCAATGTCTATGGCCCCACTGAAGCAGCAGTGCAGTGCTCCTGGGCGGATAACCTGCAACCTGCGGAGAGCGTCCCTATTGGCAGACCAGTGGCTAACACCACATTGTTTGTACTGGATGAACACTTCGAGCCCGTGCCTGTTGGTGCAGCCGGAGAGTTATTCATTGGCGGAGCGGGAGTGGCGCGAGGCTACATCAACCATCCTGCACTCACCGCAGAGAGGTTTATGCCTGATCCCTTCAGTGCGTCTGGTGGTGAACGCCTTTACAGTACCGGCGACCTGGTGAAATGGCGCAACGATGGCCAGTTGTATTTTGTCGGGCGATTGGACTATCAGGTGAAGCTGCGTGGATACCGTATTGAACTCGGGGAAATCGAAAAGGCTATTGAGAGCCACCCACAGGTGAAGCAGGCCGTGGTTGTGGTGCGGGAAGATCAGCCGGGCGTGCCGCGGCTGGTGGGCTATGTAGTGAGGGTTGCGGAGGGTCCGACATTCAATATTGCCGCTTTGCGCGAATACCTGAAGAAGCGCCTGCCTGACTACATGGTACCCGCTGCCTGGGTGGAGATGAAGGAATTCCCGCTGACTCCCACCGGAAAGATTGATCGCAAAGCATTGCCCGCGCCGGAACTGCAGTTGGTGCAGGCAGAGCACGTGCGTCCCAGGAATGCAACGGAAGAAATCCTGGCTGGTTTGTGGGAATCTGTGCTCAAGCAGGATCAGGTGAGCGTCGAGGCGAATTTTCTGGATCTTGGGGGACACTCGCTGGTGGCCATGCAGTTGATCGCCCGCATCCGCAAGGCATTTTCTGTAGAGATGCCTCTGCGTGTCCTGTTTGAAAAACCCACTGTAACAGGGCTGGCAGGATGGATTGAACGCGAGAAGCTCAGCACGAAGCAGGAGTCGATTCCGGCCATCAGGCGAGATGAAAAGAGGCAACCGGCGCCGTTGTCATTTGCGCAGCAGAGGTTGTGGTTTATCGACCGGTTCATGCCCAACAGCCCCACCTACAACATCAGCGATGCACTGCAACTACAGGGATCGCTCAATCTGAAAGCACTGGAATGGGTCATGACCGAGGTTGTGCGCCGTCATCAAGTGCTGCGAACGCACATGGAGGTGGTCGAGGGACAGCCGCGGCAGGTCATTGCGCCTGCTGCTCCGGTACCCATTTTGATTCACGACCTGTCGCTGCTGAATCCACAAGATCAGGAAACCGAAGTCAAAATCCAAATGAGAGAAGAAGCAGAGACGCCATTTGATCTTGGACGCGGGCCTCTGCTGCGCATCAAGCTGCTGCGGTTGGGCGAAAAAGCCCATGTCCTGCTGGTGAGCACGCACCATATTGTGAGCGACTTATGGTCCACGAACATCATGGTGCGCGAGTTAACCCAATTCTACGAGGGGTATGTGCTCGGTAAAGATTCAGCCCTGCCGGAGTTGCCCATTCAATATGCTGACTATGCGGTATGGCAGCGGCAGTGGCTGCAGGGTGAGGTGCTGGAGCGGCAGGTCGCCTATTGGAGGAATCAACTGGCTGAAGCCCCCGCACTGGAGATGCCCACAGACTTTCCACGCGGAGTGATGGAGAGCGAGGCAGGAGCGTCACTGAAATGGGAACTGTCAGGAGAACTCAGCGGAAAAATAAGAGAACTGGCCCGGCGAGAGGATACAACGCTCTTCATGACATTGCTCGCCGCTTTTCAGTTGTTGCTCTCTCGCTATAGCCGGCAAAGTGATATCGCAGTTGGCTCGCCCATTGCCGGTCGCACGCAGGCCGAGATCGAGCCGCTGATCGGATTCTTCGTCAATACGCTGGTCTTGCGCACTGATTTAAGTGGAAGGCCAACTTTTGCGGAATTGCTGCGCCGTGTTCGCGAGACGGCGTTGTCTGCCTACGCACATCAGGACGTGCCGTTCGAGAAGCTGGTTGAGGAGTTACAACCGGAGCGCGACCTGAGCCGAAGCCCGCTGTTCCAGACCATGTTCATGCTGCAGAACACACCAACCGTCGAGCTGGAATTACCCGGATTGAAGCTGTCAGTGATGGAAAGAGTTGTAAAGAACGTCCACTTCGAGTTGTTGCTGAGCGCCTCGGAGGAGAAGGGAAAGATTGGCGGCGGATTGAGTTACCGTACCGGTCTGTTCAGCGAAAGCAGGATCCGCCGCATGCTCGGCCACTGGCAGAATTTGCTGGAATCCATCGTCACGGGTCCGCAAAAACGGATCGGTGAGTTGGGGATGTTATCCAAAGCAGAACGCCGGCAGGTGCTCGAAGAGTGGAACCGGACTGAAGTGAAGTATCGCCACATATGCGTCCATCGTATGGTCGAGGAACATGCGGCGAAAACACCGACGGCAGTAGCGGTAGAGTATGAAGACCAGCGATTGAGCTATGCCGAACTGAACCAGCGCGCCAACCAGTTGGCACATCATTTGAGAAAAATGGGCGCCGGTACAGAAGCACTGGTGGGCATCTGCGTGGAGCGCAGCCTGGAAATGACGATTGGCGTGCTGGCGATTCTCAAGACTGGAGCAGCTTACGTCCCACTCGATCCGAAGTATCCGGACCGTCGTTTGTCTTACATGCTGGAGAATTCACACATAGAGTTGCTGGTGACTCAAGAAAAATTCCATAGCATGTTCACCGGCCTTGTGAACTCGATGATCTGCATGGACAAAGACTGGCAGAGCATTGCGGAAGAGAGCCAGGCAAATCTTGACGTGGATGTGGACAGCGGGAACATAGCATTTGTGATTCATACCTCCGGCTCAACCGGCAGACCAAAAGGCGTAGCCATGCATCATGGAGCAGCGGCCAATCTGGTTCACTGGCATCTGCAGCAGGATTCAGGCATGCAGCCACCTGTCACGCTGCAGTTTGCTTCTCTCAGTTTTGATGTGTCTTTTCAAGAGATATTTGCCACCTGGTGCGCAGGAGGGCGCCTTGTCCTGATAGGGGAAGATGCGCGGCGCGATCCTTTTGAATTGTGGCGGACCCTGTGTGATGAGGGAATAACAAGAATATCTTTGCCGTTTGTGGCCTTGAGCCAACTGGCAGAGGCTGCTCTCAGAACAAAACATCGAGCGGATAGTTTGCGCGAACTTATTTCCGCCGGAGAGCAGTTGCGGACCACGCCAGCTTTAAAAAAACTGCTGAATGAAATGCCTCATTGCATCCTGGAAAACCAGTATGGCCCCAGCGAAACTCACGTAGCCACGGTGCACCAACTCGGAAAAGATCCAGGCCACTGGCCTCTCCTCCCTCCAATCGGAAAACCTCGGGCAAACACTCAGGTGTATCTACTGAATGAAGAGTATCTTCCGGTACCGGCAGGTGTAGCAGGAGAAATTTACCTGGGCGGGTTACAGGTGTCGCGTGGATATGTAAATCGCCCGGAGTTGACGGCTGAGCATTTTGTGCCCAATCTGTTCAACAAGAATCCCGGTGAGCGTTTGTATAAGACAGGCGATCTGGCGCGCTACCTGGAAGATGGCAACATCGAATACATGGGAAGAATTGATCATCAGGTAAAGGTGCGCGGATATCGAATTGAACTAGGTGAAGTGGAGTCTGCGTTGAACGAATGCGAGCAGGTAAAACAAGCGGTCGCGGCGATCCGTGAGGACCGTTCTGGAGAGAAACGCCTGGTGGGATATGTGGTAAGTCATGATGGGCAGGAACTCAGCGAGACTGCGCTGCGAAGCGAGTTAAAACAGAGATTGCCGGAATTTATGGTGCCGGCAACCCTGGTGGTAGTGGAAAAGCTGCCGCTCACACCCAGCGGCAAAGTGGACCGCAAGCGATTGCCGGATTCCGGACGGAAAGCGGGAATAGAAGAGCAATACGTCAGTCCCCGGAATATCACGGAAGAAATCATTTGCGGGATTTGGGAAGAACTCCTGAAGCGCGAGCCGATAGGCGTGGCTAGGAACTTTTTCGAGTTAGGTGGGCACTCATTGCTGGCAACGCAAGTAGTGACGCGCATTAGCGACGCTCTGCACGTGGATTTGCCCGTGCGAAAGTTGTTCGAAGCGCCGACCATAGCGGAGCTGGCGCATGTCATCGAGCCATTGAGAGCAGCGGGAGATATAGAAAAAATTCCGCCGATTGTGCCCGTCCCGCACAACCAGGCAATCCCGTTGTCCTTCGCGCAGCAGCGACTGTGGTTTCTCGATCAGTTGCAACCTGGATCTGCCGCGTACAACATCCCTTTGGCCTTGCGGGTCACTGGGTCGGTGCGAATTGACCTGCTGGAGCGGGTATTCGCACAACTCGTCACCAGACATGAAGTATTGCGCACTACCTTCAGCGTAGAGGAGGGCCAGCCAGTACAGGTCGTTGCTCCTGCTCATGCGATCTCCGTGCTCGTGAAGGACCTGTCCGAATTCCCAGCGGAAACCAGGGAAGCGGTAGCCAGATGTCTGGCGCAGGAAGAAGCAGAAATGCCATTTGATCTTGGCCGCGGGCCTCTGCTGCGGGTGAAAATGCTGCGACTTGCGGAGCAGGATCATGTGCTGTTAGTAACTATGCACCACATCATCACGGACGGCTGGTCCACGGGAATCATGGTGCGGGAATTCAGCCAGCTTTATCAAGCCTACTCTAAGGGGAATGAAAGTTTTTCATTGCCGGAGTTGCCCATCCAATATGCGGATTTCAGCGTATGGCAGAGGGAGTGGCTGCAGGGCACAATTCTGCAGAAGCAATTGCAGTACTGGAAGCAGAGCCTGGCGGGCATACAGACGCTGGAACTCCCAACTGACCGGCAACGTCCGGCAGTGATGAGCCATGCGGGCGGCATTGCGGGATTCAGCGTCGGCTCACAGCAGATGGAAGACTTGAAGGCCATGAGTCGGCGACAAGGGACCACGCTTTATATGACCCTGCTAGCAGTATTTCAGACGCTGCTGCATCGCTACAGCGGACAGCAGGATATTGCTGTGGGATCGCCGATCGCTGGGAGAACACGGCCGGAGACCGAGAGATTAATAGGGTTCTTCGTCAACACCCTGGTCATGCGGACCGCTGTTTCAGGAGAATCGACTTTCGCGGAATTATTGCGGCGGGTGCGCCAAGTCTCGTTGGAAGCCTATAGCCACCAGGATGTGCCGTTCGAGAAAGTAGTGGAAGAGTTGCAGCCGGAGCGAGACTTAAGCCGGACGCCGTTATTCCAGGTAATGTTCATTCTGCAGAACATGCCGGAAGCCAAACTGCAAGTGGCCGATGTGACCCTGAACGCGTTTAACGTGGACAGCCAGACGGAAAAGTTCGATCTCACCCTGGCCTTCTCAGAAGCCAGTGGGCAACTTCAGGGCTGGCTGAGTTACAACGCGGAGCTTTTTGAGCCGGCCATGGTGAGCCGGATGATCGGGCATTACCGCCGATTGTTGCAGGGCATTGTGGAGCATCCGGAGCAGGCGTTGGGCAAGTTGCCGATGATGACGGAGGGCGAACGCCAGCAACTGCTGGTGGAGTGGAACAACACCACAGCGGAATATCCGCAAGATTTAATTCATGAGATGTTTGAGCAACAGGCTGCAAAGACGCCATCCAGCATCGCGGTGGAATGCGGCGGCTTACGGTTTACATACTCAGAGCTGAACGGTCGCGCTAACCAGCTAGCACGTTATTTACGCAGGCTGGGAGTAGGAGCGGAAGTGCGGGTGGGAATTTGCATGGAGCGCAGCCTGGAAATGGTAGCAGGGTTGCTGTCTATCCTGAAAGCAGGCGCGGCGTATGTGCCGCTTGATCCTGAATATCCTGCAGACCGCCTGTCCTTCATGTCGGCAGAGGCGAAGGTCCCGGTGATATTGATACAGGGAAAGTTTGTCGCAGGCCTCGCGAACTGCACAGCAACGCTGGTGAAGGTAGACCAGGAATCGGAAAGAATCAGCCAGGAGTCTACGGGCAATCTGGAGATCGTAGTCGAACCGGAGAACCTGGCTTATGTGATTTACACATCCGGATCCACAGGACGCCCCAAGGGCGCTATGAATACCCATCACGGTTTGAGAAACCGCATCCTGTGGATGCAGGAGAAATACCAACTGAGGCAGGATGATCGGGTCCTGCAAAAGACCCCTTATAGCTTTGACGTTTCAGTGTGGGAGTTTTTCTGGCCATTGGCAATGGGGGCAGGATTGGTGGTGGCGCAACCTGGAGGGCACCGCGATCCGCAATATCTGGGAAACCTGATCAGGCAAAAGAAGGTGAGCACACTGCATTTTGTGCCTTCCATGCTGGCGGCTTTCCTGGAAGCTGGCGCGGCGCAGCAATGCGAGAGTGTGCGCCGGGTGATATGCAGCGGTGAGGCCCTCAGCCCAGAGTTGGCCCGAAGGTGTATGGAAGAGGTGACGGCAGAGCTGCACAATCTCTACGGGCCAACCGAAGCTTCCATTGACGTGACCTGTTACCAGTGCACGGCCGAGGAAATCAAAAATGGAGTGCCGATTGGCAAGCCGATCGCAAATACTGAGATTTACATTCTCGACAACTTTGGTCATCCCGTACCAGTTTTGGTGGCTGGAGAACTATATATCGGTGGGGCAGGACTCGCGCGGGGCTATGTGAATCGTCCGAATTTGACAGCAGAGCGTTTTGTGCCGGACCACGTCAGCGGACGACGCGGGGCACGGTTGTACCGGACAGGCGATAAAGCCCGCTGGCGCGCCGAAGGCAATGTGGAATACCTGGGACGCTTGGACAATCAGGTGAAAATCCGGGGTCACCGCATTGAGTTGGAAGAAATCGAGGCGGTGCTGGAAGAGCAGCCTGGTATCCGGCAGGCAGTGGTGCTGGTCCGGGAAGATCAGCCGGGAGAAAAATGGCTGGTGGCGTATGTGGTGGCTCAGGGCGAGACCAGCGCAGATAAGCTGCAACATGCATTGAAGCAGCGCGTTCCAGAATATATGGTGCCGGGCGCCTTCGTGATGCTGGAAGAGATGCCACTGACGCCCAATGGAAAAATCAATCGCAAGGCCCTGCCCGCTCCAGCCAAAGACCGCGCTGCTGCGCGCGCGGGCTATTTAGCTCCATGCACGACTGAGGAAGAAGCTCTGGCAAAGATCTGGTGCGAAGTGCTGCGACTCGAACGCGTAGGAGTGAACGACAACTTTTTCGAACTTGGCGGCCATTCGCTGCTCACGTTCCGTCTCAAGACCATTATTAAAAATCGTCTCAACTGCGATTTGCCGTTATCAGCCCTGTTCCAGGCACCTACGATCGGCGGATTGGTAAAGTTCCTCGAAGCTCCGTCAGAAAAGCCGTCATCCTCGGTTCTAGTTCCCATCCAGGCAAACGGATCAAAAAACCCACTCTTCTGTATGCATCCCGTGGGAGGACAGATCATGTGTTATGCCGGTCTGTCCCGTGAACTGGGCACTGACCAGCCTTTCTACGCTTTGCAATCTCCAGATGGGTCTGCAACGCAGGCCCGAACCATTGAAGAGATGGCAATGCTCTATATCAGGGAAATTCAGCATGTTCAGCCCCACGGGCCGTACCTTCTGGGCGGGTGGTCCATGGGTGGCTTGCTGGCCTTCGAGATGGCTCACCAGTTGCTCGACGCCGGAGAGAAGATCGGTTTGCTGGTACTATTTGATTCCGCTCCTCCTGCCGGTACTGCCGGAACTCGCAACGGCCGTAGCAGGGTTTCGATGCTGAAACATTTTGCCTGGGACATTGGACGCATGGTGCTCAACAACCCGGATGAATTGCGCGAACAATTCCTTCGCACAGCACCCGAAGAACGGATGAAGCTGGTTCTGGATGTGCTGGTGCGTGAAGAGGTGTTGCCGGAAGGTTCAGGTGAATCTGAACTGGACCGCCTGCTGGAGATCTTTACCCGCAACTCCCTCGCCCTGAACAGCTACAGGCCACGCCCGATCCATCAGCGCATTGTTCTTTTTCCGGCGGCCTCCGGGCAGGCGCCTGAGCAATTGGCGGCGCAGTGGAGCTCTTTGACTACCGTGGGCCTGGAGGTCTATCCAGTCTCCGGCGATCACTACACAATATTGAAACCGCCACACGTTTCAGAAATTACATCGCTCCTCGCGCATCATCTGGAACTTATGCGTGTAGCCACTCTTTCATCATAAAAATCTAACCGATCATTCCTTTCATCCATCTGCAAGAACGATGTGAACCAACGCAAAAGCAGGAATATGGATATTCCCTTGATATCAGGCACGACTTGCATCTTTGATGCTGTAGGTGTGGGGTTGGGACCGTTCAATCTGAGCACAGCAGCTTTGCTTGAGCCGGTAGAGAAACTCAACACACTCTTCTTCGAGCGGGAGAAGGAGTTCCAGTGGCATTCCGGCTTGTTATTTCCAGACGCCACGATTCAGGTCTCATTTCTTAAGGACCTGGTGACCCTGGCCGACCCTCAGAGCCGTTATTCCTTCCTGGCATTTTTGTTTGCCAATCGCCGCCTCTACCGGTTCATCAATGCCAATTTCACACGTGTGTCGCGGGTAGAGTTCAACCAGTATTTCCGCTGGGTCGCTAACCGGTTGCCGAACCTGGAATTTGGGCAGGAGGTGCATGCGATCTCTCTCGAAGACAAGTCATTTAAAGTCTTAACCGCACGCGGGCAAGTGCGGGCCAGAAATATTATTCTGGGTACCGGCTTGCAACCCACGATCCCGAAATGCGCGGTGGACTTTATCGATGCAACGACCCAAAAAACTTTGTTACACGCTTCCAAATATCTTCACATAGAGCCGCAAAGCGGCGGAGTGAGCGTAGCGGTTGTTGGCGGCGGACAGACAGGAGCGGAAATCGTGCAGCACCTGCTCTCCAGTCCGGATAAGGTACCCAGGACATTATCATGGATTTCAAAGCGCTCCAACTTTCTGCCTCTGGATGAGTCACCGTTTACCAATGAACTGTTTACGCCTAACTACAGCGACTATTTTTATGGATTATCCGTGCAGGACCGGGTTTCCATACTTGCCGAGCAAAAATTTGCGAGTGATGGAATCAGCAACAGCCTGCTTGAGCGGATCTACCAGTTGCTCTACCAGGCAGAATTCTTGAATGGTTCGGGACGTTGTTGTTCTCTTTATCCTCGCTGCGAATTAGTGGGTATCACACCCTCTACCCAGAATGGATGGATTCTCAGGTTGCACGACGGATTCAATTGTGCGGCGACCATCGTGGAGGCCGATGTCGTGATCTTTGCCACTGGCTCAACGTATAAGCCGCTGCCTGCGCTCAACCCCATCATGAACCGCATGGCCCACGGAGATCATGGCTTTATCGTGAAGGATGACTACTCCATCCAATGGGACGGTCCTCAGTCTCTAAAGATTTACATACAGAACGGCGCAAAACATTGCCGTGGAGTTGCCGACCCTAATTTAAGCCTGATGGCGTGGCGTAGCGCCAAAATCGTAAACAGTCTGGCGGAAGAATACATTTACGACATTGCAGAAAGCAACTCTGTCTTTGATTTCACAAGAACCGCAGATACACAAAGGAGTCGGGACAATGACGGTAAATCCGATGGCGATTTCTCCCAAGCTGAGCTTCCTGCCACCCGAGGAGTTCGGCGCAGGCATGTCAGTGCACGAAGTCCAGTTTAATTCGGTTGGCACGGTCATCCCCTTCAAGTCTTCCTATTTTGTGATTCAACCTGGGTGTCAATCGCCGGTAGACACTCACTCTGTGCATGAAATATGGATGCTGGCGCAGGGAGAGGGTGAATTGATTTATGACGATGAATCCTCTCCGCTGCGTCCGCTGGATTTCATCTATCTTGAGCCACCTAAAAAACATGAGGTCAGGAATACCGGCAAGGAGCCACTCATTATTTTTTCAGTATGGTGGAAATAGACGACGTGAAGAACTTTGACCTTGCCATCATCGGCGCCGGGATCGTTGGGGCAACAACCGCCTGGCTTGCCCACGTGCACAGGCCGGAGTGGCATGTCGCAGTTCTGGACCGGTCATTCCCAGGTGACGGAGCGACTCGTTACTCGGCGGCCCTCGATCTCCCTTTTGGGCGGAACGCCCGACAGCGGAACATGGTGAAACGAAGCGTGAGCTTTTATCGTGATCTGAAGGCTGGTTATTCGGAGCTTCCTATTCGAGAGATTCCTTTTGTGCTGGTGGTACATGAGAAGGATATTGCAACCACGGTAGCGGCTTTCGTTGACGCCAGTTTACATGTGGCAGGTGCTCAGGAATGGAATCAGGTTCGTCTCCAGTATCCGGATCTCACCTTGCCGCAAGGCTATGTGGCAATGATGGGAAGCAATGCCAGGCATAGCTCTCCCGTGCAGCTAACCTCAGCTTTGATCAACAAAGCGTCCACAGACGGGAATGTTCAATGCTGGGAAGGTGCAGAAGTTCAGCATGTTGCAGATATTCCGTGCAGCCAGATGCTGAGCCTGGGAGATGGGCGAAGAATCTCTGCAAAACGTGTCGTGATTGCAACCGGTCCGTGGTTGACCTGTGGACCAGGAGGAGCCTTCAGCCAGGCAGCAGGAATCAGGATCAAGAAAGTTGCTGCGATGCACATTGATCGGTATCCTCCGCCAGACGCTCCGGCAATTTATTTTGCGGCGGAAGATGCTTTTCTGCTGCCTTTGCAGGATCAACAAAAGCTGCTCCTGAGTTTCACTGTCCAGCAATGGGATTGTCCGGTGGAAATTTCCAGGTTGAGGATTGATCCGGATGATCGAAAACTCGCTCTATCCATCCTGAATCGCTACTGCCCCGGTCTCATTGAACATTGCCCGGGTGGGCGGGTGTTCTGTGATGCCTATAGCCAGGACCGGGCACCCTTCGTCGCCCGAATTTCAACTTCACACAATCTGGTAGTTGCTGGCGCCTGCTCTGGTTCGGGAGTGCGTCTAGCACCCGCAATCGCCTTGGAAGCGCTCGAGTTGTCCGGCATCTCTGAAGCACAAACGAGAACTCTTTATGAAGAAAGTACTGGTATTCGCGCCTCCACCCACTGCTAACGGCGACCTGCACGTCGGTCATCTTGCAGGCCCTTATCTGCGGGCAGATATCTACGCTCGTCACTCCCGGATGCTGGGCAATGAGACTTATTATGTTTGCGGTGTTGATGAACATCAGAGCTATGTGGCTTTCAAGGGCCGGCAGATTGGCTTGGATCCCCAGGAAACCGCGGACAAATTTGCGGCGGAAATTGAGCAGACGCTTGCAGCCGCCCACATGCAAATAGATTTGATGGTTCGTCCCACCCGTCTTCCTCATTACAAGACGTTCATGGAAAAAGTTTTTCAGCAATTGCAGCGTGATGGCAAAATCGTGGAAAGAGAAGAGCCATGTCTCTTTTGCGATGCATGCCAGATGTATCTGTTTGGGGCATATGTCCGCGGAATTTGCCCTCATTGTGACGCGCCTTCCGGAGGCAATTCCTGTGAAGCATGCGGCCGGCCACATGAGGCGTGCGAATTGCGGCACCCGGCGTGCAATATTTGCGGCGCAAAGCCCGGCGTCGACAAACTCACGCGTTTTTTCATGCCGCTTTCTCCTTACGAGAAGCAACTGCGGGAATATTTCGATACGGCCATCATGAGTTCCAGCATAAGGGCGCTGGGTGAACAGATGCTCAAAGATGGTTTGCCTGAAATAGCCGTTACTCATCCAGCCAACTGGGGCCTTTCTGCGCCGGGATTAACCGGCCAGAAGATATGGGTCTGGTTCGAAATAGCCCTCTGGCATTTTGCAGCAACCCAGGCCTTGGCAGAAACCATTCATGAGCCCGGTGGCTGTGAGCGGTTTTGGAAAGGCACAGACGTCGAGATCGTACAATTTTTCGGCTTTGACAATACTTTCTTCTATTCGTTGTTCTTTTCGGCCGTCTTTCAAGCCATGGACCCGCAGATTTGCCTGCCCCAGGTCCTTCTTGCGAATGAATTTTATCGCCTGGAAAACCTGAAGTTTTCCACCAGCCGCAACCATGCGATATGGGGAAGAGAATTATTGCGTGATCAAAATGTTGACCTCGTGCGTTTCTATCTAGCTTATAGCGGGCCTGAGACCGAACAGACCAGCTTCGTGTTCGCCGAATATGAGCAAACCGTCAAGAAAGAACTGCTGGAAGGCGTGCAGGGATGGTTGCTCCACTTGGGAAGTGCAGTCTCGGATGAATACAGCGGAATTGCTCCGTCGCCGGGCGTGTGGACCGAGACCACGCACAGTTTCTATGACCGGCTGAATGAGATCTTGAGGAAAGCCGAAGCAAGCTATAGCGCGAAGGAATTTTCCACACAGCGGGCCGCTCGCCTGCTGCTGGAGTTGGCGCGGGAGGCACGCTTCTTCAGTCACAGCGAAAGTCACTGGAGACGCGTTTCCGATCGCCGCCTGACGCGCAATACTGTCATAGCGCTTGAGTTGCTGGCGGCAAAGACCCTCGCTTTGCTGGCGGCGCCCATTATGCCCGGCTTCTCCGCGTGCTTGTGGCACGATCTTGGGCAAACTCAGTCTTTGCAGGCTCTGAGCTGGCCCCACGATCTGGAGTGGATACGCCCTGGAACCCTCATTTCCAACCTGAACAGAAATTACTTTGAACTATATGAAGACGTTAAGTCACTCTCTCGCCCCGTCGCTGCGCACACATAAAGACAAGGTGTTTCTGATAGAGCCTTCGACAGGTGAAACCCTCACCTTTGCGGAGTTCGGCTTTGCTTTAGGCGGGGTTCAACGCCTTTTGCAGGAACACGGAGTCTTCCCCGGAGACGTGGTTACATTGATTGCCGGCAATTCAATTGACCTTGTAGTCATGTTGTATGGAGTGATGACATATGGCGCAATTGCCAAGCCTCTGAATCCCCAGGTGACGCCTGTCGAACTGCAGAACCTGCTGCTCCATTCAGGTTCTTCGCTGGTTTGCGTGGACCGTCACATGGATATTCCCGAATTTACCGGGAAATGTGTCGACATCGATGCTTATCGCCAAAGCCGTGGCCGGGAGTTTCTCGTCTCGCTTGACAAGGATGATGATCCGGCCATGCTCATCTATACCTCAGGCACAACCAGCCAGCCAAAGGGGGTTCTCCTGAGCCACCGGAACATCGTGCATAATACGCTTATAGCCATCAGGTTTTTCTCTCTGGACCACACTCATGCCAAGATTTGCATTTTGCCTTTTTTCCATATGTTTGCCGTGATCAGCGACCTCTCGACCATGGCCTTGTCGGGAGGAACTACTGTAGTGCTGGATACTTTCGATATTACAAAGCTCTCTATCGTGGAAGCAGCCATTCACCAATATCCCATCAATTCTTTCAGTGCTGTTCCGCTGATGTTCGAGATGTTTATCCGGCTGAACTGTAACTTGGCAGGAAAGCACATGAAATACTGTGTTTCCGGGGCTGCTCCCCTGAATGAGAGTACAGCATCGGAATTCCTCCAAAAATATGGTTTCCCCATAGTTCCGGCCTACGGACTCACTGAGACCACCTGCTTTGCCACCATTTCTCCTACGGAAAGAATCAGAACCAAGTCCGCGGGAATTCCCGCCGCGGTGACCGTGAGGGTGACTCGCCCGGACGGTCAGGAAGCTGCGCCGCATGAAATTGGAGAGCTACTCATGGCCGGGGAAAGTGTTATGCAGCAAGGGTATTTCAAGGGTTCTGCCGACTGTTTTGGCGGTCCGGAGAATAAGTGGCTCAAAACCGGCGACCTCGGATACCGCGATGAGGATGGTTACATCTACATCACCGGCAGGAAAAAGAACATGATCATTCGTGGCGGCGAGAAGATTTACCTCGAAGATGTAGACACATGCCTGAGGGGAATGCATGCGATTGCCGATAGTGCCACCATCCGTTTTGACGAGGATGGAACCGAAAAGATTGCGGCCTTTGTAGTGCCACGCGAGGGCATGCAACTGGCAGCTCACGAAGTCATGAGCTACATAGGCCGGAAACTGGGCAGCTTGAGGATTCCTGATGTGGTGATTTTCAGTGCTCGCATTCCCAGGACTTCTACCAATAAAGTGAAGATTCGGGAACTGCAGGAATTGGTGCATAGGGCTGCAGCCCATGTTTAGGATCTGGAGCAGTTTTGGGCAGAAAATACACACGTCGTCCCGCAATGTTTTTTACCCGCTGATCGTCAGAAATCGTCCGCTCACGGCAGTCTCCCAAGTTGTTGCGGAAATGCAGTGAGTTATTTTCAAAAAGTTTCTTAGATTCACTCCATGGCTCCAATACCGAACCAGCAGATGGCTCATCAAGGCGTGCAAACCTCTACGCTGGCGGATTGCCTGCGGCTGCACGCGGAACGGCAGCCACAGAAGATTGCATACCGGTTTTTGAAGGATGGAGAAGCCGAAGAGCGGACCCTCACGTACCACGAGCTTGATTGGGCGGCGCGCGGCGTGGCTGCCCTGCTGGAAAAATATTCCGCCATTGGTGACCGGATATTGCTGCTTTATCCGCTGGGGCTGGATTTTATTGTCGCCCTTTGTGCTTGTTTTTATAGCGGACGCGTTGCTGTCCCGGCATATCCACCGCGTCCGAATCGTGGCACCGATCGACTGTGCGGCGTCATTCAGGACGCACTTCCAGCAGTGGCGCTCACCAGCCTGGAGGTCAAGGCAAAAGCCCTGCATCGCCTTGTGAATGATAAAACATTCCAGGAGCTTGCCGTAGTGACGACTGACTCTGCTTCATTGGATGCATCCCAGAAATGGCAGCCAGCCAGCCTTGATCCTGGCATGCTGGCAGTGCTCCAGTACACTTCCGGCTCAACCTCAATCCCCAAGGGGGTGCAGGTCACTCATGCAAACCTCATGCACAATGAGGAGCTGATTCAGAAAGCCTTCGGGCAAACCCAGCATGACATCGTGGTGGGATGGCTGCCGGTTTATCACGATATGGGATTGATTGGAAACGTGCTGCAGCCGCTTTACTGCGGAGCGGAATCCATCCTGATGCCGCCAGCTTCGTTCCTGCAGAATCCTTCACGCTGGCTTGCCGCGATTTCCCGTTACCGGGCTACCACCAGCGGCGGCCCGAACTTTGCTTACGAACTTTGCTGTAATCGGATCACGGCGGGACAGAAAGCAACTCTGGATCTCTCAAGCTGGCGGGTTGCATTCAGCGGAGCGGAACCTGTCCGGGCGCAGAGCCTGGAACGTTTCGCCGCAGAATTTCGCGATTGCGGATTTCGCGCCAGCGCTTTTGTGCCATGTTATGGACTGGCAGAATCAACACTCTTCGTGAGCGGCGGAACCACTTCTGCCGGGCCGGTCATCCAGGCGATAAAAGCTGACGCTTTGGAAAGGAACCAGGTCATACCAGCTTCCTTAGAAAGGCCGGGTAGCCGCGTCCTGGTGGGATGTGGAGGCGCGGGCACCGGACATGAAGTCTGCATTGTTCATCCCGAACGGTTGGTGCGCTGCGAAGCCGGCACAGTGGGGGAAATATGGATTTCCGGACCGAGCGTTGCCAATGGTTATTGGAATCGCGGGCAGGAGACGGCAGAAACATTTGAGGCGCGGCTTGCGGATACTGGCGAAGGGCCATTCCTGCGCACCGGAGATCTGGGTTTTCTGCTGGGTGGAGAGCTCTTCATCACCGGCCGATGCAAGGATCTCATCATCATCCGTGGTCGTAACCACTATCCGCATGATCTGGAGGCAACTGCGGAAAAAGCTCATCCTGCCTTGCGGGCCTGCATTGGAGCGGCGTTTTCTGTTGAGGCCGAAGGTGAAGAGCGGCTGGTTCTGGTGCACGAGATCAATCCTCAGAATCAAGCTGAGGCCGGCGCAGTGATCGCGGCAGTTCGCCAGGCTATTGCGGAGGAACACGAGCTTCAGCTTTATGTGGTTGTGCTCACACGTCCTGGAGAAATTCCCAGAACGACGAGCGGAAAAATTCAACGCTTTCTCTGCCGGAAAGCTTTCCTTGCAGGCAATTTGAGAATCCTCGGCGAGTGGCGGGCAGCTTTCACTCCATCAGCTCCACCGACAGCAGGAGACGTCGAATCCCAGGCTGACGATTGGCAGAGGTGGTTGATTCTCGAACTCGCGCGACGGCTGCATATCTCCCCCAAGATGATCGAGGCAGACCAGCCGCCCTCTCGCTATGGACTGGATTCTCTCGTTGCGGTGGAACTGGCACATGAAATTGAGAAGAAAGCGGGCATTTTCCTGCCTTTCCCTGACCTGGTTTCAGGACTCAGCATCGCAGAACTGGCAGCGGCGCTGTGCTGGCAGGAAGAGATGGCCGCTACCGGCGCTACCGTGACTCTGACACCCCGGCGGCATGATCTCGTGACGTTTCCACTCTCGCATGGGCAGCGCGCACTGTTCTTTCTTTATCAGTTGGACCGCCGGAATTCGGCGTATCACATTTATCAGGCGCTGCGGATTGCATCACCGCTGGACGCGCAAGCCCTGGCACGGGCATTCCGGCTTCTCGTCCGGCGGCATCCCGCATTACGGACCACGTTCAAACTGGAAAACGGAAATCCGGTGCAGGAACTTTTGTCAGTCAACGATGGGCCCATTCTGGAAGAGCGTTCGTGCGGTGAGCCACAGGAGCAGCTTCTGAAACACATGGCCCGCGAAGCGCGGGCGCCATTGGATCTGGAAGCTGCTCCGCCTGTCCGCTGCATTCTGTTTCGCAGATCGAAATTAGAAAACTACCTGTTGTTTGCCATACACCACATCATTTCTGACCTCTGGTCGCTCTCGCTCCTGATTCAGGAATTGGCGGCCCTGTACGAATCGGAGACCGGCAATAGCTTTGCATCTTTGCCCCAGCCCGATCTTGAGTATGGAGATTATGTCCAGTGGCAGGCTGATCTGCTGGCTGGCGTGGAAGGCGAGCGGCACTGGGCCTATTGGCGTGGAGAACTGGCTGGGGAATTGCCGGTGCTCAATTTATCTGCGGACCATCCACGCCCGGCGTTGCAGACTTTTCGCGGCGCTGCCCACCAGTTCCGGCTTGATGCCGGCTTGAGGCGCAGGTTGCGGGGTCTCGCCGCCAGAAATGGCGCAACCTTATATAGCGTGTTGTTAGCGGCATGGGCCGTGCTGTTGCATCGCTATTCCGGTCAACCGGAGGTGATCATCGGATCGCCGTCTGCGGGACGCACTCATGCCGCGTTTCGTTTCGTCGTTGGCTATTTCGTCAATCCTGTGGCGATTCGAGCCAGCTTTGCCGGCGATCCGATCTTTGAGACCCTTCTGGCCCAGGTACGCGGAAAAGTTCTGGGCGCATTGGCGCACCAGGATTTTCCATTTCCACTATTGGTCGAAAAGCTTCAGCCACAGCGTGATCCCAGCCGGTCTGCATTGTTTCAGGCCTTATTTGCGTTTCAGGGAGAAGTTGCAGGAACGTCCCTGGGGCAGTTCGCGCTGGGTGAATCCGGAGCAGTATTCGAAACGAAAGCGCTGAGACTTGAATCAGTTTCGCTTGGGGAAGAGACCTCGCAATTTGATATCGCCTTGCAGGCATGTGAGGCACAAGACGAAATCGTTCTCCGCCTTCAATACAACGCCGACCTGTTCGAGCCGCAGACCATTGCCCGTATGGCGGACCATCTTGGCGTTCTGCTCCATGGCATCACTCAGAATCCCGGCCAGAAGGTGCAGTCGCTTCCGCTACTGAGCCAACAGGATATGCGAGAGTTGGCCGCTTGTAATGAAACGGAGAGTAGCTATCCGGAAAAGGCCCTGATTCACGAATTGTTCGAATCTCAGGTAGGCCGCACGCCACGCGCCCTGGCAGTGGAAGATGAAACCCGCGCCCTGACCTATGCAGAACTGGACGCAAGGGCCAATCAACTGGCGCGTCATTTGCAGAAGTTCGGGACGGGGCCGGAGTCGGTGGTTGCGGTTTGCCTGAATCGTTCCTTCGAACTCGCCGTCGCCCTGCTCGCGGTACTGAAATCAGGGGGCGCGTATCTGCCGCTGGATCCGGGATTTCCCCAAGCCCGCCTGCGTTTCATGTTGGAAGATGCAAGCGTTCGGGTTGCGCTCACACAATCAGCATTGCAGTCACAACTTGAAAACTGCTCCTGTCATCTGCTGTGCCTGGACAGGGATTGGGAACAGATCGCGGGAGAGAGCCCTGAAGAGACCAGCTCAGCATGCAATTCAGAAAATCTGGCCTACCTGATGTATACATCGGGCTCAACCGGTATGCCCAAGGGCGTACAGATCACGCATCGCGCCGTAGTGAATTTCCTTGCCTCCATGAAGGTGTCACCCGGGCTGCAGGAGACTGACGTTTTACTCTCTGTAACCACCGTCTCCTTCGACATCTTTGGCCTGGAGTTATACCTGCCTCTCATTTGCGGAGCAAAAGTTTTGCTGGCTTCTACAGAGACGGCCATGGACAGCTACCAACTGCTTGAGCTGCTGAAAAAAGGGCGAGCGACAGTGATGCAGGCAACACCGGGAAGATGGCAGTTGCTGCTCACGACGAACAGGCACGGGCTCCCGCCCATACGCGCATTGTGCGGTGGTGATATCCTCCCGCCGGAACTGGCCAAAGAGTTGCGTGCGAACGGCTGCTCTGTATGGAATTTATATGGTCCTACGGAAACTACCATCTGGTCTGCCGTCCATGAAGTAGTCCCAGCCACCGCCCGAGCAGGGACGGTGATCGGCCGCCCCATCGCGAATACTCAGATCTATATCTTTGATAGCCAGCAGCAACCGCTGCCCGCAGGGGTTGCCGGTGAATTGGTCATCGGTGGAGACGGCGTGGCGCGGGGGTACTGGCGCCGTCCGGAACTGACAGCGGAAAAATTCATTCCCGATCCCTTGAGCAGTAAACCGGGAGCGCGTCTCTATCGCACCGGCGACTTGGCCCGGCTGCGCGGAGACGGGCAGGTTGAATTTTTTGGACGCCTGGATAATCAGGTCAAGGTGCGCGGGTTCCGCATTGAACTGGGAGAAATTGAAGCAATATTGGCGCGACATCCGGCAGTATCACAGGCAGTCGTGATCGCGCGGCAGGCTGCGGCCATCAGGACACGTCCGCAAAACTATCAACTCTCGAATGACCCATGCCAGGAGGCTGCATCTGAATACCGTGGTTTCCTGAAACCGGAAGCTGCACAGGAAATCGGCCGGCAGGCGTCATCTGAGGTTCGTCTCGCGGCATATCTCGTCTGCTTAAATCCCGCGCCTGCCAGTCACGAGTTGCGCGCCTTCCTGCGCCAGAGCTTGCCCGAATACATGATTCCGGTAGATTTCGTGTTCCTGGATGCGCTGCCTCTGTCTCCCAACGGCAAGTTAGACAGGCGCGCCCTTCCTGAACCCGATGCGCCTGTTCGGAGTTCCAGGAGAGAGTACGCGGCGCCCGCCACCCCCACGGAAGCTCTGCTGGTAGAAATCTGGTCGGAGGTTCTCAGCGTTCCTGAAATCGGCGTGGATGACAATTTCTTTGAGCTGGGCGGTGATTCTATCCGCAGCCTGCAGGTGCGCGCGCGGGCCTTGCAGCGCGGGCTGGACTTCACGGTTCAGGACATGATGCGCTTTCAAACCATCCGTGAACTGGCGCAGCATGCTGGAACCGCGAGCCAGGCGGAACAGCAGCTTTCTCCGGAGCCATTTGCGCTCTTGTCAGGGGCAGACCGCAGGCGCATACCGGAAGATGCCGAGGATGCTTATCCGCTGTCCAAAGTGCAGCAAGGATTGCTTTACCACGTGCTCTACGATCTCAGTTCAGGCGTATATCACGAGATTTTCTTCTATCAGGTACGGTGTCCGCTGAATTTTGATCTGTTCAAGCAGGCGGTACAGGAGAGTGTGGACCGCCATCCCATCCTGCGGACGTCTTTTCATTTGGAGGGGTTCAGCGTGCCTCTGCAAATTGTGCACAGGCATGCCACCCCCTATGTGGAAAAATTCGACTGGCGGCATTTACCTGCTGCCGCGCAGCAAAAATCCATCCAGGATTGGACGGAAACAGAAAAGCGCTGCGTTCTCCGTTTGCAGAACAGCAGTCTGGTCCGGTTGATCGTGCATCAGCTTAAGGACGATGTTTTTCAAATTGTTTCCAGCTATAACAACATCCTGCTCGATGGCTGGAGCGAGGCCTCCTTTATTGCGGAACTGCTGAACAGATACTCGTCGCTTTTGAAGAATCCTTTAAGCCCCGCGTTCCCGGCGCCCCTCGTTCAATATCGCGACTTTATTGCTCTT
>QHVI01000145.1 GCA_003223515.1 Candidatus Angelobacter sp. Gp1-AA117
CCACCACCGGATTCGACACCATGCTCACCGAACTCATCGGCTCGCTGAACTGCACCGCGATGCGCGCGTTCAGCGGCACTCCCGTCGCCCCGTTCTGCGGACCCACCGCTACCACCGCCGGGGTTGCCGTATCCGGCGTCTGCGCTGTCGTAAATCCACTCTGGAAGAAGTTGATCCCGTTGCCGGCCAGATCGGTAATCCCGCTGGTGTTGACCCGCACCGTGTATCCGGTTGAGGGTTGCAGCGCGCTGGCCGCGAACACCGCGCTCAGTCCATCTGCCGAGGGTGTCACCGTTCCGCTGATCGGTATGCCGGTGTTGTTCGGCCACATCTGGATGTTGCCGGTGTTGACGGACGCCGGATCAATGCGTTCGCTGAACTGCAACCGGATCAGCGCATTGGTCTCCACCCCCGTCGCTCCGTTCACCGGATCCACCAGCGTTACACCGGGACGGACTGTATCCGAAGCCGTTCCGGTCGTGAAGGTAAATGTTCCCGGATTATCGAGAGCGTTTCCGGCTACATCTGTAATAGCCGGGGTGATGGTAACCGTGTAGGTGGTATTTGCCGTCAGCGCCGCCGTGGCCGTAAACGTCATCCGCTGGTTGCCGTTGGAAAACGCGATTGCTCCGGTAATCGTTTGCCCGCCAGTTGAAACCTGAATGCCGTTTACAGCTTTGGCAGTGGCGACTGTTTCACTGAACGTCAAATCGATAATGGCGTTGGTCGGAACATTGGCAGACTGATTAACCGGGCTGACTTGCAACAAGTGCGGCGCGGTATTGTCGGCCGTAAACGCGGTGCTAAATGGAAAGTTTCGGCCCCCCAGCGCATTGCCTGCGGTGTCAAGCAACGCCGAATTCAGGAAGACGGTAAATGAATGTCCGGCGCTCCACTGCGCCTGCGATACGTAAGAGGCGATAGTTCCTGTCGCATCCACCTGAATCGTGCCAGTCAGGGTTGCGCCTGTCGTGTTATCGCGTACCGAGAAATTCGTGGCATTAAAAGTCGCCGGATTCATCGGCTTGCTGAATTGCACAATGTAGGGAGCGTTCAGCGGCACACCGCTTGCTCCATTATCCGGACTCGTCCGTAAGACTGTCGGCGGAGTCAGGTCTCTTGCCTGTGCCGTAGTAAACGAGCTCTGGAAAAGGACAGCGGTGCTGTTCGAAGCAGCATCCTGGACCTTTACGGTATAAGTGGTCAGTCCCGCCAGCGCCTGGGCCGGAGTAAACGTCACAGATAATCCATCATTCGACAAACTCAGGCTGCCCGCAACCGCTATGGTGCCCTGAGACAAGGTGACTGTACCAGTCACAACCGAGGCAGCCTGCACCACCGATGCAAAACGCACCACCACAACGCTGTTGGTCGGAACCGCGGTCGTACTGTCGAGCGGTTGTACCGCAGAGATCGGTGGCAACGAGGCTGTATTCCGGACGGTAATGCTGGTAGCTGCACTGCGGTTTCCTACAACATCAATGGAAACGATGGAAAGAACGTCTCCAGCCGTTCCGGCAATGTTGACCGCAAATGAGCCGTCGCTCGCGGCATTGGTGGTGATTACCGTGGACGTCCTGGTATTGGTGATCTGTACCTGGTCGCTGCTCTCAACGGCCCCGGCACTTCCATGCGCCAGCGATGTTCCATTGATAGGCGGCTCAGCATTGATGAGGGCCGCTTTAGGCGCAAACGGTGGTGTTTGCTTTATGTTAATGGCAATAGTCGCCGAGGCTGTTTCCGTTGCAAAACCTGTGGCGTTCGCCGTAACGATCTGCTGACCGTCGGGTATCGAGGTGAGATTGAAGGTGGCTGAATACGGTGCCGCGGCTGCCGTGAACGTCTGTGTTCCCAGTGTGAACTGCACCTGCTGTACCGGTTCAGAGACAGAGGCTATGACCGTTACAGTGTTGCGGAAGAATGAGTTCGGGACAGGCGACGTAAAGCTGACTGCAAGCCTCTGGTTGTTGACGATCACCTGGATTCCATTGCCGATTGGGCCAATGTTTCCGGCTACGTCAACAGCGCGTGCGCTGAAGGTATGCGGCCCTTCACTCAGGGAAATGGTGTTGAAAGATATCTGGAAATTCGGCGGGGTCAAGCTCAGCAGTACGCCACCATCCACCAGCACATCGATGCGGGCAACGCCCGAACCCGAATCGGTTGCGGCGGCGCTGAGTTGGATCGTTCCCACCACGATCTGGCCATTCGTCAACCCTGTAATCTGCGCTGCGCTGGGCGGCACCGAATCAATGGTGAATGAAGAAGCAGAGAGGCTGCCGATATTTCCAACATTATCGGCGGCAGTGGCGGTAATGGTGTGCGCGCCCTGAGACAACGCAGTCAAAGGCGTGAATTGAATCTGCGTGGCTGAGCGTTGCGGAGTGACTGCCTGGCCGTCAATCGCCAAAGTTTCGCTGGCTGCATTGACGCCGCTCAGGTTATCGCTGACCGAGACCCTGATCAGTGGCTGTGATGATGCGGTAAAGCCACTCGTCGCAGGCGCTGTGAGCTGCAGCACCGGAGCGATCGTATCTACCGTGGCAAACGTGGAAGTGAATGCCACAGTCTGCACGTTTCCGCTGGCATCAGTTTCACCGTTCACCTTCACAACAAAGCTGGCATTGCTGGATAAAGGCGCCATTGGGGTGAAGATCGCCTGGGTCGAACTTGCCAGTACTGTAGTTCCTGCAACCACTCCGCTCGGGCCGGTAACCGAAATGAGATTGGTCAGACTTGTGCTTGCAGACAGGGCTTCACTGAAATTAACCGTGACCGAGCTGTTGCCAGGCACTTGAATCGTGCCGTTTGCAGGCACAACACTGACTACATGCGGCGGAGTCAGGTCCACAGTCTGGAAGCTCGCGGTACTGGCCTGTGCAGGATGCCGCCCGAAGACGTCGCTGACTGAAGTGCTTACCGTAACCACGATCTGTGCTGAGTCGGGCAGAGTTCCGGTGAAGGTCGCCAGCTTGCCATCAATAGACAGGCTTCCCTGCAATCCAAGATTTTGTCCGTTGGCCGTGAATGAAATTCCTGACAGAGACTGCAATTTGCCTGTGAATGCAATCTTGATGCTTTGAGTAACCGGCACTCCGGTGCTGCCATCCGCCGGATCGATGGAGACTACCGCCATCGGCGTGTCGTTCAGAATCACGTTCCCGGCATCAAAGGTCTGGCCGTTGGCCGCAATGCTCAATGCTGAAAGCAGCGCCTGTCCTGTACTCACAGGATCGGTGATGCGGACCGAGAACCCGCCCAGGGGAATGCCGCGCGCGGTAAACGTGCCGTCCGTTTGGGCCTGCACCACCACTGATCCGCCACGATCAAGAGCTATGTTAATATTTGAACCCGCAGCCGGAGTGACGCCATCCGAACGGAAAACTTTTCCGGTCACGGAGCCGCTGGGCTGCACCTGCACGTCAATGCTGGTGGTCTTGTTGGGCAGCACGCTTGAAGTAGCTGTGCCAAAGAGCGTAATCGTTCCCACCTGCTGCGAGAGGCTGACGGTAAATGTGCCTGCCAGCACAGTGGGCAGAGAGAACGTGCCATCGGTGTTGGTATCCACGCTGAAGCTGTACGGAAACGCTCCAGTGCCGGAGATGACTGCATGTGCAGCAATGGGATTACCCGTGGAATCGAGCGTGCGCCCGCTGATCGATCCAATGCCGTTCAAACGCACCGTGGTTTGCACGGTTGTCCCTGACTGGACTTCCACGCTGGTCTGGGCCTCATCAATGCTGCCCAGCACCGCCACTGTCAAGGAAGCCGTTCCCGCAGGAACAAGCGGGAAGCTGAAGTTGCCATTCAGGTCGGTGGTGACTGACTGCGTTCCGCCACCCTGCCCGCCCACCTGGACCGTAACCAGCGATGCCGATGCGGGAGTAACTCCATCCGCCTGGAGAACCTGTCCGGTAAGCGCGCCGGAGCCGCGCAATGCCACATCAAGATTCAGTTGCGTGCCATCACCGGTGAGCGTGCCTGAGGTTGATCCGGCGAGGAACCCATTTTGCAGGCTGGCGGTGGCAACGATGTGCCCTTCAGGAACTCCGGAAATCAGGTAGTGCCCGGTCGAATCCGAGAGCGTTATCGCATGATAGTTGCCGGAGAAGATATCTACGGTCGCGCCGGGTTCAGGAACGTTATTGCTGGTCACCAGACCAGTCACAGTCCCGAGTCCTTCGGCGAGTACATCCAGAGTAAGGACTTGCCCGTCTGTATCCAGGGTTCCCGCCGCCACACCCGTGCGTGCCGTAACCGGATCCTGGGCTTCAAGCCGCACCGGACCAGAAGGCACAAAGGTGAACTTGAACGAACCGGGATCGGTGCTGCCGTCGGTGGTGACCTGCCCTAGCTGCCTGCCGCTGGCAAAGAGCTTCACGTTGCCAAAAGGAATGGCCGTGACATGGTCCGGCATCAGGAAATGTCCCTGCACCGTGCCGGTGTGGGTCAACTGCACGATCACATTGACCGTGTCGCCATCATGCGGCAGGATGGAAGATGCTCGGCCGCCGCGGCCAAACGTGTCAAACACCTCAACCGAGAATTGCCCTTCAAATACTTGCTGGAAGGTGACGATGCCCTGGTTAGCCGGCTGTACCGCGTCTTCCTGCACCGAGTTGGGGAAGCTGTTCTCGGTCAGCTTCACAAAGGCATTGTCCACCGGCAGATTCGAGCCATCCACCACCTGCACCGTCACCGTACCTCTGCCCTTCAGGCGGAAGTCATGGGCCATGTCCTGGCCGGCGCGCAGGAAGATCTGCTCCTGTGCCACCCCACCGCTGATCGGGTCACGCACTGTAACCGTGTATGTGCCTTCAGGGAAGATCTTGGCAAACTCGAAGTGGCTGCTGGCATTCGTCTTCACCGTTACGTCCGGCAACGGACCATTCGCAGTGACTTCAACTCCCGGGCCGGCAGGAGTAACGCCATCGGGAAGGAACACGTTACCGGAGAACACACCGGAGATGGTGTTGACCAGTTGCAGGTTGAAATTGACCGTCTGTCCTGCGCTTGAAATCGAGCCTTGCGCGCCCACCTGCGTGGGGAAGAATACCTGGGAAGCGGTAACCGAAACCCTGCCCACCTTCACGTTGGTGAACTTGAAATTGCCGCTCTGGTCAGTCTGCACCCGCTGTGAAACACCATTCACCAGAGAACAAACATCCTGGTCAAACACGTTGGAAGAAAGGGCGATATCTGCGCCGAAGACCGGCTTTCCATCCGGACCGATCACATTGCCCGTGACCGTGCCCGTACCGGCAAAACGCATCACTCCAAAACCTGTTATGCCATCACCGGTAATGGAAGCAGTCGCTGTGGCAACATCGAAGTTGCTGGTGACAGCAATGGCACTGATCTGGCCAACCGGCATTCCTGTGAACTTAACGCTGCCATCAACCGCTGTCTGTTGCGGATTGCAGCCGCAGGCAAATGGACAAGCACCGGACTGCAGGGCAACGTTCTGGTTGGGAATAGCTTTCCCGGTGCTGTCAAAAACCGTGAACTGCGCCGTGCCCAGGCCAGACAGGACGATGTTGACGTTGTTCACCACCTGTCCTGATTGCGTAATCAGGGCGGCCGCGCTGCCCGACCGCGTGCCGTCGCGTGTAATTGCATTCACGCGCGTGGCGGAAGTAGATATCGGCAAACCCGGCAGAGTATAGGTGCCATCACCATTGGTGAGCACGCCTCCGGCGTTGGCATACACAATCACTCCGGCGGCGGCCGAGCCATCCGGGAACGTGACTTTGCCATTGGCCGTGCCTAACGTGGTTGCGTCCGTAATTACGATCGTCAGGTTCTGATTGGTCAGATCCTGGTTAGCAGTGGCAAACCCGCTGATGCTCCCTCTATCGATGGCAGTGAGCTGTGCGGAAATGATGAAGTTGCCCGTCGGCACTCCGGTGAAGGTGAACTTGCCGTTTACGTCAGTGTTCACGACTGCGACTGGCGTGGGTGGCTCTACTCCAGGATGCTCGTTGAGGCTGTACACCACCGGCCAGTTCGAGACTGGAGTGGTTACTCCCTTTTCTTCTTTTTGCAGCACGCCGGAAACATTCAACGATCCGCTATCCAGCGTCACATCGATGTTGATCGAGTTGCCCGCCCTGGGAATGCTGCC
Organism: Candidatus Angelobacter sp. Gp1-AA117; assembly: GCA_003223515.1. Taxonomy (GTDB): domain Bacteria; phylum Acidobacteriota; class Terriglobia; order Terriglobales; family Acidobacteriaceae; genus Angelobacter. The sequence goes on from QHVI01000145.1 coordinate 6,125, forward strand.
CGCCGCACGGCCCAGGCTGTTTCCTTTACCTGCCTGAACACTTACCGGCCCGACGGTAACTCCAGACACGCTGTAGTGACCATCGCCGTCGGTGGTGGTCCTGGCTCCAATCTGAACGTCCGTCTGGCTCAACACCACTACGGCGGCTCCGGGCACAGGGTTGCCCAGAAGGTCGCGCACCGTGCCGGTGACCGATCCTCGCCCGAACAACGCGATGTCCATGATCAGGTGCTCGCCGGGTGTACGCACAAAGTTGCTCAGCGAACGCAGCCCGCCGGTATTCGGATCGGTCGTAGCAAGCTGGAACGGCCCGCAGGGGTTCTGCCATACATAGCGGATTTCATACCGCCCGTCCGTGTTGACCGGAATATTGGCGAAACCTACCGGCCCGGCTTCCTGCGCTGCCTGGCAATCGTTGTTTGGCTCGGGCGGCAGCCCCGAATAATTAATGACCGCTGCGCCGACTGGCGTACCGTCGGCATTGAACACCCTGCCTGAGACCACTGCACCCGCGTCCTGCAGCTTCGATTGCAGCGTCACCGTTCCACTTGGCCCGGTAACTCCGCGCAGATCGGCAATGCCGCTCACCGAGACCGAAGTAGGCACATACGGCCCTTCCGGAGCCGCCAGGTTCGCCAGCACGATCCTGCCTGAAAGTTGTGACTTTGCCTGCTGCACTGCGTTCGATGGAATCTGGTATTTCGAAATATCCTGGGCGCTCGTCGGATCCACAATGCGATCAAACAGCATCGCCATCTGTACGCCCAACGGACTTGCTCCCGGCAGCGTTTCCGGTCCAATCACTGTAGCCGAGATGAATTTCGCTCCCGTCGGCGATATCTGGGTGGTGCTCAGCGCCTGCTGCGTAATGTAAGTGCCGTCACCGGCCGTGTCCTGCTCCAGCACCAGGCGGTTGGGCTGCGAAAGATCCAGCACGATGCGCGCCTTGAGTCCTGGAGTGATCGGCACCCCTGCCGCTTGTCCAAGCAGGAACGTTCCATCGCCGCGTGGCATGGTCACTGCCAGGTCTACCGTCCCCGAACTGCGTCCGGTGAGTTCCAGCGTGTAAGGAGAGTTATTCGTCGCCGTCAGCAATGCCAGAATAGGCGAAGCATCCGTAGTTCCCAGCGGCACTTGCGCGAATCCTGCAATGTTGTCGGTGAAGTTGAACGGCACCCATGTCTGGGCCGTGTTGCCCGCTCCATCGGTCAGCTTGAATGCCACCGGAGGCGCAGCCGTTCCGCTGCTCAGCACGAAGGACATGAAGTCCGGCCCGGAAGCATAAATCTGCGAGAGCTGTTGCTGGTAAAGCAGCGGTCCGCCGGCATCGTTCGCAGGCTGAGCCAATGCCGCGCCCACCGCGCGCTCAAAGTCCTGTCCTGCCTGTGTGCTCCTCAATAGCTGATCAAAGCCCGGATCAACCGGATTACCGCCGTAGAAATCGGCCAGCAGGTCGCGGACGGCATCACCAGCGGATTGTCCCAATCCCACGCGTAAGCCGGCCTCGGCCAGCGCCAGCGCCTTCTGCGTCACCACTGACTTGCTGGTGCGGATCACATTCGCAGGCAGTGCGCCGGCCGGTGCATTGGCAATGCTCCAGCCTTCGCCCAGCACCAGCATGGCCGCATCCACCACCGACTGCGGCAGGTTCGCCACCGAAGAGGGCAGAACCAGCGTGTCCGGTGAAAGCGGTACGCCACGCTCGCCCACGCCCAGCGTGAACTTCAACTCGCCCGTTGATCCATCCTGCGTATCGAAATGCAGATAGCTCGCAACCACCTGGCCGGTGCGCAAGCTCTTAAACAGGTAGGTAAGCGTTTTCGCGCCGCCTCCGGCAATGGTGTCAATCGTCTGGGTCTCATCGCTCAGCAGGGTTGCGCCGCTCATGCGTGAAGCATCCAGCGTGAGCTTCACCAGGTTGGCGGTGGAATGGCTGATGTTCTTGACCGTTACATAGACTTTGAATTGCTCCCCATTCCTCACAATTCCGGGAACGGCAAACGTCAAATCAAAGAACGGATTGCGTACCAGCACTCCACCCTGCGCGCTGCCGGTGATGTTGACCGGGCCCGTCACCAATCCGTCGAGTACGCCTTTAATGTCAAAGCCGATCTGGTGGAAACCTTCTTTATCGCCGCGAATAATGAATTCCGTCTGCGCCTGGTCTCCGGGATTCAGCGCATTCACATCATCGGCGGTTCCCGGCTGCGCGTCTGGCCCAACACCGCGTACCGGCTTGGTGTCCGGCTCCGGTCCATCCTTCAAATTAGGCAGTGCCAGCGGATCATCCGCCGTGCCCACTACTGCGTCATCACCCGGCGGCAGATTGATCTTGCCTGTAAGGTCGTGGACCACCAGTCCTGAGCCACCCGGTGTTCCATTCGAAACGTAGAGCTGTGCCGAGAAGAACTGCTTCAGGAAACCAACGTTGCCGGGAATGACCAGCACGCTGGGAATTCGCACCGGTGCGGTTCCTCCACCCGGCAACTTGATCTCATTTGGAACCGGCGCTCCATCCGGGCCGGTCAGGGTCAGCAGCACCGGCACAATGGTCGGAATGGGCACTGTGTCACGTGTGGGCGGCCCCGGAGGAAAGATGGGCTGCGGGATCGGCACGCCTTGGTGATCGAATACTACCGGGAAAGAAATCGTAGTTGCGTTGGAGCTTGTCGCCAGGCCAATCGTGAATTGGAAGCCCAGGAAATCGTTGCTGTCGAGAACAATGCCCGCAGCCTTGATCTCATCCAGCGTCAAGGGCCGCGTCGAGACAGACGTGATCAGTACCTGGTCAATGACCTTCACCGGAATCGTCGACGGTGAAACATCCAGTGCAGGGCTGCCATTCACCGTAATCCGCAGATTGCTCAATGTGTAGTCGCCGGCTTCCGCCAATGGAGGAATCGGCAGAATCAGAGGATCGACGATCGGAGTGCCACCGCCATTGGGATCGATGAAAGGCAGGGTAATGGTTCCGCTCAATCCCGGTCCGGAAAGTTCTCCGTGAACTTCAAAGCTTCCGCCTACAAACTTGGCTACGTCGTCAGAAGTCAGAGTGCCTGAAGGAGTGCTGACAACAATTCTTACGCCTGCGGGTGTGTTCTTGGGAATGGTTGGATTGGCCGGCTGTACGGTCGCAGAGATGCCCTGCACCTGTAATTCCAGTTCGCCGATCTTGCGCAATGACGTTTGCGCATGCAGCAGGTTTGGCAGGAACTGCAGAAAGATAAACAGTGCGACCGCCACAGTGCGTAAGCGCAACTTGCTTCCAATCGGATGAACCATACCCTTATGGACTCCCCTTTTCCTGCTCAGGCGTTCCGGTGCAAGCCTGGGCAGCAATCAGCCCTTGCGACTACTCTGACTGTCTTGAATCCCAGTCTTATACTTTTTTGTGGACTGTCGTTCTGTGACGGCAATCACATCGTTTGTTGACGGCGGTGAAGCTGAAAAGAAAAATGGAAGCTGCAAGTCGTGCAGTGCTGCTTTTAACCCGAGCCTTTGCCCAGTTACACAGGTAGACGCAGAGACAGTAATCCCCGGCACGCTTTGCGCCTGCAATGGGAGTGTCTTATGAACAAATTACCAGGACTGCTTATTACTAGGACTGCTTACTAACTGAGTCTGAGTAGCTGAAATTCTTATGGAGATTTAATCCGGAGTCAATAGAAATCTTGCTGAGGCCGTAAAATTTCTTCCCATGGAACTCGCCTGAGGGGATTCATACGTCATGTCTATCGCTGAATCTCTATCCTCATATATGTATGCCGCATTATTTCTCTGCGTCCTCTGCGTCCTCTGCATTGCTAACAATCAAGTTCGTCCCAGGCCGCGAAGAATTTCTGGGCTCTCTTCTGCGCTTTACCCAATCTTCTGATTCGCGTAAATTCGCGTCATTCGCGGCTTACTTCCCAGATCTCCAGCAGCTTTCCTCTGTGCCCTTTGTGAAACCTTTGTGCCCTTTGTGGTTAGCTTTTGTTGTGGCTCGCCACGCTGTGGTTAAAGCCTTTGGTTGTGGCTCGCCACGCTGTGTCCTTAGCCGGCGGATTCTGGTGGTTGCAATTACAAATTATGGCAATTACCTAAGTCCACCCCCTTTTGCACCCATCCGGTATCTTTCCCGGCCCGGCCCATATACCTGAAAATCTAGCGGTGCGAGTTATCGCGAATGCTCCCCGTTTTACGCTCACATTGCCCATGCGCTACCGGCCTGCGGGCCATCCGGAGTGGCGCATTGCCAAGACTGCCAATGTCAGCTCCAGCGGGGTGTTGTTCGTGGCCTCCGAACCGCTTGAGGTGGGTGGACGTCTTGAGATTGAAATCTCAATGACTGCGGCCCTCTCCAAGCCTAGTCGCATTGTTGCGACCAGCGAGGTCGTCCGGCAGGGGACTGAAACGCAGCCACTGATTACCGCCGTCCAGCACCTTCATTTTCACATGATCGACGGCGATCTCGAATAGGTTCTGTTTGGGCTCCTGCTCCGGCTTGCACAAACCGAATGGAGTGAATATGTATTCATCAAGACGAAGTGGCCGGATTGCAAAACGTATACCCGTGACCCTGCGCTGGCAGGCTCCAGGGTGCGACTTTGAAGACCATGCGGCAGAAACCAAAACCCTCAGCCGCTACGGATGCATGTTGATCTGTGACAGCCAGGTAAAGCCCGGAACCCAGATTTACGTCCTCTATCCGGAGCACGGCAAAAGCACGCGTGCGCGCGTGCTATATAACGAAGCGACGGGCAGAAGCGATCAGGTGTCAGTGGCGCTCGAATTCGTCGGCCACGATAACTTCTGGCAAATCGACTTTCCGCCTCCGCGCCGCTTCGCCATCAACTAAGTCCCGGCAAAGCGCCACCAGACTCCTGATGCAGCGCAGCCGCCCCCGGCTGCGCGGAAGAATCTTTGACTTTTGCTCATGCGGCTGCACGCCAGATCCTCAATTTTTTTTTCGCCCTATCTGTGCCAATCTGTTGGATCTGTGTCATCTGTGGCTAAGGTTTTGACTTTTCATCTGTGTTAAGGTTTTGACTTTTCAGCGTCATCAGCGTCCATCAGCGGCAAAAACTCTCTATGGGTTCCGGCTTTCTGGCAACAGCTTTTGGGGTGCACACCAGATCCTCAATTTCTTTTTTGCCTTTATCTGTGCCGATCTGTTGAATCTGTGTCATCTGTGGTTAAGGTTTTCAGCGTCTATCAGCGGCAAAAGCTCTTCCTCCAATGTTACGATGAACCTGGATGGATAAATTTGTAATCCGCGGCGGAAATCCCCTCCTGGGTACCATCCGCGTAAGCGGCGCCAAGAATGCTGCCCTGCCTGCCATGGCTGCTGCCATTCTTACCGACGAGCCGGTCATCCTCGAAAATATTCCTGACGTTCGTGACATTCAGACCGAGCGCAATCTGCTGGTCTCCATGGGTGCTGAAGTAGAGCTGGGCTACGGACGCGCCCACCATCGCACTACCATCTCCTGCAAAAACCTGTTGAACCCTGAGGCAGCTTACGAGTTGGTAAAGACCATGCGTGCCTCCACTCTGGTGCTGGGGCCGCTGGTTGCCCGCATGAAGCGCGCCCGTGTCTCTCTTCCCGGCGGATGCGCTATCGGCGCCCGCCCCATCGATCTTCACATCAAGGGCCTGGAAAAACTCGGCGCAATCATTGCCCAGGAACACGGTTACATTGAAGCGCGCGCCGAGCGCCTCCAGGGTGGACACATCATCTTCGACAAGATCACCGTCACCGGCACTGAAGATCTCATGATGGCTGCCACGCTCGCTGAAGGCGAAACCCTGATGGAGAACTGTGCCCGCGAACCGGAAGTCTCCGACCTGGCTGCACTGCTCAACAAAATGGGTGCGCGTATCGAAGGCGCAGGCACTTCTGCCATCCGCATTCAGGGCGTGGACAAATTGCGCGGCGCGCGCTATCGCATCATTCCTGATCGCATTGAGGCCGGCACCTTCGTGATTGCCGGTGCGCTCACCGGCGGCGACCTGATTGTCTCCAACTGTGAGCCGCGTCACCTCGGTGCGCTCTTGCAGAAGCTCGATGAGTGTGGCGTAAAGACGAAGACCAATGGGGATTCTGTTCGCGTAATGGGCGATAATCCCTTGATGGCCGCCGATATCTCTACGGAAGAATATCCGGGATTCCCCACGGACATGCAGGCCCAGTACATGGCCCTGGCCACCCAGGCCGAAGGCAGTTCAGTAGTCACCGAAAATATCTTCGAGAACCGTTTCATGCACGCGTATGAATTGGTGCGCATGGGTGCAAACGTCAAGGTGGAAGGCAGCCGCGCCGTGGTGCGTGGACGCTCTCCTCTGAGCGGGGCCGCAGTGCAATGCTCTGACCTGCGCGCCTCAGCCTCGCTGGTGCTGGCTGCGCTGGTAGCCGAGGGCGAGACCATCATCGACCGCGTCTATCACGTCGACCGCGGGTACGAACGCATTGAAGAAAAGCTGCGCGGCGTCGGCGCTCAGATCAGGCGCATCGGCGAAATCCTCCCCCGAAAAACAGTCGCTCCCCTGGCCACCGCCTGATCCAATTCATTCACCGCAACGTGGCGACCACAACCAAAAAGGCTTTCACCGCAGTCGGACATGGGACTTGAGTCCCACCCAGAAAAGATGAAAATAGGTATGAGCGACTGCGTGGGCGAAAGCCGAATCTC
>QHVI01000002.1 GCA_003223515.1 Candidatus Angelobacter sp. Gp1-AA117
GATCGAAAGTGCCCATCGCTATGTGTTCCAGAATCGGCTCAAGATCGCTGGTGGCTGGTGGAAAGTGGAAAGTTTAAGGAAGATGATAGCTCTGCGGATCTTGCGAGCCAACCATGGTTGGGAAGATTACTGGAGCAACGTGCATCAGCAAGCTGCATAGCTGACTCGCACTTTTAATTACACCCTTATCAACATGTGGAAATCCAAAATGGCCCGCTACCTGTTTTGCGCGTTGCCGCTGGAGATTTGTGTACTGCTGTTAAAATAAAGGCTGTGGGCCCGTAGCTCAGATGGATAGAGCATCTGCCTTCTAAGCAGAGGGTCGCACGTTCGAATCGTGCCGGGCCTACCAGTTCTTTCAGAATTAATGAATTAACTCAATAGGGCTACTTCAATGCACTGGAGTTTGACCCTATGCCTCTCGAAAGTCCACTGCATGGAAACATTATTTTCTCCTGCGGCTCCACATCCTGAATGGCGAACAGAGGTTACAGTGGCAGCGACGGCATAAAGGGAGTACAACAGTTCCCCGCATTTCCAAGTCTCATGCCTCCAGAGCGTACATGCAAGCAGTATTGAACCTGTGAATGATTCGCCGGCAGAATATGACCACTCATGCTGAGAAGATATTCGGCTCGTACCAACCTGGCAGGCGTGTACCGGTCTGACAATAACAATCCTGCGACTCACACCGGGTTGGATATCGCCACCACATCCGGTCCCGCCGGCTACACCGTTCCCGCTTATAACATTGCCATCCAGAGAAGAATTCCTCAAGGCTTCTTCAATCGCCTGCATCGGGCCATGTCTTCGATCACTATGGGTGACGATCCTTATGAAGTTTATGCCCGGCTCGTAATCACCCGTAACGCAGACCAGGGGCAAAACGATTCCGTGTATCTCGGCGGCGGGCTTTATGAAACCAACATGAGTTTTAACGAAGGCACGTACAACACAATGCAGCTACAGATGCCGGGAGGCGTAAACAATGCCGCTAACTCTTTGTCAGGCTGGTCGAACGGGCAGAACCGGGTTTATGTTCTGATGCCTCCGCAGATTGCCGGGCAGAACAAGCGTGCCGAGGAAGAACATCTGGCTGACTTTATCTATGCCTATGATCGCACACTTGGCCTGGCGCAGCAGGCATTGAGCGCGATAGCGGGGAGAGATTTCGGGCCTTTTGACTCGGAAGATGAAGCTCGCCAGGCGGTACGCGCTGCATTTCTGAACCGGGTTCCGCAGCCGCTTCGTCGTTTAGGCATGGACATGGTGCAATGGGGCAATGAATATGACCGGCTTTGCCAGAAAAGCATGACGGAAAGGGACGGCAGGCGCTGGCACAGCTTTGGCCTGGAGCGAATCCGGCGTGATCAGATTGGCAATCAAATTCAGGTTACGTACCTGACCGGAACTCCGCGCCAGGAAAACGGTCGTGTCTATCTCCGTATGACTGCAGGCAGTACTCAGATCGGGCAGCACCCTCCGAGTCAGGTGATTACCTACGCTTGAAATCGCTTTCCACTGGGAGTCAATCGCGCGATCACAGATTTTGCAACTCTTTATATCTGAAACAACTCACCAGGTGATCATTCACCATGCCCACGGCCTGCATAAAGGCATAACAGATCGTCGGCCCAACAAAGCGAAAGCCGCGCTTCAGCAGGTCTTTACTCATGGCTTCGGATTCGGGTGTTTGTGCCGGTAAGTTTTTTGTCCACTTGTTGGTCTTCGGGCGTCCGCCGGTGAATTGCCAGATGTAGTTGTCAAAGCTGCGAAACTCTTTTTGCACGGCGAGAAACGCCCGCGCATTCCCGATCGCTGCCGCAATCTTCAATCGATTGCGCACAATGCCCTCATTAGCCAGCAATTCACGGACCTTATTGGCATCGTATTTCGCCACGCGTGCCGGATTGAATTTACTGAACGCCTTGCGGTAGGCCTCGCGTTTGTTCAGGATCGTTGACCAGCTCAGCCCGGCCTGCGCTCCTTCCAGAATGAGAAACTCGAACAGCACACGATCATCGTGCTGCGGCACGCCCCACTCGTGGTCGTGGTAAGCGATCATTGCCGGAGTCGTGGCCCAGGCACAGCGAACTGGTAATGAAGGAGGCATAGCGTTACCCGCAGGACAGGGTAGCACGTTCGAATTGTGCCGGATAATTTGGTTGCGGCTCGCCACGCTGCAGTAAAAGGTTTTTGGTTGGTTACGAAGATCACGTTGCCGTGTCCCTTCGGGCGCGGTATAAAGGCAATAACAGCAAGTCCGGGTGAAAGCCGATGTCTAAGCACCAGGAGCTACTCCAGGAGTTGCTCTACTTTTCGCAGTCTGCGCGCACCGTCGATGCCTTGATGGAGCAGATTGTCGAGCGGCTGCACGCCACCATGACCCGTTACAACTGGGTCGGGTTCTATCTCATCGATAAGAGCACGCGTGATGTGCTGTTGCTCGGCCCTCATGTGGGCAGCTTTGAGCCGCTGGAACGTGTTCCTCTCGACCAGGGCCTGTGCGGCGCCGCTGCATCCCTGGAGACAACCGTACTGGTCAACAACGTGGCGGAAGACCCGCGCTATCTGGCTGGCTCCGAAATGGTCAAGTCAGAAATCGTGGTGCCGGTACTGGTCAAGAGGCTGGTCTACGGGGAGATCGACATCAACAGCTATTTCGCCAATACTTTTACCGGAGAAGACCAGGAACTGATCGAAGGCTGCGCCCGTCTGGTGGGCGCCTACCTGGAAAACACGCCTGACCACAAACCTGGAAAATAACAGTGTCTCACCCACCAGCAATCGATCAATGATCCGGCATTACGATTCTTAACATTTACGTGACTGTAAGAGCCACCAGGTAGAGATTAAGAGCCGATGGCTGAGAGAGCTAAGAGCTGCTTTCCCGGCATATCTTGACGTCTCCACACTGCCTCGCCTTATGCGATATTGAATCGACGGCATTCAGCCGATTGCAGAGCACCTAAAAATGCTCACGGCAGGGCAATTGGCTGAGTGCTGTTCGTTTTTAACCCGCCTTGCGTTCTTCCTCCTCTGGCCCTGAGGGGTTGTCACGCTTCGCGGCTGTATCTCCGAAATCCTGCGCGCCATAGTCATAACCTTTGCCGCCGTAGGAGCCAGGCCTCCCTTGCGGCTGTTTCCGGCGCTCCTCTTCGTTCAGGTTCCAGCCCTGGTCATGCGCGGCTTCAGAAGCGGGCCCGCGTGCGTGCTCGCCCAATCCATCCGGTTCGTTCCCTTTATGGTCATTCTTTGTAGTTGGCATAAAGTCCTCTGCCGTGTAAGACGAGGCGCGCCCGGGCCATGGATGTATGCAGTCGGGTTATTGACAGATCAGGGTTGCTGTTCCTGTAGATTGCTGGCCACCCACTTGATGGGCTGTGATGGTCACAGGATTGGTCACAGCCGCCGTGCAGGTCGCCGTGACCTGTGTGGTTGGAGAGGCCGACAACTGTACTGACGGATCACTGGCAGTCCAGTTGGAACTTACCAATGCCGCGGTTGCCGCACTACAGAATCCAGCGAATTTGACGCTCGCGGAAAATGTCTGGCTGTTTCCCGGAGGCGCGGCAGTATGGTTTACCGTTGCCGTATTCGGGCCTACATTTATGCCGGCAACACTACAGTTTTGAGACGAATCACCGCACCCTGTAGCCTGAAACAACAAAGCTAGCATGAAGACACTCAGGAGAATCTTGCGAACCATCATCCATTCCTCACTTTTCACCAGCCTGTGAAAAAGACCGGACCTGAGTAGAACGTTGGATGCTAAAAATCTTGCACTGTTCTGTAAAGATATTTCCTCATTTTGCCGTCCTGAGCAAATGCCAGGACCATATTTCCCAACCAACGTTCTATAGCGCGTGGCGAAGGATCAAGGATCTATGCAAAATTCTTGTTTTCCTGCGAAGAATTTCATGCTCCTTTTACCCCCTTGAAATCCAGCTTTGGCAACCGAAAAAGTCTGAGGAACTGAAACAGTGCCAGATCAGATACACATAAACTTATTTTGCCTTCCTCTGCGTTCTCTGCGTTCTCTGCCCTGAAAATCCCTATGCCGCCATGGGTGTCGTGAGTACCTTCAGACCGAGTTCCTCTAAGCGCTTCGTATGAAAACGTATCAGATGCTGGGAGCGGATTTGATCCAAGAATTTTGCACCCAAGTCCACGTAGTCTCTATTTTCCTTGAGCATGTGGTAGATAACAAC
>QHVI01000146.1 GCA_003223515.1 Candidatus Angelobacter sp. Gp1-AA117
GATATCAGGATCAGTCTGCCCTGCGTGCTTCCTGAGAGGAGCAACAGTTTCGGGTACGATGCGATGTCCAAGCCAGACTGCGGTGCGGGCTCTTGCAGGCGCCACAGAGATTCGGCTTTCGCCCACGCAGTCGCTCATACCTATTTTCATCTTTTCTGGGTGGGACTCAAGTCCCATGTCCGACTGCGGTTAAGTGTTTTCGTTCCTTCGCGCCCTTTGCGGTTACAACTACAACAGATCAAAGTGAAATCTCGTTAACCTGTCATTCTCCGGTGACAGCACTTCCAGAACCATGCGGTCGGTCACCGGCACATTCACAATGCTGAAGTTCACGCGGTAGACGCGCTCATCATAGGGCAGGTCTGCAGGCACGCCGATCATTTCCACCGATTCCGGCTGGATTTCCCGCACCTGGAGTCCGTTGAAAACCTTCAGGCCAAATTTCAGTTTGAGCAGAAAATCCTGGGGTGAATCGTTGCTGGTAACTTCGCCCGAAGGTGTCGAAAGAACTGTCTTTCTCAACGACGCGGTGATGCGAAAGCTGAAATTGTGAGGAAAATGCGTAAGCGGCGTGCCATCGGCAGAGATCACCCGTGCATTGGTTCCTTCCGACACATGCTGGGCTCCTTCGAGTTCCGGGCATTCCACCAACCCCAGCAATGAAACTTCAGCGTTGGTAGGCTTGAGCAGCAGCACGTCATAACCGGCGGGCGTGCTGGCATGGAAAACCGCGGGCTGCGGAGGCGCCGCCATCAGCGCCAATGCATAAGCTGCAATCAAAATCATGCCATAAACAGCATTGCGAACCCTGCACCTTTTCATAACCGCTCCCGGCCGGCTGTGGCGCAGCCTGCCTGCGGCGTGTTACATAGATAATGGAACAGCCGCCACTCTCATGAGAAAGGAGTTACCGGCAAAAAGATGCTTCGCCTGCTGTGTTTCACCGCCCATCCTGATGATGAGGCCGGAGGTTTTGGAGGAACTCTGCATCATTACGCGGAGCGCGGAGTGGAAACTCACGTGGTCTGTATGACCCCGGGGCAGGCCGCCACCCATCGCGGCGGGGCCAAATCAGACGAGGAACTCTCTGAGATGCGCCGCAGGGAATTTGCCGCCGCCTGCAAGCTGTTGAAGATAAAGAGCGGGACAGTTCTCGACTATCCTGATGGCAAGCTCGATCGCCAGGACTTCTACTCCACCGTGGCGGAACTCACCCGCAGAGTACGCGAACTGAAGCCGCACATCGTGATCACCATGGGGACGGAAGGCGCGATCACCGCCCATCCTGACCACTCCATGATTTCGATCTTCGCCACCATGGCCTTTCACTGGGCCGGACGCACCAACCGCTTCCCTGACCAGTTACAGAATGGAGTGCAGCCGCACCACGTGCAGAAGCTGTATTACGGAACCACGCTTTTCACCATGCCTGACCGCCAGCCGGTCTCACTGCCTCCGACGTCGGCAATCATTCAGATTGGCCAGCAAGGAATTGACGCCAAAGTAGCGGCATTCAAATGCCACACCTCGCAAGCCCGGTTATTTCCGTTCTTTGAAGAGACCGTGCGCAAACGCGGCAACCAGGAGTTGTTTCACCTCGCCGCCACTGCAACACCCATGAAGATGCAAATGGAAACCGACCTGTTCGCCGGAGTGGCCGGGTAGATATTCATCTGCCCTGTCATTCCTCACAGGCAGGGAGAGACATGCATCACGTAGGGTCGGGAGGGGATTGCTGCAGGCGCCTGTGCTTGCGAATGCGATGCATCTCGATCCGCAGCCAGAGCAGGTACAGCACGATCACCACATTGATACCGAAGATTGTCCAGCGCAGCCAGTTGGGGCGCCGCGCAATTTCATAAATTTCCCAGGGCAGATACATGGAGCCGGAGAGCAGCGCAAACCATTCCGCCCATTCCTTTTCCAGCCACAGGCCCGCGGCTTCCACGAAACGAATCAGGGCGTAAACGATTACGCCAAAAATAAAAATCCAGAGATTGCGATCGGTGAGGCGCTCGGCAAAGTGTATGACCCTGCGGGAGAAGTGGCCGCCGGGATTAAGGTGCAGGGCATCCAGCATGCGCGCCGCCACCGCTTCCATATCCTTGTGCATCAACGTGAGCACCCAGATGCCGATGAGCAGCGCCAGCACGCCTTTCAATGCCTCAAAGACAGCGATGCCGCGCAATCCGAAATGTCTGACCAGAAAACTTTTTCTTTCTTCCATGCAGCAAAATGCCAAACGCTCTCTGATTGTAAAAGGTCACACCGGGAAAATCCCGCCTGGCATCGGTATTCGATGCCTGCGGTCACCAGTTTCTTCGTGCCTGATTCAATAGACGTTAAAAGTGCTGCTTCCTTAGCTCCTTGATTGGAGCATGCAGACGTAAGCAGAACCAGCCGCATCTAACCCCCCGTAAGCACAAGGATTAGCTTCATCAACAAGGCTGCTCTTCAGTTTTCTGACAGCACAACATGACCATACGTGGAATCAAAGAGGCGCTGTGGCGCACCGTTGAAGACGTAAGCGGCAAGCACACACTGCAGATACCGCGGGACCTTTCTCTCTTTCGGCTTGCTGGGTACCTTGTGGACGGCTTCGGGCGGCTTCGCCGCTGCCATTGAGGCGCTGAATATCGCTTATGAAGTCGAGGAGGCGCGTCCCTTCTGGATCACGCGACCGACGGCTATCGGCTTGACTCTGCTGGTTGGCGCCCTGCTGCTGATAGCCCTGGGTGTGATGATCGTTGGCCCGGAGTTCGGCACCTGGGTTTCATTGCGGCTTCATCTCTCCTGGCTATTTGCTGAAGCCTGGCCTTACATTCACTGGACAGTCTCGGTCCTGTTCACTGTGCTGGCCATCGAGTTTCTCTATTTCCTCGGCCCGAACGTGAAGCAGCGCTTCTGGAGCACTCTGCCCGGCGCAGTGCTTTCCGTAGGATGCTGGATCGGTCTCTCCTATGCACTAGGCATCTATTTCCGCAGTTTTGCCCATTTTAGCAAGACCTACGGCACCCTGGGCGCAGCCATTGCATTGATGGTGTGGCTTTACTGGACCAGCTTCGCCATGCTGCTAGGCGCCGAACTGAATTGCCAATTGGCCAAGGAAAGCGCCAAAGGAAAAATCCCGCAGGATGAGGACCCCAGCGGACTCACTCATCTCGATATTGCTGCATAGCGGATTTACCGCAGCTTGGCGAGCCACAACCAAACGGCTTTAACCGCAAAGGACGCAGAGGAAACTAATGAGATTTGTAATTGGTGATTTGAAAATTTGTAATTGAATCTTCCCCCAAGACGCTGAACATGTTTCGGTTGCGAGCTGCCGCGATTCTCTGCGGTTCTGGTTTTTTACAAACTAAAGACTTCTTAACTTTGCGCACCTTCGCGTCCTCTGCGGTTAAACGTCACGAAGCAGTCAGCAACGACTCCACTTCATTCACGAAGTTCTGCGGACCTTCTTCTTTCGACACCACTCTGTCCGGGCACGTGTTGCGGTTGAGAAAAAGATGATAGTCCACCTGCATCAGGACCTTCTGGTCAGGATATTTCCGCTTGAGCTCTTCGCAAAGCTCCAGGCCGGGTTGTGCAAAATGGCCCACGTCCACGATCACCAGTTCATACTGGAAGAGATCGGTCTTGCTGCGGGCCTCGTCCAAGTCGGCGGCAAGGTCGACCTCATGACCTTTCAAGCGCAGCATGAGTGCGCGCAGATGCTGTACAGTATGGTCGCCATTCACGAGAAGAATTCTGGATCGGGGCATGGGATTGCCTTTTCTATTGAGAGTATTTGGTGAATGAAGAGTACTGCACCGGGACGCTGTGACTATGACCCAATCACCGTAATCCACCTTAGATTTTCTTAAAACGATCTAAGATTAAGTTTCAACGCCAGCATTCAATGCCCCATGAATTCTGGTAGCCACACCGCAATCTGTGGGTATGGACGAGGGCAAAATGACAAAGCCCGCGCAGCGGGCGAGATACCTCCATGAGAGATCGTCGGGAAATCCTGCTGACGAACAAAGCTCCCATGACATAAAATTCAGGAACAAAAGTTCTTATATGCGCCTCTATCACCTGCTGCTGTTCGCATTATTTACCTCGCTGGCTTTTGGCCAGTTGACCACAGAAAAAACTCCGCTGAAAGTCCCGGCGCAGCCCAACATGAACCTGTACCGGGCCGATGCCCATCCACAGCAGGAGATTGCCCAGGCGATCGGGAAAGCAGCGCGCAGCAACAAACGGGTGCTGCTGGTGTTCGGCGGCAACTGGTGTGCGGACTGCCACGCGCTGGATTACGCCTTTCATCAACCCCGAATCGAACCTCTGTTGACCTCGAACTATGAAGTGGTGCACGTGGACATCGGCAGATATGACAGGAACCTTGATGTGGCCAAAAAGTATCACGTGGATCTGGAGAAAGGCGTGCCCTCGCTGGTAGTGCTCAACCTGCGCGGAGGCCTGCTCTACTCCACCGCGCAATTCGAGCGGGCACGATTGATGACCGAGGAAGAAGTCATGACCTTCCTCAATGCCTGGGCACCGCCGCCCCCGCAGGCAAAGAACAATAAGGTCTCCTGATTTGCCTTCCAATTGCTCTGGCACATGCCGTTTATCATCGACGCGGTTCGAAAAATCTCTGTAACAAACAACGCCATTAATTCACTATCTGACGAGTGCTGTCTACCCTGAGTAGCAATTTCCAAGTATTTAAGATGGTTTTACCTGTTATGTTAAATTCATTCAAAAGAGGAACTGATGCTAACCAAGGTAATCGTGTCCAACAATTCAGCATTGGCCCGAAAGTATGGACCTGCAGCGAAGTCTGTGGATAAAGCCATTGGAAACTGGATCGCCCATGACATGACAAAAGGAATTGCAGCACAATATGTTGCCCTTGATGACGTGGCTGCGATGGCAACGTTAGGACTTGCGCCGGTGGTGCGCTGGAATGATCAGGCAGACGTGAAACGGGCGATTGATTATATATATAACAAGACAAATCCGGATTACATGGTGTTATTCGGTGCTTCGGATGTTATTCCTCATCAGGAACTCAGGAATCCTGTAGCCTCTGATCCAGATTCATCGGTACCGAGTGATCTTCCCTATGCAGGTAACAGTGCTTACAGCACGAACATAGGCGAATTTGTTGGTGCAACTCGCGTCATCAGTCGGCTTCCTGATATTAACGGAGATGCTGATTCTGACAACGCAATAAAGCTAATCGAAAATTCAATGCACGCAACGTCTCATCCAGTCAATTTCTATATGGAGTATTTTGGTGTCAGTGCGGAAGTATGGAGCAAATCCACTCGTTCAAGTTTAATTAATTTGTTTGGTAATGCGTCCACACAGCAGGACGTTCCCAATGCAGCTTCCCCCTGGGCAGGGGCAGACCTCGCGAAACCGTCCCATTTCTTCAATTGTCATGGAGCGCCAGCAGACCCCAAATGGTATGGTCAGAGCAAAATAGATGAAAATGATTATCCAATAGCTCATGAAACTCGAGCGGTCCTTGGAATGCTCACTTCTGGAACTGTTGCCACTGCAGAGTGCTGCTATGGTGCGCAACTGTACGACCCATCCTTAGCAGCAGGCCAACTTCCACTCTGCAATGCTTATCTTCAATCGGGGGCCTGCGCATTCTGGGGCAGCAGCAATATCGCCTATGGTCCTGCTTCTTCCAATGATAATGCGGACCTTATTTGCCAATATTTTTTCGACGAACTCCTCAAAGGTGCATCTGTCGGCCGGGCTGCGCTTTTGTCACGACAAAGGTATGCTCGTAAAACGCTGACACTTTCGCCTGTAGATCAGAAAACGCTTGCCCAATTCATGGTTTTTGGTGATGCCTCAACTACTTGCGTTGCCTCTAAAACCGTTGGAGAGTTGTCAATGAAATCATTTGGACTGGAAAATCGAGCGAGAGAGAACGAGGCAAAACAACGCCGCGCCCATCTTCTTATGGATGGAGAGGAGTTGCAGCGGTCCAGATCAATAAACCTCCAAGATATTCCGACGAATGTAAAAATATCGGGCCAAATGATCGATTTGGCCAAAAACTTTGGCATTTTGGAACCAAAAATTGCATCTGTCCAAGTTGTTCGCAGAGAGTGGGCAATGGCAATGGCGGTCGCTGGTTTAGAAAAGGCACTCGGAGCAACCAGAATCTCTGAATTTCACATCCTAGCCGATGTCAGGCAAGGTTCCGAAAGGGAAAGCTTTAAGTTACTGGAGGTTGCTGCCTCCGATGAGCATATAATATTCGTTAGAGAGTTATTTTCGCGGTAGAGGAAGAAGCATGCAAATACGGGGTCAGGTCATTCTAAAGAGAATCGCTCCGGGCTCAAAAAGCGAACGCGATGCGTTTGTTCTCAAGAGTGCTGCGGGCGACTTTGTCCTGCGTAAACAGGGTGCTAACCCTTTTGTTCAAGACACCGAATTTAATACCGTATTAGGCCGCGAAATCGACGTAGAAGGCAGAGTATTAGATTATCTTTTGCTCGTTGACTCCTGGAAGCCAGCATAGTAGTGAAAGGCTTTGTCTTAACCGTCGTGTCTTTCTGCAAATTTCTGTTTGGCCTAGACTCTTCTGCATCGCTGTAATCCCAAAAACATGCGTTTATTTTCAGTGAGCTAAAATGCTTTAGCAACTTTCCCAGTATCTTTGCTTTCTCTTCGCTGCTGGTCGATAATAGCTGTAATGCAACGCTCAGGATTTGCCGACCTTCCTCTGCATGGGGGACGTGTGCCTCCGTGGCTGGCGGAGCGCATGACCAAACTCGGCACCGGCATCAGCGAGAGCGTTCTCTACCATTACGGCGCACCTGAGTTGCTGTCACGATTGAGCGATCCTTTCTGGTTTCAGGCGTTAGGCTGCGTGATGGGCATGGACTGGCACTCCTCCGGCATTACCACGATTGCGCGCAGTTGTGGGATCGGGCTGAGCACAGTTCACGAGTATCTGGAACGGGCGGCGGCGGCGGGGATCAGTTGGCCGTTGCCCGAGGGCTTGGGCGAGGAAGAACTACAAGCCAAGCTGTTCGGGAACCAACCCGTAGCAGCCAAAGCGGTGCGGCAGCGGCCGCAACCGGATTGGAAAGCCATTCACGAGCAACTGCAGCAACATCGCCATCTGACGCTGCAGCTGGTGTGGGAGGAATATCGGCAAGCCCATCCCGATGGATATCGCTACAGTTGGTTTTGCGAGCGTTATCAGCACTGGCGGCGGCACTTGGATGTGGTGTTGCGGCAAGAGCACAAAGCCGGGGAAAAGATGTTTGTGGACTGGGCCGGAGCGACCCTCCCGGTCTATGACGCCGCCACCGGTGAGGCGCGACCCGCCTCGTTGTTTGTGGCGGTGCTGGGAGCCAGTTCTTACACCTACGCGGAAGCGACACGCGATCAACAGTTGGAAGCCTGGATTCAAGCCCATATTCACGCTCTGGAATTTTTTGGTGGTGTACCGAAGTTGGCGGTACCCGACAATACCAAGACAGCGGTGACGCGATCCTGCCGCTACGATCCCGATCTGAATCCCACCTATCAAGAGTTTGCGGTGCATTATGGGATGGGAGTGGTGCCGGCGCGGCCCTACAAGCCACGCGACAAAGCCAAGGTAGAGAGCGGGGTGCAAGTGGTCCAACGCTGGATCGTGGCCGCTCTGCGGCAGCGGAAGTTCTTCAGCCTGCCGGAACTCAACCAGGCGATCCGCGAACTGCTTCTGGGGTTGAACCAGCGCCCTTTCCGCAAGCGCGAAGGATCGCGGGCCAGTCTGTTTCACAACCTGGAAAAATCCGTCTTGGCGCCGTTGCCGGGCGAACGTTTCGACATGAGCCAGTGGTCGCGCGCCACCGTCAACATCGATTACCACATTGCCTTTGACGGGAACTTCTACAGCGTACCGTACATTCTGGTGCAGCAGGTGGTGGAAGTTCGCTCTACGCCCACCACCATCGAGATCTTTCACCGGGGCACTCGGGTCGCTTCCCACCTGCGCCAGCACGGGCAGGGCCGAAGCCTTACGCAGAGCGAGCATCGCCCCAAAAGTCATCAGGCCCATCTGGAATGGTCCCCTTCGCGCCTGGTGAACTGGGCGCGCACCATCGGTCCCAACACAGCCCAGTTGTTCGAGAGAATCATGCAGGACAAACCCCATCCGGAGATGGGCTACCGTTCCTGTCTGGGCATCATTCGTTTGGCCCAGCAGTACTCGGCGCAGCGCATGGAAGCCGCTGCCGAACGAGCTATTCTCTCCCACGCCTGTCGCTATCAGAGTGTAAAGTCGATCTTGAAGAACTCCCTCGATGCCGTTCCCGTATCTCCACCGCCGTCTGGCTCTGAACCTCTGAAGCATGACAAGTCCGCGGTGCTGATTACTTCGACCAGGGAGGGCCAACCTCATGCTGAACCAACCCATGATGGAAAAACTGCTGGCCCTGCGGCTGCACGGCATGCTCGAAGCCCTGAAGGTGCAGCAACAAGATGGGGCTGTGAACGAGTTGAGTTTCCTGGAACGATTCGCTTTGCTGGTGGATCAGCAATGGAGTTGGCGGGAGAATCAGGCGCTGACGCGAAGATTGAAAGCCGCCAAGCTGCGGGGAGCAACCTGCGTGGAGGACATCGATTATCGAGCGGCCCGCGGCCTGGACAAGACCTTGCTGCGCGCTCTGGCCAAGGACTCCACTTGGGTCCGCAATCACGAGAACATTTTCGTGATCGGACCGTGCGGCGTGGGCAAAAGCTTTCTGGCATCGGCTCTGGCCCAGAAAGCTTGTCGCGATGGCTACTCGGCTCTCTATCTTCGCGCCGCTGCCTTGTCTCGCGATCTGGCCCTGGCCCGAGCGGATGGAAGTTTGCGCCATCTTCTGGCACGACTGAGCCGCATCGATGTTCTGGTCCTGGATGACTGGGCCATGACGCCACTGAGCGAAGTGGAACGTCGCGATGTCTGGGAGATCTGCGAGGATCGCTATCAGTCTCGCTCCACTATCCTCACTTCGCAACTGCCCATCTCGCGCTGGCATGAGCAGATCGGCGACCCCACCATCGCCGACGGCATCCTCGACCGGCTGGTTCACAACGCCCATCGCATCGAGATGCGGGGAGAATCGATGCGTAAAAAACGCAATGCCTCAGCCGAGGAGAAGCAAGAATAAAAGCAAAGTCTCTTCGACAAGGATGAGCAGGGGATAAAGGGGCTGCCGCCCCTTTCCCCTGCACCCCAAATCCCCGCCCCAACCTCCTCCGCTTCGCTCCGGACAACCCTCCCGCTTGACCAAGGCGAACACTTCTTGCACAATCATCGTGCCAGCGTCGCTTCGCTCCGACTGCTGTTCACCATCACTCCGGAAACGCCGTTCGGCTTCCTTCCGGAATCAGCGTTCGCCTTCACCGGAATACCCAGGCATCACGAGGTGCGCGCCGGGAACATGAATTTGAAGCGTCTGGGCGCGGTGCTGGCAGTTGCCTATGAACGGGAGCTGCGGGATTTCGCTTCCCTGCTTCTGCTAGAAAACCTTGGGCCGCGCACTTTGCAGTCACTCGCGTTGATTGCGGAAGTAGTGCATGGCGCGCCCACCCGTTTCTCCGATCCGGCGCGCTTCTCGTTTGCGCACGGCGGCAAAGACGGCCATCCTTTCCCTGTGCCGTTGAAGACCTATGACCAGTCGCTCTCGGTGCTGCGCCGGGCTTTGGACCAGGCCAAAGTTGGCCACTCAGAAAAGCTGGAAGGTTTTGGCCGCCTCGATCGCTTCGTTCGCAACGTAGAGAAAACCCACGCGCCCAAAGCCAATTTTCAGGCAGTCATGGAACACGAGCAGCAGATCTCAGCATCACTGGATGGACGCACCGTCCTGGGCAAGAGCACGCCTCAACGCGCATCAGGGCAGATGAATCTATTTGAGTAGCCACTTTGCGTCCTGGCGTCCTTTGCGGTGAGACACGGCACCCATGAACCGCCATTCAGACCAAAGTCCAACTGCTGAATACAGAAGCATGAAACGTTTCTCCGATTTGAGTCACCATCTATTTACGCTCACTTGTTTCTGGAGGACCAATGGATACCCTGCCAGGAGAAAAGCTCCTGCTTGAATCAGATAATGGCAAGCTCCTGCTCACCACGCATCGGGTGCGTTTTGCGGCGGTAACCTGGGGCAACTCCCGATTTACCAGCATCATGCTGGAAGAGGTAAGCTCATGCGAGATCACGCTGCTCAGCCATCCACGGCTGCTGGCGCTGGCCCTGCTTTTCTTTATAGTAATGGTCTATGCCCGCTCGGCATTTTATGTGCAGAGATTTTCGATTGGCGTGGAAGACTTGATCCTGCCTGGCATCCTCGTGGCATTGTATCTGGCGACACGGAGAAGAGTGATTTCGCTGCGCTCTGCGGGCGTGGCTATTCACGTCCCTATTACCCGGATGAGCGCGGGAACGGCAATGGAATTCATCGGCGCTGTAGAGGGCGCCAAGAATGAACGCTATCTGCTGGGAAAGCAGGCTGCGGGCGGGTTCAGGCCAGCTTAGCGATCTTGTTGTCCAGATCATTCAGCGCCTGCCGCAGGGCCGCGACATGGCGTTCATTGGAAGTTGCTTCAATCTGGCGCATCAGGTTGGCGCGCGCGAGTAACAGTATCTCGCGTTCCCGCTTCGTGCTTTTCTGTTCTTCACTCAGTGGCGAATTAGGGCTTCCGGGGCCCTGTTCTGCTGCATCCATTTGTGATTCAACCGACTTGCTTTCCCATCCACGGGCCATGTCTTAATTATAAGCAATACGAGAGGCCGTGCTGCAGCGGGAATTTATAATCAGGAATTACGAAAGGGAATATGCAATACGTAAACCTTGGCTCGACAGGATTAAAGGTGTCGCGCATCTGCCTGGGCGCGATGACGTATGGCTCCAGAAAATGGCGTGAGTGGGTGCTGGAAGAAGAGGAAGGCCGCCCATTCATCAAGCGGGCGCTGGAACTCGGCATCAACTTCTTTGACACCGCCGACATGTATTCGGTCGGACGCAGCGAAGAGATTCTCGGCCGCGCCCTCAAGGATTTTGGCCCTCCCCGCGAGAAAGCGGTGATCGCCACCAAGGTTTTCTTTCCCATGGGCAATGATCCCAACCAGAAGGGGCTCTCGCGCAAGCACATCATGCACGCCATCGACGCCAGCCTGCGGCGGCTGGGCACCGACTACGTCGACCTGTACCAGATTCACCGCTTTGACTACGAGACACCTATGGAAGAAACCCTGGAAGCATTGAGCGACGTGGTGCGTGCGGGTAAGGCGCTCTACATCGGCGCTTCCTCGATGTATGCCTGGCAGTTTGCGCAGATGCTCCAGGTTTCAGAACGTCGTGATTTTGCCCGCTTCGTCACCATGCAGAATCACTACAACCTGATTTATCGGGAAGAAGAGCGGGAGATGATTCCCCTGTGCCGCGCCCAAGGAATTGGCGTGATCCCCTGGAGTCCGCTGGCGCGCGGACTGCTGGCCGGAAGCCGGAGAGCAGGGACTGAACGCTCCAAGGCCGATGACTATGCGCACAAGCTCTATACGGCAGCAGCCGATGAGCAGGTGATCGACTGCGTGCAGCAGGTAGCCAGCCAGCGCGGCATTCCTGCCGCACAGGTGGCGCTCGCGTGGCTGCTGCACAAACCCGGCGTCACCGCGCCCATCATTGGAGCTTCCAAACCGCATCATCTGGACGACGCATCGGCGGCTGTGGATGTGACGTTATCGCCCGAGGAGATTGCGACCCTCGAAGCGCCCTATGTGCCGCATCCGGTGCTGGGACACCACTGAACGGAATGGGTAAGTGGGTAATTTGGTAAATGAGTAATTTAAGGGACTAAGTCCGTTGAACATCATCGATACTGCTGATGCAGCAATGGCTTAATTTACCCATTTACCAATTCTTCTTCATTCGTACCTGAGCGCGATCATCGGGTCCACGGTGCTGGCTCGCCGGGCGGGAACAAACGCTGCCAGAACCGCTACCAGGATCAGCAGCACTGGAACAAGCACCAGCGTGAAGGGATCTGCGGGCTTCACTTCAAAGAGCAGTGACGAAAGCAGACGTCCCACAAAGATGGCAAACCCAATTCCAACCGCAGTTCCAACCAGCGCCAGCACAACACCTTTCGAGACTACCAGGCGCAGAAGATCGGCGCGACGCGCGCCCAATGCCATGCGAATGCCGATCTCGCGCGTCCTGCGCGTGACATCGTAGGAGAGCAGCCCGTAGAGGCCGATACACGCGAGCACCAGCGCCAGCACGCCGAAGAAGCTGGAAAGCTTGGCAATCAGGCGCTCCTGTACGAGCATCTGGTCGATCTGCTCGGTTTGAGTGAGAACATTGATCAGGGGCAGATTGTTATCGTGATCATTCACCAGGTTGCGGATGGCCGGAATTATGGCTTTCGGATCGCCAGCGGTACGCACTTCAAAGGTTGCATTCTCCCCCGTAAGAGGCGAGTACATCACGGGATCGGTAGCTCGCCTCAGATTGTTATACTTCGAGTCCTGCACCACACCGACAATGATGTAGCCGGGATCTTTGTGGGGATCCTCGGGATCGCTGCCGTCGTTTTCGCCAAAATTCCGTCCCAGCGGGTTTACTCCCGGAAAATTTTTGCGCACAAACAACTGGTTTACGACCACAGGAACAGGGGCCGTAGGCGCGGGCGGCACTTGAATTCCCGGCTTAGCTTCACGGATGGCAGTCTCAACTGCTTCGTTGTTGGCGGCAAGCTGGAAGTCTTCCCCGCTCAGCACGCGTCCCGCAAGAACAGGAATTTTTACCGTGCTGAAGAAGTCCGGGCCTATTCCCATGTAGTCGGCCTCAACCTCGATTTTTTGGGAAGCGCCAGGCGGAAGATATTTGAACGAAGTGCGGAACCAGAATCCGCTCAGCAGAGCGCCTTGCGAATAGCTGACCGCTGTCACTCCGGGCAAAGCGCCGATCTGGTGCTGCAGCTCGCGATACAAATTGTCGACCTGTGGTGATTTGTACCCGGCCAGCCGGGGATCAAGCCCAAAAGTCAAGGTATTGCGGGTATCAAAGCCGGGATTCAACGTCTTCAGATTGGTGAGCGTGTGCACCAGAAGACCGGCGACCGTGAGCACAACAATGGCAAGTGCCGTCTGAATCACGACCAGGACATTACCCATGCTCCACCAGCGGCGCCGCGCCCCCGAGCTTCCGGCAATGGACGCGCCTGAGCCATCTTTCAAGGCAGGCGTGAGATCGCGGCGCAGGCTGCGCAATGCAGGCGCCAGGCCAAACAGAATTCCGGTCAGCAGAGAGATGGCAGCCGTGAATGCGAGCACGCGTCCATCGAGTGCGGGACCAAAGCCGAGTGGACGTGACTGACCACCGGCAACCATACTGACGATAGCCCTTGCGCCTGCAATCGCCAACACAATACCCAACAGGCCGCCCACAATGCCCAGCAATATGTTCTCAGTCAGCAACTGCCGTAGCAGGCGGGCAGGACGCGCACCCAGCGCCAGCCGCACTGCAATTTCGCGTCTGCGGGTAGCCGCGCGTGAGAGCACCAGGCCGGCGACGTTGGCGCAGGCGATCAGCAGAATGATGCCTACAGCAATCATCAGCACCCGCAATGGATCTTTGTACTCGCCGCTTGAGCCGACCAGGGCTTGCTGTGCTGATACCAGCGTAATACGCGGCGCATCGCCTTCCTCCAGCATCGGCTTGTCCGCATGGGTTACATGATTTCGGAACAAGACATCCACGGCGGCCTGCGCCTGCGCTGCTGTCACGCCCGGCTTGAGGCGTGCCGCGACGAGCAGCCACCATGCCGTGATGTCGTTTTGGCGGCGAACAAAATTGGGGTTCAGTTGTGGAGCCTTCGCCATGGGATACCACAGGTCATAAACGTTGCCCAGCGCGAGGCTGATGAATTTCGGTTCGGCTACACCCACAATCGTGAACGGCACGCCATTCAGATTCACCACCTTGCCCACGGCTGAAGGATCGCCACCAAAGGCACGCTTCCAGTAACCGTAATTCAGCACCAGTGCCAGCGAAGAGGATGGCTGGTCATCGCCAGGCTCCAGCAGCCGTCCAGCGGCAGCATGAATGCCCAGCGTGCAAAAGAATTCTCCATTCACAGATTGCCCATGGACTGCCGCAGCCGGACCATAGCCGCTCAGGGCCAGCGGGCCGCCGCCGGCAAAAGCGGCAACGCCCGCGAAGACGTTGGTTTTTTCTACCTGCTGAAGAAATGGAAATGAAAACGAATTGCCTGCTGGATTAGCGCCGCGTCCAAACGTGTTAGGTTTGGTGTCGCCGTAATTGCTGTACCAATGAAATTTCGGCGTTTTGTTGGCGCTCCATTGCAGTACCATCAGTTGCTGCGGCTCCTGCACCGGCAGAGCACGAAACATGACCGCATCGATCAGGCTGAAGATGGCAGTGTTCGCGCCGATTCCCAGCGCCAGCGTCATCACCGCAATGGCGGTGAATCCTGGAGCACTGACGAGCAGCCGCAACGCATAGCGCGCATCCTGCCGCAGGGTATTGAGGAATTCGAACATCCTGGCCGGAAATGCCGCAGGCTTGGGATTCATGCACACCTCGCTTGATCAAAATGACATTAGACTGCAACCGAGGTAAATTGTCGCCAATAAAATGCAGCGGTGCAGAATGGCAACCCAGAGCCAAAGGCTCATCCACGCAGCCCAGGACCTCTGCGCTCCATAAAAACTTTGGCTGTTATGAAATTTCTCACTCCAGCTATTTGGCATATACAAGAGTAGAAGTAATTCAATTTCTCAATTACCAAGTTACCCATTACCAAATTCTTCCGGGGCCACCTGCTCTTCATCCCTTGAATCCAAAAATTCAGGCATCTGGAGGTCAGAACATGAAGGTCCCATTTCTGCTTGGCCGTCTTCTTTTTGGCGGCTTCTTTCTCTACAACGGAATCAATCATTTCAAACAGCGGAAACAGCTTGCCCAATATGCCAGTGCCAAAAATGTTCCTATGGCTGAATGGGCGGTAACCGCGTCGGGTGTTGCATTACTGGCTGGCGGAACGA
>QHVI01000058.1 GCA_003223515.1 Candidatus Angelobacter sp. Gp1-AA117
CGCCAGGTGCGCAGGAAATAATTTCAGTTGCTGAACTTCCCCCTGCTCGTTGAAGACTTCGATGCTCTTCAGCCACCGCGCCTGAGTCGAACCGTTCAGCTCGCCCAAATAGCACAGCGTTCTCTGGCGCGGGCCGCGGGAGGTCCGCACTGTCTCTACCAGCTACCAATAGGTGTGCTGCTTACCGTCCTTACTTCGTTGATGCGGCCGCAAAAACATCTGGGGCCGAGTTTGCCACCGGCTCTGGTTGGCCGCAAGAGGGTAGGTCTGCACCACATCGCTTTTCTGAATCTGGAGATTGAGGATAAAAGACTTGTCACGATGACAACCTTAAAAATCGCGGAATTCAACCGCACCGTGACGAACTTCGGCTAAGTGATTGATATTGAACCTGTTGCGGGCTGCTCGTTGAATGTTATTGAGCCTTCCGGTTCCTTGAGGCTCTTGCAGCTACAATTTTGCCTATACCAGATTACCTACTTTTGCTGTACCTCTTTCAACGGGCGACACTTCCTTTGCGAAGCGTTCTTGGATTCTGAGCGTATGACGCGGGTGTTCTACTTAGCTGAGTTGGTTCACTCGACGCCTGTTCGTGATAAAAGGTTTGCCTCGCGAACTGTACGAGTTTGCTTTTCGTAAGTGTTAGGCGCCCTGAAGGAATACGGTGCACAACGCGGGAGGGCGTGGCGGAGAAACCCACAACACGCGAGTTCAGATCCGTAAGGTGCCGGACTAGACGAGTCACCACCTGCTGATTACAGTCTTGGCACCCTTGAATCCGATCTACCAGAGAGTCTTGCAACCACGCAAGATGCCGCTGGGCGGCCTCCTCGGGGGTATGATTCCCTTGGACAAATCCGCCAGAAATATAGCTCATATTGTCAGCAGTTTCTTCCAATCTATGGTCCTGCTGGAGGAGATGTGCCGCCAATCCAGGATGGAAACGCTGGATCATCGGAAAGACCTGGAAGAGGAAGGCTTCATTGCGATCAGTAAACGAGAGTATCTTGCCGCTCGAATCGATTTGAAGCTCCGCATAATAGTCTCCTGGGATATGGATCGGGTCGTTCTTCAGCCGTCGAAAGAATGTTGCCAATGCCTCAGCAGCAAGCTGTTTGTCAACCCAAGAATCATTCAGCGACTGCAAGAGTCGCAGGAACTCTTCATCCCGATTATAGAAACCCGTTTCGCTTGCATAAAAGGCTAAGGCATCACGGAGAAGTGCACTTGCCTCCTTCTCTAACGATCTTGGAAGGCTGCGAATGACCTTGGCAATGCCAACGTATGGGTACTGTCCTGTCTTACCTAAATATCTAGCCTTCGCGGCAATGATCGAGACTTCGAATGGGTTGAGCTTCGCAAAATTGACGAATGTTATTTCTGCTGCGTTGTAACGAGGATCTTCATATAGCCATTGGCCCCGCCCGGGTCGCTGGAAGCTTACTTTTGAGAGCAACTCCATGGCTGCCACAGGGTCGACATAGGACAAACACGTCACAGCATTTTTTTGACCAACAGCACGCAATGCTGGACTCCGTTCGGCTGTCGCAACTCGGAACAGGATTAAAGCCACATCCTTGGCCATCTCTGGGTGATTGGAAGAAACACTCGCGCGGCACATTTCAACAAGATTGATCAGCTGGTCCTGACTACCCAACGCTTGGCGCAAATGAAAAGTTGTTGGGTCAACAAGCGGATTACGAGCCTGGAATGCCATAGTCTCATCTAGCAGCTGAGCGTTCGGGAAAGAATAATTTGCCTCGAGTATCGATTGACCAGCAGAGCATTGGTCACTACTTGTCGAACTCGCATAGCTGCCGCCGGACAAATCGGTATCACGCTGGAAACCGCACTTTTCTCCGAATGCTACTTGCGACCCGCAAAAAAGCACTATAAAAATAATTAATATGTTTTTCATTGTACCTTCTCCTGGCCTCCAAGGAATCCCTCGACCAATGCCCCTCCGCGATCTCGCGTTCGTTCAGTCGCGTGTGCATCAGAGCATGACTTAGTCGCCATTGGCAGAGCCCTTAACGTTCCATGACCATCTGCTTCATACAGCCAGAGATAAGCCTTGAGCCAATCATCGGGCAGCTGCTGCACTTCTTCCAGCAGAAAGTCAGTTCGTTGTGAAGCTGTAAAGGTAATAAGGTCGTGGAGTTCATCGAAACCTTGACGTAGCTGTGCGTGGCTGGCCTTAACATCATTACTGAAAAGCCGGAAGCCCATATCAAAAGCCTGCATGCTCAAAAATTTGAACTGTTTAAAATCGCCAAGCTGATAGGCAGCTGACGCTACCGCAACCGTAGCCCGCAATCTCCCGATGGGATTGCTCAAATTGCCGAGTTCGGAGAGTTGTTTTTCGTAGATGCTGTGCCCTTCGGAGGGATTGCTCCGTGCAAGGGCTGGAAGGATAGCGGAAAAGCCGACGATGCGCAAACTCGGATCGGTTATTCGGTAGGCAAGCTGGACCACCGATTCTGGATTGCAGCCTTGCTGTTCCTTGATCCGGGAAACGAGGGACTCTTGCAACCATTGAAAATGCTGCCGGGCTGCCTGCTGTGATGTTGGGCTCCCTTGCACAAAACCTCCGGGTATGTAATGCATACCATCTGTCGCTTCGTCCAGCTTTGCGTCCCTCTGCCGAAGCTCCATTGCCAGCGTCGGATTGAGTTTCCGAATGGCGGGGAATATCAGAAATAGAAAGGCTTCATTGCGATCGGTGAATGGGAAGACCTTGCCGCTTGAATCAACGTGGATCTCAGCATAATAGTCGCCCGGAAAATGGATTGGAGAACTCGTAAGTCGTTGTGCGAAAACGGTTAATGCCCTTACTATTAAATCTTTGTCAACGGAGGGATTATGTAGTGACCGCAACAGAAACAGAAATTCCTCATCGCGGTTATAGAAGCCGCTTTCGCTCACATAAAATTGCACAGCGTCATTGAAAAGAGTATTTATTTGGTTCTTGAAGTCTGGTGGAAGGCGATCTATGACCATTCCAACTCCAAAGTATGGGTATTGTCCAGTCTGGCCTAGATATCTTGCATTTGCTGTAACGCTGTCAATGGTGTTTTGGGATCTGGACATAGTGATCAAGTTGACAAAAGCCGTCTCAGCAGCGTTGTAGCGAGGATCTTCATACAGCCATTGTCCGGGTTGCTGTTGGAATCCTATCTTGGAGAGAAGCTCCATAGCTGTCGTCGGGTCAGCATGAGACAGACAGGTTACGGCATTCTTCTGTCCTATAATGCGTAACTTAGCATCCTGCCCTGTGGAAGCGAGACGGAACAACGCTAAGGAATACTCCTGTGTTTTTTTCGTGGAAAGGTTGAGGTGGGGGCTCAAATGACACAATTCGATAAGATAAGTTAGCTGCTCGCGACCGCCAAGCATTTGGCTCAAACGATAACTTTCATCCACCAGTCCATCATCCTTCTCCGTGGGAACGGCTGGAAGACTGATCAAAAACCAGACGGAAACGAGAAGCCGCCATTGCCGTGCTGTCTTCATGCCCGGCTCTTTCCAGACTTCATCGAAGTGGCTGCTTCAGTAACGAAGGTTCGGCCCACACTAGGTAGAAGTCCGCACAAGTCGATGACATTTCTCATGTTAGGTACACATCTAATGAGCAACCAGCATACCCTCCAAGAAAGCCGTTAGACAAGGCCTTTGTGATAAATGCCCGTATCTTTCCATGGTAACCAGTTCCGATACTTGCCAAAGCAATATGGTCGCTTCCCTTTGTTCCGTTCGACTAGGGCATGAACGCCAACGCTTTGACCGATCTTGGCAGATTTTTTAAGGAGGAAAAGCCCCCATCGATGGTCAACTCTTGAAGCTGAGAGAGATTCCCAGTCTGACTAAGCATGAGCCCAGAATGCCTGATATCCATCTCGACTCTCCGCAAGCTCTTGAGCGGCTTCAAATTGGGGAGAGTTTGCATATTGGTATGCTTCAGATCCAAGCACAGTTCCTCAAGACTGCTTACCTCCTCCAGCGACGACAGGTCCTTGATGTCAGAATCCTCCAGAACTAGTGTGACTTTTCTCAAATGAGGCAAGTGAGATAAGTTGGGCAGTTTGGAGATGTGGGAGCCCTTGAGATCGAGAGTTAACTCTTCCAGCGCCTGCAGATTGCTGATATCAGGTAATTGTTCCGTGCTTGGCAAATCATCCAAGTGGAGTTCAAAAATGCGCAGTCCCTTTATCAGCCCCAGATCTGGCAAGTCGTGGATCTGAGACCATCTCAAGCGAAGAGCAAGTTTCTCGATGCTCCCGAGTTTAGCAATAAAGCCCATGTCTCGAATATTCGCTCCGTCTATATCCAATGAAAGACTCCTTAGTCCCCTGAGGCTTTCAACACTATTCAAGGATGTGATTTTGGAATCTGCTAGCGCCAAATCTAGGTCATGGAGCTTCGGAAGTTCTGTAAAATCCGGCAATTCCGAGATTACTGTTCCACTTACATGCAATATTAATCTATCGAGATCACGAATTTTAGAAATATCTGGAAGCTTGTCTACTGCGCTCATGTCCAGATCCAAATCAAGCGTTCTCAAGCCCACGAGATGGCCAATCTCCGGTAGGCGGCGAACTTCCGAACCGTTGAGGTGTATCGCTAACTGTTGCAATTGCTTAAGGTAGGTCATATCGGGAACTGAAGTCTCATCAGTAAGGTTACTGCCTCTCGTCCCTGGCATATAAATGGTTAGATTCACGAGTCCTCGAAGGGCAGTAAGATCGGGCAACTTAATGTTGGGCGGTGATGCGAGCGAAAGCGTCAGAGAACGAAGGCTTTGACTGTAATTCAAGCCTGATAGCAGATTCAATTGGGTTCCATCCAAACTAAGACTAAGGGCTTCCAGACCCTCGATCTTCGCCAGCGAATCCAGGCTTTGTACGCGAGAGTAGTCCAGCAAGAGAGTTAGGGAGCGGAGTTGGGTCAGTCCCGATGTATCGGGAAGCTGGGAAACTGTACGGACAGTCCGCAGATCGAGATAGAGGTCTCTAAGTTCTGGAAAGATACTAATTTCTGGCATAATCTGTTGTTTCGCCAGGCCAATGTGCCGCAGAGTCAAACTTTGAAGGTGGCGAAGAGAGGAAATACCGGCGAGGGAGTACAGCGGAAGATCTCTCAAATCTAGATCCAGGGATTGCAGTTGGGGAATGTGAGTAAGGCCATCCAGCGAACTTAAGTTGCGACTCGCAAGAGTGAAGTGCTTGAGGGTATTTGAATCAAGCCAATCCAAATCACTCAAAGCTACCTGATCAATGTTTAAGGATTCGAATTGGCCTTGATAATCACGCAGATCGGAGGGTAAGCCAAAATGCTTCAATTGATTGTGAAAACCATCCTCCAACGATTTCTGATGTCGCCAGAGCCACACACCAGTGCATACAATCAAGAGTACAGCTGCGGCGATGAGAAGCCTCAGCCAAGGTGGAAAGTGGCTCAGTACGCTTGAAGC
The DNA here is from genome assembly GCA_003223515.1 of Candidatus Angelobacter sp. Gp1-AA117. Lineage (GTDB taxonomy): Bacteria > Acidobacteriota > Terriglobia > Terriglobales > Acidobacteriaceae > Angelobacter. The sequence continues at coordinate 5,471 of QHVI01000058.1, forward strand.
ATTTTTTGTTGTACTCGATGCACTATGATCAGGCTTTTCTGAATTCGAAGAGGAATCGCGAACAGTCGCGACTGCAATCATCTGCGCGTCGTGAATTGAGCCACGTGCTACATCTGCAATATCCCCCTTCTCCTCTTTGGCCGCACTCAATTGCTGGCTCGCCGGCGCGGTGCGACTTATTTCCGGCGAGCCTGCTAAGGGTGGTGAGGTGTTGCCTTGATCGCTTGCAGCAACTTCGCGATTCCTTCAGTGCGCTCTGCCTTTGGGAATAGCTTCACATAATGGAGATCCTTTATTTTTCGGGTACTGTCGATTTTAATCGAAGGAACTGCACAATCCGACAGAAGTACCGGAATTAGAAAAATCCTATCAGGCGGATATTGTCGATAAGCGGAAATTGCATCGCTTGCCTCCGGATAAATTCCAGAAGTGACCCGTGCCTCCGATTCTTTCGACAAGCAAAGAATGACTGCGTAGGCATTTTCCATGGCCTTCTCAATTGCAAGCGCCCAATTCTGTCCAGGAAGAAGGTCTTGGTCCCACCAAATATTTTCACCGGCAGCAATCAGATCATCTCGCAACAGCTTGACCTCTGCTTGATTTTCGCGACAATATGATAAAAATACATGCTTCTTAGGCATTGCTCGCTCCGTTCCACCCTTGGCAATTCCTTCGGCTGATCCTTTTGTCACGTAATCCAGAGACAACATATCAAAAACTCCTGAGGGGGAGCAAAATGGAATGCCTGATGTTAAGAAAGAAGAACTGAAAAGGAGCCACTGAAGGCTCACATCTACGTATCGCAGCCTCCTGATGCAACATCAGGAGGTTAATAGAACAGCAATTCGGGCGTTGCGCGCGTTGAAGTAGTCGTAGCCCAAATGGGCAACTATTCCCTCCCATGTCGGGTAAATCTGGTTGCTTTTCTATAAAGCACCTACTATAGTATCTATGCTCCGCTCAGGCGGAAGCGCAGGTTTTGTTCTTTGAAAACTGAATATACATTGACGCTTACAGCACACCTCTATCTTGAGGGGCGCACTGGAAAGGCGAACTGCCGTAACAACGTAACCTGTCGTAACCCAGTCTAATACCCTTGGGATTAATAAGGATTGTGACGGCGTTACGCCTGTTACGCCAATTTTTTGTTCTCCCGCAAAGTCTCCGCGCCTCCGTGTCTCGGTGTCTCCGTGGTGCGCCTTTTGATCTTGTTCCTCTGCGTCCTTTGCGTCCTCTGCGGTTAAAGGTTTTGGTTGTGGCTCGCCACGCTGTGGTAAAAGCCTTCTGTTCCGCTTCTGAACCGGAACACGGAACGTCAACCGGAACAGCAGATGTGAAGCAGTGAAAGGACTTCTCCATTTGTTCCGTGTTCCGGTTCATCTCAGCCAATTGCCAAAACGCTCTGGCCTGCGCTGCAGATATATCGGTCAAAGAAGCGGCAACGTTGTAGCCCGCTGATACAGCAAAACCACTGAGAAATTGGCCGAAAATACCTCGTTTGGCGATATTCCTTGACCATCCGGCAACTCTGGATCATACTTTTTCCCATGTTCACGTCGCTGTTTGGACGGTGCATCGGCATCTTTTCAGCCGTCGCTGTACTGCTTCTATTTTTCTTTCCGCTGGTTACTGGCCCGTTTCCTGCCACTCACGGTCCGGCTACCATCTTTCGTCTCAAATGGGCCGTCCTCATGCTGCTTCTCAGCATGGTTATCGCGGCATTCCGTATTGCTTCTATGCGGTTGGTCAAAGCGCGGCTGGCTTGTGCGCGGCTTGCAGAGGCGCGAGAGCACATTAGGCGCGACGTGACTCCGGCCGCTCTCATGCGCGTCCTGCGCTGCTGATCCCCGCGTTCAAACACCTTTCCTGAATCAACGAAACCCGCAGCTCACATTGAGCTTTTTTGTGTATTTGGATTTGAGGAGAATTCCGATGAAACTTCAGAAAGTCTTTGTCTTTGTATTTGCTTTATCCGTTGTCCTGGTCATGGCCGGATGCCATCACCAGCAGAAGCCGGTGGCCAAGATCAACACTCCGCCTCCGACTGTACCTCCATCACCTACTGCGAATCTGATGGTGACACCAGCCACCGTGGACCATGGCCAGTCCGCAAAACTTAGCTGGCAGACGCAGAATGCCACGACCATCAACATTGATGGTGTTGGTACCGTAACGGCATCCGGTTCCATGAACATCATGCCGTCTGATTCCACCACTTATCACCTGACTGCAAAAGGCGATGGCGGAAGCACAGAGGCCAATGCCCGCATTACTGTAAATGCCAGGAAGGTTGCAACCGGAATCACCGATGAGCAACTGTTTGCCCAGAATGTGAAGGACGTCTTCTTTGGCTACGACAATTACCAGGTCAGCGCCGATCAGGAAACCGCCTTGAATACCGATGCTGAATTCCTGGCGCAGCACCCGAATATGAAGCTGGTTATCGAGGGGCACTGTGACGAGCGCGGTTCGGAAGATTACAACATGGGACTGGGTGACAGCCGGGCCAACATCGTGCGCGACATTCTCGCGAAGCACGGCGTAACCGCGGACCGCGTCCACACCATCAGCTACGGCAAAGAGCGGCCATTCTGCACCAAGACTGAAGACGAGTCGTGCTGGAAGGAGAACCGCCGCGCCCACTTCGTGCTGCAGAAGCAGCAGGTAGCAAGCAACTAATTCTACCTGAAGGGCTGAACCGCAAAAGACGCAGTGTTATGCTGCGTCTTTTCTTTTGTGCTCATCGAAAAATCTCAACACAGATGACACAGATGAACAGATTCTCACAGATAGATGCAATGGATACATAAGCCCAAGCCAATAGCCAAAACCCGTCTTCCTGTTGACAAGCAACATATAACTTATAAACTCATGTTGTTAATCGACAGGAGACGCACCGATGAGCGAGAAGGCTGACGTGCTGCAGGGCACGCTGGACCTCATGGTATTGAAGACCTTGGAAGCGCTGGGGCCGCTGCACGGTTATGGCATCGCGCGGCGCCTCGAACAGGTATCAGAGAACCTGCTGCAGTTGAATCAGGGGACGCTTTATCCGGCGTTGCTGCGGCTGCAGCAGCGGGGCTGGATTACCTCCAGTTGGGGTGTTTCAGAGAACAACCGCAAAGCCCGGTTCTACACCATCACCAAATCAGGGCGTAAGCAGCTTGCAGTAGAAGCCGAGAACTGGGAGCGCATTGCATCTGTGATGAGCCGGCTGCTGAGCGGGCCGCAGGAAGCGTGACAATTGTGTTATTCAGTCCGGACGCAGCCAGGGATCCCTGTGGCCGCAATAGCAATGTGTCTAATGTGCGTGAAAGCGAATTCCCGGCCCTACGATAAGAATATAGGCTCCCCCAAACACGACAGCGGTGATCCACCAGCCGGGAGAACGGCGTACAGTTAAAGTTTCTTTTGCTGCCGGTTGCGGCAAGAACACATTGGCCCAGAGCAGGCCTGAGTTGCCTCCGAAGGCAGCGGCTATGGTGGCGATCAGCAGAAGCCTCCAGCCTAGCGGATCGAGCAATCCTGCAATGCACTGAAAAATACCGCCTGCCCAGTAGGGAAGACGTCCAGCAACATTATAGGCAGAGCCATCTGGCGCGAACGGTGCGACCGTAGCGCCGATTGCGCGCACAGACAAGTAATAAAGCACCACGCCGAATAAGCTCAAAGCAATTCGCCATGCGAGATGATGCGGCAATCCCCGGATGAGTGCAGCCCAATCGCCGATGTTTGCGAGGCCGGAATACATGAAATAGCCCGCACCCGGCAGCAGATTGAGCGCGCCCAGGAGCCAGAGAAAGTAACGCCGGTTGGCATGTTGACCTGAACGGGAGCAGGCAAAGAGCGCCGCAGCGCCAACAGCCAGGTTGACGAGAGTACCGCCTGCCATGACCCAGCGATCCGCCTTCAGCGACGACAGATGAGTGGTAGTAAGTTCCGTCGGACCGGCGCCGCGCAGCCAGGCTACAACACCGTGTCCCAGCCCTTCATGCAGGAGGGTTGCAGCAGCAGAAGCGATGACAGTCATGCTGATGATGGTGGCGCGGTTGTGCGTGGGCATTTATGGAAAGAGGATACCTTATTCTTTGTTCCGAGCGAAGCGAGAAATCCCTATATCGCCCGCTTCGCGGGCTTCTGGATTCTTCGTTGTATTTACCTATAGCTTGCGCTGTAGGCTAGAAGAGTTGCGCCAGCTTCGCTGGCTTAAGTAGACCCGCCGATTTGTGGGAGAGTCAATCAGCCCCTGCTGTCTCTTTTTTTCGTGCATCTTCCCGCAAGCCTTCCCACATCTCGACCACGTGAGACCGGAGTTTTTCGGTGAGCTGTCTATAGCTCTCTTCCGGGCTTTGCAGCACTTCAGGAGGATTCACCGCTGTGCCGAACTGGATTTTCAGTTTGGCCAGGCGGGGCAGCTTCTGGTTGCGCGGCCATGCTTCATGGAAACCTTCAATCGCCACCGGATAGACCGGTACTTTCAAGTGGCTGGCCAGAATGGCAGCGCCCTTCTTGAATGCCTTGGGTATTCCATCGATGGAGCGTTCGCCTTCGGGATACAGAATGAGCACCTTGCCGTGCTTCAAGCCATAGGCGCCGGCGCGCATGGCATTCACCAGGTTGGAATCGGGATCAACCGGCACCAGCCGGATAAATTTCGAGAGCCAGCCGAAGATGCCCTGTCCGAATATCTCACTGGTTCCTACAAAGAAGATGTCCTTGAACACCCGCCACGGCAGCGCGCTGACTACCATGGGTCCATCGAGGAAGCTCTGATGATTGGGAGAGAGAATGAATGGCCCGCTTGGGGGGAGATTCTCTCTTCCGCTTACCTTCAGTCCGAAGAAGAGGCGGCCAATTACCGAGACCAGCTTGACCATCACGAACCAGAAGACGGCCTGCAAATAGTTCTTCTTCGCCAGGGCACGCACGCGAGGATCTTCGGGTTCGTTGTCTAGGAGTATGTCCCAGCCGGGCATAGCACGGCGTGGTGCAGCCGTGCTGCCGCGGGATTGCAGCATGGTGTCCACCAGTTCGCGAACGGTATAGACGGAGGAGATCGCCGTCTCGTCTACCTTGGCGTTGAGTTCGCGTTCCAGTTCCACCATCAGTTCCACGCGCTCCATGGAATCGAAGCCCAAGTCCAATTCCAGATTATCTGAAGGCAATATCGGCTTCCGCACCTTGCTGGCACGGCGGATTACCGCCAGCGCGCGCTGCACATCCGGATCAATCAGCCATACGGCTTCTTCTGCGGTAGGCTCCTGCGCGACGGTTGCAGCGCTCTGCCCGGCACGTTCATTGGCCGTGACACGGCGCTGGATTTCAAAGCGTTTCAGCTTGCGGGTACTGGTTCGGGGCAGAGGTTCAGGCCAGATATCAAAGCTCAGGATGCGCTTGGTGCTGGGCAACTGCATGGAGAGGCTTTCCACGTCGAACTTGATCACCTCTCTGGCGTTCACGATCTTGCGCTCGCGCAGCACGTCAAAATCAGGAACGATCACGGCGTGCAGGCGCTCGCTCACCGGCTCTCCCGGACGGTTCGTCAATCCCATGACGCAAATCTCCTTGATGAAAGGAGAGCGCGCGTAGTGGGCTTCAATCTCTTCAGGATAAATATTCTTGCCGGAACTGAGGACAATGATTTCTTTCTGCCTGCCGGTGATGAACAGGTTATTGCGCTGGTCGAGATAGCCCAGGTCGCCGGTATGCAGCCAGCCATCATGCAGCACTTCAGCGGTCGCATCGGGACGGTTGTAATAGCCCTTCATCACAATGCCACCAGAAATAGAGATTTCTCCCGCCTGATACTCACGGCCTTCCACCGGCTCAGGATTCAAAATCCTGACCTGCACGCCTTTGAACGGCTGGCCCACAGACCCAAGCACATTCTGTTGCGGTGGAGTGCAGGTGGCAGCGCCGCTGGTCTCCGTCAGGCCATACGCCTGGAGCACGTTGAAGCCGAGCGTGCGCAGGTCATGGCCGATATTCACGTCAAAGGCCGAGCCGCCGCTGATGAGGTAGCGCATCTTCGGGCCAAGCAGCAGGTGTACTTTGCGGAAGAGGAGCTTGCCGAGGTTGATTCCAACCCTGCGTCCGGCGGCCGCGATGCCCAGCAACGCGCGGAAGCCGGTTCGGGCGATCCAGCCACGCTGCTTCACCTGCTGCATGACCCGTTCATGAATCAGGTAGAAGAACTGCGGCACGCAGCAGAAGAGCGTGATGTTGCGTTCGCTCAGGGCGCGCAGCAGCTCAAAGGTATTCATGGAGTCGAGGTAGACGATGCGCGCTCCTGCGGCAAAGGGCAGCAGCAGGTTGGCCATCTGGGCCAGCGCGTGGAAGAGCGGCAGCACTGCCAGAATCGAATCCTTCGGGCCGACCTCGATGAAGCTGAAGACCCCATCCGCCTCCGCCAGCAGGTTCTTATGGGTGAGCATCACGCCCTTGGGATCGCTGGTCGTGCCGGAGGTGTACATCAGAACTGCCAGATCATCGTCATAGAGACGGGCTGGCCGGAACTCGCTCGATCCGGCGGCAAACATGCCCAGCAGGTTGGAGTAACATCCTTCACCGGAGCCCTCGAGCATCACGATTCGCACTAGTGTCTGCTCGACTGCTTTTTCTACAACCGGCAGGTGCCTGGAGTCGGTAAAAATGAGGGTGCTGCCGGAATCCCGCAGCAGCTTATTCACTTGGGCGGCAGTAAAGGCGGTATCCAGCGGCACAGAAACTGCGCCCGCCGACATGATGCCCAGATAAGAGGCCACCCACAGCGGCCCATTGGTGGCCATGATGGCGCAACGCACGCCGTTAGACATGCCGGAGGAGCGCAGCCACTGGCCCACAGACTCTCCCATGCGGCGCAACTCGGCATAGGTGTAACTCTCAACGGGGCCGGAGGAGTGCTGCAGCTCTATGGCTATGTTTTCCGGGTACTTCTCCGCTGATTGGAGAAAACAATTATAAAAACCGTGCATTCGCTATTTGGTGGCAGGAAGGCAGCCTGCCGTAGAGTATCGCATCTTAAATGATTGAATCACACCAGAGGGAGATTTTCACCCATGCAGACAGCCCACGAACTTTTTCTCCATGAACTTACTGACATGCTTGATGCCGAGCGCAAACTGGTTGATGCCCTCGGCGAGCAGGCTGAAAATGCCTCTAATCCGCAACTGCAGAAAGCCTTGACTGCGCACCAGGCACAGACGGAAAAGCAGGTGCAGCGGCTGGAGCAGGTCTTCGAGTCACTGGAAGAGCAGCCGGAAGAAACCGAATGCAAAGGCATCAAGGGCCTGATCGAAGAATACCAGTCATTTGCCGAAGAGGACCCGGCAGAGGACATCCTTGATGTTTTCAGCATTGGCGCTGCTATGAAAGTGGAAGCCTATGAGATCAATGCCTATGAAGGGCTGATTCGTTTAGCCCGCGAGATGGGACATAACAAGGCTGTAAAACTGTTGCAGCAGAACCTGAAGGAAGAGCAGGCCACCTGGAAGAAGATGGAAGGCTTTTCCAAGAAGATCAAGCCCGAACAGATGGGCATGGAAGAAGAGGAAGGCGAAGAGGAGCCCTCTCGGTCGCGTGGCCGCAGCGGCAGAGCCGCCTAGGAATCCAGTTCAACGCCAGCCCCGGTAATCACTGCCGGGGCTTTTCACGTACTAACCGTCATTTTGTTTGGCCGCTGATGAACGCTGCTTCGACGCTGAAAGCAGTGAACACGGATCAGCACAGATTTAAAGATGAAAGGCGGGTTTAAACCGCTCTTGGAATCAGTCTTATGAATGGAGCCAGGAGTTCTTAATATTTATTCCAATCAGCGTCTTTAGCAGCGTTCATCAGCGGCCAAACCCGAGTGCAGGTCGCGGAACACCCTGCGTCCTGCGCGTCCTGCAGTAACCCTCATGCATCCAATATGTTAGTCTTACTTTGACGCACTCTGCGCATAGGATTTATTGACATTGATAGGTAAATTAGCCGCCAAAGTTTTTGGCACCAGCAACGAACGTGAGGTCAAGCGGATACGTCCGCTCGTAGGGCAGATCAATGCTCTTGAGCCGCAGATGCAGCAGCTTAGCGATGAGCAGCTTCGCGCCAAAACTGACGAGTTCCGCGGACGTGTTCGTGAGCGTCTGGAAGGCATTGAAGACGCGGATGAGCGCGTGGCCGCCCGCAAAGAGATTCTTGACGAACTTCTGCCGGAGGCGTTTGCCGTAGCCCGCGAGGCCGGCCGCCGCGTCCTGAATATGCGCCATTTCGATGTGCAGCTCATCGGTGGCGCCGTGCTGCATCAGGGCAGGATCGCGGAAATGAAGACCGGTGAAGGCAAAACGCTGGTGGCAACCCTGCCTGTTTATCTGAATGCTCTGGCCGGTGATGGCGTCCACGTGGTCACTGTCAATGACTATCTGGCCAAGCGCGACTCGGAATGGATGGGCAAGCTTTACCGCTTTCTTGGGCTGAGCGTGGGCGTGATCGTCCACGAACTGGACGACGAGGAGCGCCGCGAGGCCTACGCCGCCGATATTACCTACGGCACCAATAACGAGTTTGGCTTCGATTACCTGCGCGACAACATGAAATTCAGTCTGACCGACTGCGTGCAGCGCGGCCACAGCTTCGCGATCGTCGACGAGGTTGACTCCATCCTGATCGACGAAGCCCGCACCCCGCTCATCATCAGCGGCGCCAGCGATGAATCTACTGACAAATACGAGCGCGTCAACCGCATTATCCCTAACCTGGAGAAAGGCGAGGAGATCGAGACCGCTCCTGGCGAGCCAAAGATTTATACGGGCGACTTCTGGGTAGACGAAAAGAACAAAAACGCCACAGTCACCGATGAAGGCTGGGAAAAGGTCGAAAAGCTGCTGGGCATCGGCAATATTGCCGACCCGGAAAACTGGGCGCTGAAGCATCACGTGGAAACCGCCGTGAAGGCCCATGCTCTTTACCGGCGCGATGTCGAGTACGTGGTGAAAGATGGCGAAGTCATTATTGTGGATGAGTTCACCGGACGCATGATGCCCGGACGCCGCTGGTCTGATGGTCTGCACCAGGCCATTGAAGCCAAAGAAGGCGTAAAGATCGAGCGCGAATCCCAGACGCTGGCCACCATTACCTTCCAGAACTATTTCCGTATGTTCAAGAAGCTGGCGGGAATGACAGGCACGGCAGAAACCGAAGCGCCGGAATTCGAGAAGATCTACAACCTTTCAGTGGTCGTAATTCCTACGAACAGGGAGATGCGGCGCAAGGAAAATGCTGACATTGTCTACCGCACGGAAAAAGAAAAGTATTTTGCCGTGGCCGATGAGATTCAGAAGATCAGCACCGAAAGCCGCCCTATTCTGGTGGGCACCACCTCGATTGAGAAATCGGAACGGCTCTCTGAGCTGTTGAAGAGAAAGAATGTGAAACACGTGGTGCTCAATGCCAAGTACCACGAGCGCGAAGCGGAAATCGTGGCTCAGGCCGGACGCATTGGCGCAGTTACCATCGCCACCAATATGGCCGGACGCGGCACGGACATTCTTCTCGGCGGCAACCCTGAATTCATGGCCCGCCAGGAGACGGTGAAGAAGGGCTTTGCCCAGCCGCTACGCACGGCCGGCGGCGAGGTAGCTCTGCAGCAGGATAACGCGCAGACCATCGTCTTCTATTACAACGGAACGGAATTCCAATGTCCGGTGGCGCAGTGGAACGAAAGTTTTAACAAGTACAAAGCCGATACCGACCGCGAGCATGAAGAGGTGGTTGAGGTCGGCGGCCTGCACATTCTCGGCACCGAACGCCATGAAGCGCGCCGCATCGACAACCAGTTGCGCGGCCGCGCCGGCCGCCAGGGCGATCCCGGATCATCGCGCTTCTATCTCTCGCTTGAAGATGACCTGATGCGCATCTTCGCGCGCGCCTGGGTATCGAAGCTGCTGCAGCGGCTGGGAATGGAAGAGGGCGTTCCCATCGAGTCGCGCCTGATTACCCGCCGCATCGAGGCCGCGCAGAAAGCGGTGGAAGCGCAGCACTTCGAGTCGCGCAAACACGTTCTGGAATATGACGACGTGATGAACAAGCAGCGGCAGGCCGTTTATACGCTGCGCCGCCAGTTGCTTGAGGGCCTGGACCAGAAAGAACTCATCCTTGAAGATTACGTAACCGGAATGCTGGGCGAGGCGCTGGAGCGATTTGCACCACGCAATCTCCACCCTGATCAGTGGGACGTGGAAGGGCTCAGCAAGTATATTCTCGACAATTTTGGTCTTGACCTGAAGCAATCGGGAATCGAGGCGGATCAGCTCAACCGCAAAGAGCTGGGCGATGCCATCTTCGCTAAGCTGCGCGAAATCTACGAAAGCAAGGAAAAGCAGCTTGGCGCCGATGGCATGCGCTACCACGAGCGCATGATCATGCTCAGCGTGATCGATACCCAGTGGAAAGACCACCTGCTTAATATGGACCACCTGAAAGAGGGAATCGGCCTGCGCGGCTACGCCCAGCACGATCCCCTGGTGGAGTACAAGCGCGAATCCTTCGAGATGTTTGAGGACATGATGCAGCGCTTCGAAGAAGATACGGTGCGCTATCTGTTCCACATGCAGATCGTGGAAGCGCCCTCGGCTTCAGCCGCTGCTGCTTCCAGCGGAAACGGCAACCAGCAGCAGTCACCCACGCCGTCACGGCACCGCGCCGCTACTTCCATTGACGATCTTGAAGACCAGTTCCAGCGCCGCAAGAAGCGCGAACTGGAGCAGGCGCGCATGGCCGGAGCAACCAACGGCAACACGCCCCAGCAGGTCGTCCGGGGCGCTGCCAAGGTAGGACGCAACGATCCCTGCCCCTGCGGATCGGGAAAGAAGTATAAGAAGTGTTGTGGAGTGACGGCTTAGCTTTGGCTTTTAGCTTGGGTGTTCCGGGGAAAAACATTTAACCATTTACCAACTTACCCATTTACCCATTTTGCGTTACCCATTCTGCCTGCCCATTTACCAGATGCAGTCCGGCTGTCGGCGGTTTTGCCTGTGGTGCGTGGTTGGCTTTCATGCAGCCGTAGACCAATCCCAGCACACAAAAGGCCAGGATGGCTGCCACGATGATGGCGATGATGAAAGTCGTATTGAAATCCTGCCGCTGCTCGCTCTTGCTGGGCATCCTTCAGTCCTCACTTACTTAGATGCCGTAAATAGAGGCTGTGTCGAGCCACGAGCAACGTGTGGCACAGCCGCCCTCGGCTGTGCGGATTAATCTCACTCAGAAAAACAAAAGGCGTACCTGAAGAGATGCGCCTTCGTCGTTCCTGGTTACAGTTATCCGCACAGGCCAGGGCGGCTGTGCTACACGGGCTAATTTGTGTGCTGCAATCCTGTGTTGGCCGCTATGGTCTTGGGAGTTGCCAGGTAGCCGGTGACTTCGTTCTTATCCACGGTGTTCACCACAATCTCATACAGGTTGTGGTCGCGTCCGGTATAGAACTGGAGCGGTTCGTTGATGGTGCGATCTTTCTTTTCGATCTTCTTATCGTCCGCCATCACGTAGAGCGTGAACTTGCTTTTCTTGGAATCAGTCTTCTTAAGCTGCAGACCCACGGTGGACAACCGCGTGGGATCCTTGCCTTTCTTCAGCGTGAACTCGTAATAGTTGCGGTCGCCCCTATGCTTCAGAACCTCGAGTTCATCGTGATTGGTGGCAATCAATTCACTGGCGCGGTTCAGGTCGCCGATAGCATGCTCCAGCCTGGATTTGGTGGCTTCAAGATCAGACCTGGTGGCAGTCACGTCGTCCCTGACCTTGCCCACGTCGGTGCGTACACCGCTCACTTCGCCGGAGACGGCGCCGAACTGCTGCTTGGTCTGCTCTTCCTGCACGCTCAGCCGTGATTCAATGGCTTTCTCTTTGCGCTGAAGAACGGCAGCGCGCTTTGCCAGGTCCTGGCGGGTGATGCCGATTTGCTCTGCCAGCACGCCCACTGAGGCGCGGGTCTGGCTCTCGCTGTCCGCGATCTTTCTTGATAATTCCTCCTGCGCAGCGACCTGTTTCCGCTCCAGATCGTCAATGCGGCTGAAGACCTGGACTACAAACACCACTGACGCGATGATGTAAATTCCTGCCAACACCAGGAGAATATTGCGCACAGTTGAGCTTCCGCCCTCATTCTGAGGTATCTCAGACATCAAATTCCTCCAAAAATTCCGGGACAAGTGGCAGTCACATTGTTGAGCAGAACTGCTGCTCTGTCAATCAATTACAAACCTCGATGGTTGTCTCCCAAGATCATCTCCGGCCAGCACACTTTCGTAAGGGGAGCTTAGGTTATGAAATTGCATATCACTCAGGTGAGCAGTCCCAGCCGAAACTAAGTTTTTCCCCCTTCCCAGAGAGGAATCCATGGACTTAGCTGCTAAGGTCCGGACGATTCTCGACTGGCTGATGTGGTCCACCGCCTTCCATTATTGGTATATGGATACTCAGGCTGGGCAGATAAATACAGTTAGTTTGTAACAAGACATTTTACGGAATCATAGGAATGAAGAGGAAAATGAAAAGGCCACTTGTCATAGGATTTTTCGCCATTTTGGCGTTGCATCTGCCGTGTGTCGCACAGACAGCGAATTCCGGGACGGCAACCCCAGCGGCTGTACAGCAAAAATCGGCTCAGATGGCGAATTTGCCGGAAACCGCCAGCGCCTTGCCGCTGATCTCTGCCATTGGTGCAGGAGTGCTGCTCGGCGGATTGGTCTCCGCCCGGCGCACGCGCTCGCAAAGGTGAGTAGCTGTATCGTGCATCTAACCTGTATCGTGCATCTAACAAGGCATGGCATTTGTGCGTAAGTTCCAGCCGGATCGCATCAGGCTCGCGGCATGGCTGCATCGTGTTCAGAGCAGCTCTCCGCGCCGGATTCTCTCTCTCGCGATGTTGCTGATCGGCCTTACGCTGCTTGGATATGTTGGCAGCCAGTACTGGGACATGTATCACAGCCAGCGCCAGCTTGAGGCGCAGTGGGAACACCAGCAACTCACCGGTATGCCGGCTGCAGGACAGCCCAAGGCAGCAGTGGCCACGGCTGATCTGCTTACCCGCGTCTCCATTTCCAGGATCAAGCTCGATGCCATTGTTGTAGAAGGCGCATCACGCAAACAGCTCTCCATCGGGCCCGGCCACATGGTGCAAACCGCCATGCCGGGAGAGCCCGGCAATGCCGTGATTACCGGACACCGCGATACCTTCTTCCGTCACATTTACGAATTGCAGAAGGGCGATGAGATCGTCGTGCGCCGCAATGGGCAGACATTCAAATACCAGGTGACTGGAAAAAAGATCGTGAAGCCCGAAGACGTGAGCGTGCTCAAGCAGACCAAAGACGCGCAGCTTACGCTGATCACCTGTTATCCCACCTATTACATCGGCCCTGCGCCTGAACGATTGGTAGTGTTCTCGAAATTGGTGGAAGGCGGCACGCAGCAGCCCGAAACCAGCAAAGCCATGGCGCGAAGTGTAGGGGAGTAGCGCAGCAGAGCTTCAATACCACGGAATCCTTATGGAGCGCAGCCGCCCTCGGCTGCGGACGAAAACCCACACGCGAGGATTTCTGTCTTCACAGGGCACAGATGAGCCGATTTGAGCATATTGAAGTTAAACCCGTTCAGCAGTGATAGAGTTGCACTATACACAATCCTGGAGAAAACCATGAAACCTGTAGTGCTGGTGTTCATTGCAGCTTTGCTGGGTGCGGCTTTCGTGCTGGCCGCCGATAACGACCGCAAACACATCGTGATGCAGCGTGCTACACCTGCCGCACAAAATGCGCCTTTCAGTGAAGCGGTACTGGTGGGCAATACCCTTTATATCGGCGGACACATTGGTCTCGACCCCAAGACCGGTAAGCCCGGCGCTACGCCGGAAGAAGAAGCCAGACTGATGATGGACTCGGTTAAGGCCACCATTGAAAAGGCAGGGTTGAGCATGGACGACCTGGTATCTGTTCAGGTCTATTGCTCCGATGTGAGCTTCTATAATGCCTTCAACGGCGTGTATCGCACGTATTTTCATGGGCAATTCCCCGCACGCGCTTTCCTGGGTTCCGGCAAACTGCTTTTTGACGCGCGCTACGAAGTGCTGGGAATAGCGATAAAGAAGGGGAAATGAAAAACCTTAACCGCCGATGACGCTGATTACATTGATTCACGCTGATCTTTTAGCCAAAAAATTTCAACCACAACACACCCACCATCAGTGTAAGCAGCGTGATCGGCACACCGGCGCGGGCGTATTCGCTGAAGCTGATGTTATGTTCGGCGCGCACTTTCTCCACGACGATGATGTTGGCTACTGAACCGGTGATGGTGAGATTGCCTGCCAGGGTGCTCGCCATGGCCAGCATGAGCCAGAAGAGATGAGGATTGCTGTATTGCGCCAGGAAGGGCATCAGGCGTTGTTCTTCTTGCGCACGTAGAGCAGCTTATCAACTTCGGCGATCACATTGCCTTCAGCATCGATGACGGTCACCTGAAACTGCGGCTCAATCTTGCCCTGCGCGTCTGCCTGTGCGCGAATCTCTTCGACCCGTTCAGGTGAAAGACGGAATTGCGCCTTCACCAGTCCTTTGCCGGGCTTCTTGAAGCGGATGGTTGCAGCTTTATCCCACACGATGTAGCCCGGCCCCAGATTCTCCATAAGCATGACCATGAAAAAAGGATCGCACATGGAATAGAGCGAGCCGCCGAAGTGCGTGCCGACGTAGTTGCGGTTATAGAAACGGAGCGGCATCTCCACGTCAATGCTGCGGAAGTCTTCGGAGATATGGGTCACGCGAATGCCTGCACCCCGGAAGGGAGGCCAAACCCATAGCTTTCTTAAGAGTTGCTTTCGCCGGTCTGCCATCAGGTTTTCTATTATGCAGGATAGCAGGAGGAAGGTAGAAAACCTCACCGCTGATCCGCGGCCGGCGCGACAGGTGACGCTGATTCACGATGATAAAGCTCTTTACCACAGGATAAATACAGATTTTTTGGGGGGCGGTGAAGCCATTTCTGAATCTGTGTTTATCAGTGTTTATCTGTGGTGAATTTGGATTTGCTAGTTGCTAATTGCCAGCTGCCAGTTCCTTCAGAAAACTCACGATCTGCCACCGTTGCTGTTCAGGCAGGCGTGACCATGAAGGCATGCCATTTTTCAGGCTGCCGTTATTGAGCAGCCATTCCAGTTCGCCGGGTGTGGCGTTGCGGATGCGGTCGGAATGCAGGTTGGGGTGATTGTCACGTCCGGTGCCTTCATCTCCATGGCATGAAGCGCAGTTCTGGCGAAAGAGTTTGCCGCCTGCGGCGATGGCATTTGACTGATGATCAAAAGGGTTCTGGCGCTGGCGGTTTTTTCCTGGAACTTTGGTGATCCACGCGCCGTCGCCGGCCGCGGCCAGCAGGAAAGGCGTTGCCAGAGCGATGATCAGCAGCAATAAAGATGATTTTCTAAACACAGTTACTTCCTCCGCAACCTGGAAAAGACTTGATCGATTTCGTAAGCAACGCCGAAGCGCAGCAGAAAGCCGTGGCTGTTGGAGTTCAATCCAAATCCCGGCGAGGCTTGGAATACCGGGCCATTCGGCATCCGGAAATTTACGACCGGCGCAAGATAGTGTGAGGTGTCATGCAGGCCGAAGCTGTAGCGGTCGCCCAGTCCGCCATAGAGTTCCGCGCCCAGGCTGAAGTTTTCGCGGCAGAAGGTGCATGGGTTGGGGCTGGCCACCAGTGACAAAGGACGGCTTACACCTACTGCATAACCAAACTCCCAGGGCTCGCCGCGCAGGTTCTTCTCCGCGATCAGGTTCTCAGAGATGTTCCAGCCCTTTACGTTGCTGGAGAGAATCAATTTGAGTTCGGCCTCGCGCTTCTTCTCACTGCGGTCGTTTCTTTCCAGAAAGTCTTCGATTCCGTCATGCCCAACCACTTCAAGCAGAGACTTGTCGGCGCTGTTGATGTCTTCAAATTCAAAGTACAGCACCGGGTTGATCCAATGTTCGCGCAGCAGGGGGCGGAAGCGGTTTTCGATCCGGAAGCCGGTAAACAGTGTGCTTTCGCCGGAGGTTGACTGGCCGTCAAGATACAGTTCAGAGGTCCACCAGGCTTTCATGCCGTATTCGAGTTCCAGGGCGCTGCCCAGAAATTGATTACCCGCAGAAGGGAAGCCGCTGACGGTGCGAGTGGCCAGTTCAAGATTACCGGGCTCTTCCATCTGGTGCGAATAGGTGACAAAGTAATTCTCCTGACTCCGAGACTGCGAAGGAACCAGCAGGCATAACGCGACAATCATGAATGCGGTGATTGGAATCGAGCGAAACATAGGCTGAAAACACCCCGGCCATTTTGAAAATGAAATTGAATTTCAATTTCAAAATAGAAATTCGAAGTTTAATGCATGGCGTAAACGAGGGTCAATGACCTGCGTCACAGAAACTCGGTAAGTTTAAGAAAAGTAGCAACTTACAGATCGGTAGATCGCTCATTTGCGGTTCCCGGAAACGCTCTTCTTGCCGCCGCTTGCCGTGAAAATACGGGGTCTTTTGTTAATATTGGCGCATGATCAGGGAAGCGGTGATTGTAGATGCGGTGCGTACTCCGCTGGGCCGTCGTGAGGGCGTGCTTAGCCGGTGGCATCCGGTAGACCTTTTAGCCCATACTCTCTGTGGTCTTCTGCAGCGCAACCAGTTTGATCCGCAACTCATTGAAGATGTGATTGCGGGCTGCGTCATGCAGGTGGGCGAACAGGCCCTCAACATTGCGCGCAATGCGGTGCTGGCCGCTGGCTTGCCGGAATCTGTGACGGCCACCACCGTGGATCGCCAGTGTGGCTCAAGCCAGCAGGCGATACATTTCGCGGCGCAGGGCGTGATGGCGGGCAGCTATGACATTGCCATTGCCTGTGGCGTGGAAAGCATGTCGCGGGTACCTATGGGGTCGGCTGCGGCGGCCGGGCCGGGAAAGCCTTTTGGCCCGGCTATGATGCGCCGTTACAACAATGTGCATTTCAACCAGGGCATCAGCGCGGAGATGCTGGCCGAGCGCTGGAAGCTTGAGCGTTGCAAACTCGATGAATTCAGCCTGGAGAGTCATCGCCGGGCGGCGCGGGCCACGGAGCAGGGTTATTTCCAGAGAGAGATTCACCCGATCACCGTGGAGACGGAACAGGGGCCGCAGGTGATCACGCGCGACGAGGGCATCCGTGCAGATACTACGCTGGAGAAGATGGCAGGACTGAAACCTGCATTCAAGCCGGATGGCGTAGTGACTGCTGCAAATTCGTCACAGATTACGGATGGCGCTGCGGCTGTGTTAATCATGGAGAGTTCCACCGCCCAGCGACTGGGCTTCACTCCGCTGGCGCGCTTCGTGGCTTTTGCTCTGGCCGGAGATGATCCGGTGATGATGCTGAGTGCGCCGATTCCTGCGACGCAAAAAATTCTGAAGCGCGCCGGGCTGGCGCTCAGCGATATCGATCGCATCGAAATCAATGAGGCCTTTGCCAGCGTGGTGCTGGCATGGCAGGCGGAGACCGGAGCTGATCTTGCGCGCGTCAACGTGAACGGCGGCGCTATTGCCCTTGGGCATCCGCTGGGGGCCAGCGGTGCACGGCTCATGACCACTCTTGTTCATGAATTGCAGCGCAGCGGCAGCCGCTACGGCCTGCAAACCATGTGTGAAGGCGGCGGCATGGCCAACGCCACCATCATTGAGCGAATTCAGTAACAATTGCTGTAAAATTTCAAATCTGGAGCATTCATCATGAGTGAAGATCGTGAAGACAAAACTATCTACAAAGTCGTCTTAAACCATGAAGAGCAATATTCCATCTGGCCGGCCCACCGGGAAAACGCGCTGGGCTGGAAGGATGCAGGAAAATCCGGAACCAAAGAAGAATGCCTTGCTTATATCAAGGAGGTCTGGACCGACATGCGACCACTCAGCCTGAGGAAGAAGATGGAAGAGGCCGCGAAGAACAAGAGCTAATCTTTCGAGATGCCAACTCAAGGCAACTGGATATCTCCACGCACCCTGAATGCACGCGCGGCTATCAGGCTGTTTTGTTGTCCCTATGCCGGCGGATCAGAGGCCGTCTTCCGCGCCTGGCAGACGGCGCTCGGTCCCGCCATCAATGTAGTTCCGTTGCAGCTTCCGGGGCGTGGAGTACGCATGAGAGAACCCCTGTTCCGGGATATCATGCCCCTGGTTGCCTCGGCCAGCGAGGTGGTCGCCTCGCATCTGGATAAGCCGTTTGCTCTTTTCGGCCATAGCATGGGTGCGACCATCTCCTTTGAACTGGCGCGGGCGCTGCGAAAGACACGTGGGGTACAGCCCATCCATTTGTTCGTGTCAGGCACGTGCTGTCCTCAGGAAGTTGGCCGGCATTACCGGGAGGAACTGCCCGTGACGGATATCAAAGACAAACTGCGACAATATGCGGGTACTCCACCGGAGGTGCTCGAACATCCTGAACTGATGGAAATTTTCGCACCCATCATTCAGGCCGATTTTGCGGTATGCAGGTCGTATCAATATACGCCCGAGCCTCCGCTTGGTTGTCCAATCACTGCGTTTGGCGGACTTGAAGACCACGACGTGAGTCGGGAAAGCCTGCAGTGCTGGGGCACGGAGACTACTGGACAGTTTCGTTCACGCATGCTGCCCGGAGGGCATTTCTTTATCAACGATACCGGACCAACAATTCTGGAAACCATTGCACGAGACCTGCAGCCTCACGCGCGCGTGTGATTCGACTCATGGGGCACAGCGCAACAGGCCACCACCAAAAACGAAAATCTTTATGGAGCGCAGCCGCCGGGCCTCCGACCCGCGCCGGTTTTGTGTTGCGCGTGACGGGGTGGAGGGGCCGATAGCGCTAACTTAGCAATGCGAGTTGAGGTGGGCCTGCAAATTGGCCGCCGGGAATTAGCGCGTCAATGATCACAAGGGCGTTTATCGTTACATATTTGGTGAGACTTCCCACAAGACTTCTGGGGCGGAATAGCTTCCGGTTCGGCTCGTTACTGGAGATGCGATTCGGCTTCCCTCTGGGCAGAGTTGTGACGCGCCCAGGGTGAAACCTTTTGACCCTCGATCACCATATATTCTAGTGTTGCCGGTCGCTTGCGGCTGTCATGTGATGTAGGACCAGTATTCCCTGTTGTAATCGTGATCTCACTTACTTACACTGATTGCTCCCACAGTGTTAAGAATCGATTTCGGAAAGGAAAGTTCGCATGCCACCTCCTAACATTACCTCTGCGATCTCAACTATCAGCAATGAAGACTACCCCGCAATTCAAGGTGTGAATGATTGGACTCACGCGTCTCTGGGAGGCGTTGGCATTTCAGGTGTGTCGAAAAACGGAATAGGTGTCTTAGGTAAATCGACCGGAGGAAATGGTGTTGTTGGCACTACCAGGAGTGACCACCACGCGGGGGTTTTGGGACAGGGCACGATGGGGCCGGGTGTCCATGGCACGAGCAAAGGCAAATCAGCACCCGGAGTTGTCGGTGAAAATCTACGCACGGGCCCGGGGGTGCTGGGCAAGTCTACAAGTGCTGATGGAACCGGGGTACACGCTCAAAATACCGGTGGCGGCCAGGGCCTCTATGCACAAGGTACACCTGCCGGAAGGTTCGAGGGAGATATGAACGTGACAGGTAACGTGGGCATTGGCATAGACACCCCAGGATTCAAGCTTGATGTGGCAGACAGAATACGAGTACGAGAGGGAACTAATTCTGCGGGAGTCTGGTTCTTCCAGCAGGTTCCCCAGCAAGACCAGGCATTTGTCGGTATGGATGGTGATAATTCGGTTGGTTTCTTTGGCAATACAGGAGCCGGGTGGGGACTGACAATGGATACCACCACAGGTAATGTGGGCATTGGCACAGACACTCCAGGATTCAAGTTTGATGTGGCAGACAGAATACGAGTACGAGAGGGAGCTGATTCTGCGGGAGTCTGGTTCTTCCAGCAGGTCCCCCAGCAAGACCAGGCATTTGTCGGTATGGATGGTGATAATTCGGTTGGTTTCTTTGGCAATACAGGAGCCGGATGGGGACTGACAATGGATACCAGCACAGGCGACATCAATATACCAACCGGAAATATCAACCTTGTGCAAGGAGATATTTTTCTGGGTGGCGCAGACTGTGCGGAACAATTTGACATAGCAAATGGGCAACAACTCGAGCCAGGGACGGTCGTGATTCTAGATGAAGAGGGCGCTTTACGAGAAAGCTGCGCATCATATGACAAGAAAGTGGCAGGCGTTGTTTCCGGGGCCGGCAACTATCGGCCCGGAATCATTCTAGATAAGCGAGCCTCCGAAGAAGGGCGAGCGCCGGTGGCGCTAGTCGGCAAGGTCTATTGCAAGGTCGACGCACAAACTGGCCCCATTGAGGTGGGCGATCTGCTGACTACCTCTTCGAGACCTGGGTATGCAATGAAGGCGGCTGATCCTTTAAAGGCTTTTGGGGCAGTCATTGGTAAGGCCTTACGCTCCCTCAAAGAAGGTCAAGCGATGATTCCGATCTTGATCGCGTTGCGGTGACTTGACCACGCGGGCCATTACGGAGATCTGGCCGAGGAGCGGCGTTTCGTTGATGCGGCGCATTGAGGATTTCGGCCGATGCCGTTGCCCGGCGTTTCTGCCATGATATCTTTAAATGCGGCATTTGCTAGCTGTACACGCTGGCGAACGGTGGAGACCTTCACATGCTCTCTCTTCGCAGTGCGCTCAATGACCAGGGTATTAGCGCTTGTCCAAACGGACTTCTCGGACTGAATCCCTTCTACAAATCTTCTCCAGACGCGAGGAAGTGTTTTGGATTCACTCGTCTAAGTCAGATCATCAAAGCTCTCCGGTGGCCCAAGAGCTTTGTTGCTCTAGGCGATCACCCAGCGGACGACAATCAAGGCTGGCAAAATGGTCCTCAGGGCCTTGCGCATGATGCTGTAACTTGGTTTTTCACCCGCGAGGACGCCTTCCTGACTATCCCGATCACGACCGACCTTCAAGGGTTGAGTAGTAACCATTTTGACAAGCGCCGCTCGCCTATTCCGCTTGGAAACGGAGCGACGTATTCGCTTGCGTCAACTGAGCCTGGGGGAGCGGATACAGATATCATCCAGATCGATCACATGGCGGGATTCAATCATCTGGGAGCCTTAACGATTCAAAGCCTGGGCGATCAAGGTCTGGGCGACGAATCGATTATATACATTCCGGTTCAAGCGGGCGACGGTGGCAACCCCAACAACAAGCCGATTATTTATGCACTGCAGTCGATTGCAGGACAAAGTATCACGGACCACAACTGGAGCGCGAAGATCTCTCAACCTGGTGATCAGGGCGCTTGGTGCGCCTATGACCCGGTTGCTAAACGTCTGTATACTTCCGACTTCTACGGGGCTCCTGGGGCCCCTAAGGATGCAACCATAGCAGAATGGGGTCTATTTGCAGGAACATCAGTGGATGTTTATTCCGTCGGAACGCCATTTGTCCGCGACGAAGGAAACCCCGCCGGCCAGCAAATGGTACTCACCTTTAGGGGCTCTATGCAGCTCTTTGAAGCCGACGGAACGCCCGCACTGCTGCTCAGAATTCAAGGTGGCTTTATCACGGACAATCGCCACCTTTATCTGGTTCAGGACGACGGAACTGGCATTGTGGGATTTGACCTGATTACGGCCCGAAAACAGCGCACGATACCAGTTGACTATAAGCATATCCAGGGTATCTGGGATAAGACCTACCAGGAAATTGAAGCCGCCTGCCTCTTTTCTAACCCTCCAGCGCCTGGAATGAGTGGAGATATTCATGTTTTGTTATGGGAGAATGGCGCTATTGGCATAGGGGAGGATTTTTGGATTAAGCACTACGGAGTGAGTGATCCGAATGATAGACCGTTTATCTAGGTAGTTCTCCGCGCGTCCCACAATGTATCGCCCAATTTGGTCCTGTCCCGATCGAAAAGTCCATCCGACGGGAATCCTGGACTGGGCATTGTTGAATCTCGCTTCACGTAACGCAGGATCCGTACGGTAAAAGCTCAAAATCTCACCGCCTCGTCAGCGCGAGCCTCCGTCCATCGTGAATATGCTTGAGCCTATACCGGTTTGTGAAATAGTGTACCGCATGCCTGGCTGTTAAATGTCTGATTCTAAAGAGGATTGCTTCGGCACACTATTTGCTAAACGGGTATAGTCTGCCGCACTCGGCCAATCTGCGCTCGTTACATCCACAGTCGCAAAGATCACAGGAGCATCGGCACGGACGTTCCTTGAGTGGGCCATCACGCTGGAAGTTTCGAGCGTAATCTCATGTTCAGCCATGCGAGCATACATCCCACGAACCAGACTTGATGCTTCCGCGGCGCCGCCGCTGGCGTGGATTTAACGTGGCCTTGCGCGGCCCTTATTGCATTTTTAGGATTGGAAGTCATGTTCGAGCTTCCTTGTACAATAATCGGCTCCGAGGGATAACAAACGCGTGAAAGTGAGGTGCGAGGGCCAGCATCTTTTTGCCGGGCGAGTATTTGACTCATGCCGCAAGATGATTCGTGTCCACAAACGCGCTTCGAGGACTACAACCGGACTTCTTGCCCGCCTCGCTCCGAAAATCACTTCTAAGAAGAAGACAAACTGAAATGTCAGCCCGTACCTACAGGGAGTTCGCCTAAAGCCATTCAATCAGCGCGTAGACTGTTTTGGCATAGGATGGGAATAACTGAAGAAGGGCAAATGCTTCCTCTTTCCTAACTGACCTACCAGTTGGATGTCCTGCCTCATTTCGCGTTTTGCGAATCAACTCGAATATTCCCGCAAGCTCAGTCCCGACCGATGCTCTCAGGTTGTCCGGTAGCCGCTCAAGATTTGGATCTAACCTCTTCCAAATCTTTTCATACACGCGCTTGATTACCTTCCCAGTTGTGTCGGAGTCGAACTTCTACTTTCTATCATCGGGCTGAAGCGCTTTCCTAATCTCATCTCGGAGATGCAACAATACGCGCTCTGACGCGACGCCTGTCATGACAGCACAAGACAGATAAGTTCCCGATCGAAAACAATTCAAGGCTTCGACCAGATAGCAGTCAACCGTGGAATCCAAAGCGGAAATGTCGCTGCGTAGCTGACGCATATACTGGCCTGTGTCGTATGGAACATACTCGCCTATCGCAAGACACTCCTTTCCCCATTCCGTAATTTGAAAGAACGGGAAACCTGCGTTGTTGCTACTCTTATCCACTCCCGGAACAATGATCCCTTGGATGACCAGGCTCCACATCACCTCTCTTACTGCATCCGCAGAATGCTGAGGAAGGTTATTCACGCCATAGAGTGTATCCTGGGGAAGCTTGCCGACTCGCTGAGCCGCGCTCTTCACATGTCCCTCGACGTCTGAGAGTTGAAGTCCCAGTTGGTGCGGCTGGCGTAACTTCTTAGACTCTGCGCGTAAGAACGCATACACCCACGATCGCAACTCCTGTGTGTCAAGGGTCATCCTCATCTCCTGGCTCGTGCAGAGTAAGTATACAGATGGCCCATGAACCCATCGGCCGTCCATTAGAATAGAACCAAGCTGAGTGCTCGTAAATGTTGGTCAAAAAAGACTCATTTTCTACAGTCCCGTTAATCCTGTGGAGTTGGCAACACTGAAACTGTCCACAAATGGGCTTCGAGGAAGTCGGCCGGATTAGTACCGCTAAGTCGACTTTCTGGGAAGTTTGGACACTACAGCCAAGGCTTGCCACTTTCCAATCGCATTTGGGCTCGACAAAGGAATTTTTTTAAGTTAGCGCTTATGGTGGAGGGGTCCTCGGCTAGTGCGGATTGCAGCCTGATCTACTTCGGCTGCGGTGGTTCTAGCTGATCGTGGAATTTGTAGAAGATGCGCTGGGCTGCTTCCACCAAGTTGTTTTCGCGGTCTTTCTTTTTCACTGCATTCCTTATATGTTCTGTCGCCGTCCAGAGTGGAAACTTGGTCCTGGGGTCGAGCACCGTCATCTTCACGTCTGAAGCAAGGGAAAGCTGTTTGCTGCTGGAGGTGGATGTTTCCATGTGTCCGCTTTCTGCCGAAGGCTTGGCAGAGCTTGAAACCGCCACGCCGCCGCTATCCTCGGGTGCTGTGATCTCAATGATTACGTCCGCTTTCTCAGGTGTGTCTACCAGGGTGAAGTGTCCCCAGCCTTCCAGCGCTGAGCTGATCACGTCAAAGGGAATGGGATTGCCGTGAGCACGCGAAATGAAAGCCGTCTTGGCCGCCGCCAGCCGCGCCGAGGCAGTGAGTGGCTCAGGCTTCTTTTTCTCTTGTTGTGCAGGAGACAGCGTGGCGATTGTTAAAAGAGCGAGCGATAAAAGCAGAGTGCGTCGCATAACTCGTGACTCTAGCACATTTCACCGCAAGTGACCTGAGCCATTAGTACTTAGTACTTAGTATTTAGTAATTAGCAAAACCTGCTTCGAAGCAGCCCGCGTAGCGGGTGAAACAAGTTAGTCCGGTGCGTAAGCGCTCGGAATCAGGCTCCTTGCGGGAGCCTCGGCTGCGCGAAATTCGGGCAATTAAACTCTTTCTGAGGGCAACCTGCTGAACGCGTACATAATTTTTCGTGTACTTTGATGAAAAATTACCGTTTGACGACAAAAATAAGCGATCAACAAGCCAGAAATAAATGCAAATGTGTCCATAGCAACAAGTTGACGCTGATATATAAGACTAAGCGTTGCCCATGCAGAAGTTGAATTTCCTCGCCAAGGTGAAATATAAAAAAAGCTAAAATAAATGTCAGTAAATAGAATAAAAGTAATCGTCAATACGGGGAAATATGTTAGCAGTCCAAACCAAAATTGCCCGAGCAGCCTTTTGCTTTCAGGCTTCCGATTTTCATCAAGAGTCACATAAGGTGAATCGTCATCTGATATTGCCGTGAATACCATGAAGGATTGTATTCTGGAAAATACAAATTTTCTTAATCGTGGTTCTTCTGTTTTTGTTTCTACTAGTAAGCTTCCGATTTCGTGATTCTCCCGCCTCTTTGTCATGCAGTGATAAAAGGAAAAGATCAAAAGCACTACTGATCCCAGTACGGCAGCATCACTAGCACTAACCCTGATTCCTAGCAATGAAATGTCAACCGTGTTGCTTTGCATCCACTCTTCAATCTGATGAGCCAACAATTGTTGTTGCCCCCAGCTTGTAGGTTCTTTCGCTATACTTGCCCATTGCCGATCCCATGAAAAATAAGCGTTCCAGAGCGCAGCAATAATTGTACCTGCTGCCAAAGTTGAGAAAAATAAGGCTATACGAGCACGTTTTTGTGCTTCGTTGATTCCGCTCAAGCGAGATTCCAATAGAAGATGTGTGATTTCCGAATCCACCACTCCACTCCATCAAATATATAAATTAATGCAATTTAATATTGATCAAAGAATATATAGCAAAAAGTTTCTTTATAAACAATTAAATCTTGTTTTATTTGAGTTCAGAAAGATATACTTATCTCCTCTTAGGAGGCCAAATGAGCTTTGTCATACTTACGAGTCCATCTCTTAGATATAACGGACCAGAATTTGAAGAATTTTGCATCGACAAAGGCGCTTATCTTCCAGCATCTCGGGACCGTACTCCATGCATTTCCTGTCCTCTGGGAAATCTATGTCAGGCAGGCTTTGAAGAACAAGTTAGGCGTGTGTTAGCTGGAGAGAACCCTAGCCTTACTGAGAATCGTATATTTACGAATGAGCAGCTATCAAAAGAACACCTTCTCCATGGACTAAATGACGAGCAGATCAGATTTTTACAAAAATCCATACCTTCGCTTGAATAAAGGAAAATATGAGTGATAAAAATCATATCTTGACAGCACAGCTTGAGGCTAAGAAGCAGCTTTCACAAAAAGCGGAGTCTTTGAGCAAACAACAGCTTGAATCAAAAAGGCAACTTGCTCAAAAAGCCGAGATTGCAAGCAAGCAGCAGTTGGAATCAAAAAAGCAGCTCGCACAGAAAACAGAAGCAGTTGCTCGGCAGCAGCTGGAATCCAAGAAGCAATTATCACAAAAAACGGAAATTGCCAGTAAACAGCAGCTTGAGGCAAAGAGATCTCTTTCCTCCAAGACTGGAGATGGAGACTAGTTCTAGATAATTCATTCAAAGGAAAAACGCAAGAAGGCAAACATCCAACCCTTGTGTTTCAAGGGTTGGATGTTAAATGGCCCTTACGGCTGTTCATTATCGCCGTAGCCGCCGCTGCCCGCGGGAGTGGGACTGCCTTCAGACTTGATCTGAATCGGACCACCGGCAAACAGCGTGCTTGATCCGTGTTCAGTGGCTGTTTTGTTGAAGGCCGAGACTTCGGTGTTGAGGAAGCTGTTGAACTCCTGCAGGTGCAGGTCAAGTTCCTTGCGCAAGCGGGCCGCCTCTTCCACCAGCACATCGCTGGGCGCCTCGCCATAACTGCCCATCACACCGCGCATCACGCCCTGCAGTTGATCATGGAAGCGCTGCAGGTAATGGATGTCATCCTGGCCATACGGCTGCATCTCGGTGTTGTACAGCGGGTTCTGCATGGCGGTAAGTTTCTTGTCGAGCGCCCGGGCCTGCTCCAGCACGGGTTTGTAGTTCACGTTCATCTGGCCATCGGTAGATTCGTCTCCGCCAATGATCTCCTGCATGCTGGTGATCTGCTTGTGCAGGTTATTCAGGCGATTCAGGGACTCGTTCAATGCTGAAACTTCATCGCGCAACTCCAGACCCAGTTTGAACTGGGCGCGCAGCGCGTTGATGTCAGGATTGAAGCGCGGATCAGACTCCACCTGCACCGTCTGCATCTCCGTTTTTCCGCTTACGCTGATTGCCACTTTGTAAGAGCCGGGAAGCGCGGTGGGGCCGGTATTAGGATCAAAGAAGAACTCCTCTTCTTCGCGCTCTGCCGGAGGCGGAGGCAGAATCGTGAGCTTCTTCGGGCCATCGTAACGCATGTTCCATGTCACGCGGTTGATGCCATAGCGGGCCGGACCGTACATGGTGCGGATCGCCTGGCCGGTGCTGTCACTGATGGTAATCTTCACCGGAGACTGGCCTTTCCGGCGCTGCTCCGGAGTTATTTTGATCTCCGCCGGCAGGAAATAAGTAATGACTGCACCGGTCGGTGGATTGGGAGCAACATATCCGCCGGAGCTGAAGCCGTGCTTGTTCCAGTTGTGCCAGTTCACTGCGGGCAGGTTGCCATAAACGTGGAACTCGTTCCTGGCCGCTTCCACGCCGCCTTCTTCCAGCGGAGTGAGGTCGTCAAGCACGAACAATCCACGGCCATGAGTGGCCACCACCAGATCATGAGTCTTTTTGATGAACTTGATGTCATAGATCGAAGCGGTGGGGAAGTTGCTCTTGATCTGGGTCCAGTGCGCGCCGTCGTCAGTGGAATAGAAGAGCGCCGTGTCTGTGCCCAGGGCCAGAAAGCCTTTATGGTTGGGGTTCTCGCGAATCACGCGCGCCGGGTCGTCCTGAGGCAGGCCCTGATGGATGGCCGTCCAGGTCTTGCCTGAATCGTGCGTCTTGAACACGTAAGGCTTGTTGTTGTCGACCTCGTGGAAATCAAAGGCCGCATAGGCCGTGTTGGGATCGGTAGGCGAGGCCTCAATCTGCTGCAGGCGTCCCCACTCCGGGAGGTTGGAAATGTTCTTAGTGACATTTTCCCAGTGCTGGCCGCCGTCGCGGGTCATCTGCACCAGTCCGTCGTCGGTGCCCACCCAGATGATTTTGGGATCGAGCGGAGAGATGGAAATTGACAAGATGCAGCCAAAAGTTTCAGCGCCGCTGATGTCATATTCAATCGCGCCGCCACTGGTCTCCTGCTTGGTCTTGTCATTGCGGGTAAGGTCGGGGCTGATGGGCATCCAGTGAGCGCCGCCATCGGTTGATTTGAAAAGCACACTACCGCCAATGTAAACCTCTTTGGGATCGGTGTACGAAACCGCGATAGGAGAGGTCCAGTTGAAGCGGTACTTCAAATCCGCAGGTTTCCTCAGTTGCACGCCCTCCACATAAGGACGCACAAAGCTGGAAAGGCCGTTTTCGGTATTCAGCCGCTGAATCGAACCGTTCTGTGAATCGGTATAGACAATATGAGTGTCTTTGCCGTGCGCAGGAACTGCGTATTCACCATCGCCGCCGGTTACCGTGAACCAGTCGAATCCGGTGATGCCTCCACGGCTCAGGCTATTGGAAGGCCCGCACCAGCCGTTGTTGTCCTGAAGTCCGCCACAGAGGTTATAAGGAGTGCTGTCATCGTCAGCAACCGCATAGAACTGCTCGATGGGTAGGTTGTCGAGATAGCGCCAGGTGCGGCCTGCATCTGAGCTGATGTAGACGCCACCATCATTGCCATCGATGATGCGGTCGGGATCTTCGGGATCGATCCACATCGCGTGATGGTCGGGATGCACACGCTGGCCGATGGTGCGTGCAGTTTTTCCTCCATCTTCAGAAAGCACGATTCCGAAGGAGAGGAAGTAAACTTTGCTCTCGTCTTTGGGCGAGACCACTAACTGGCTGAAATAGAATGGACGCGCGTTGAGATTGTGATTGTTGCTCACCATCCGCCAGTGGTCGCCAAGATCGGTGGAATCCCACAGGATTCCGTTCTTAGCTTCGACCAGCGCGTAGATGTGGCGCGGATTGCTGGGCGCAGCCGCCAGCCCGACGCGGCCGATCAGGCCTTCAGGCAATCCCTCGGTGAGTTTCTTCCAGATATTTCCGCCGTCTACCGAACGATAGACGCCGCCGCCGGTGCCGCCGCTTTCCAGCATCCACGGGTGGCGCCGTACCGGCCATACTCCGGCAAAGAGCACCATTGGATTATTCGGATCCATAATCAGCGAACTCACACCGCTGTTCTCATCCACAAAGAACACCTTCTGCC
>QHVI01000059.1 GCA_003223515.1 Candidatus Angelobacter sp. Gp1-AA117
CCCATCGCTATGTGTTCCAGAATCGGCTCAAGATCGCTGGTGGCTGGTGGAAAGTGGAAAGTTTAAGGAAGATGATAGCTCTGCGGATCTTGCGAGCCAACCATGGTTGGGAAGATTACTGGAGCAACGTGCATCAGCAAGCTGCATAGCTGACTCGCACTTTTAATTACACCCGTGCTGGATTGACTTCTGCCGATGGATTGGCTAGGATACCTTCCATGCTTTCGCTGATCCACCGCCATCACCATCATCACCACATGGCGAACGTGCCGGCGGAGGCCTGTAACAGTTAATACAGCGCAATCATAAGATTGAAAGCCCGCCAGACACAACATGGCGGGCTTTTCTGCGTTTGCGCAAACCATGAGGGGAACATGCAAATCGATTTTGCCAAGATGGATGGCCTGGCTCCAGCCATTGTCCAGGAAGATACGACCGGCGAGGTGCTGATGGTCGGCTTCATGAATTCTGAGGCTTTCGAAAAGACCATAGAGACCGGGTACGTCACGTTTTATTCCCGCACGCGGCAGAAGCTGTGGATGAAGGGCGAGACGTCAGGCAATCGCCTGCGGGTCATCTCAGCGCTCACCGACTGCGACCGCGACACCGTATTGTTTCGGGTCCATGTAGAAGGCGACGGACTGGTTTGCCACACGGGGACGAAATCGTGCTTCACAGAACCGGTGGAGATCAAGAAAGCAGAGGTGGGCCGATGAAGCTGCGCGTAGGAATTCCCAAAGGAAGCCTGCAGGAAGCGACCATTGCCCTGCTCAAGCGTGCAGGCTTGAACGTCTACACCAGCAGCCGCTCGTATTTTGCCAATACCGACGATCCGGAAATCGAGTGCATGCTGATCCGGGCGCAGGAGATGGCGCGCTACGTGGAGCATGGCGTCCTCGACTGCGGACTTACAGGCAAAGACTGGGTAATCGAAAGCGGCCTTGAGGTAGTGACAGCCGCCGAGTTGGTATATGCCAAGCAGAGCCTGGGTACGGTGCGGTGGGTACTGGCAGTGCCGGAAGACTCCGGCTTTAACAAGCCTGAAGACCTTGCAGGCAAGATCATCGCTACCGAACTTGTGAACGTCACCAGAAATTACTTCTCCAGCCGAAATATCCCCGTAAAAGTAGAGTTCTCATGGGGGGCGACCGAAGTTAAGCCGCCCACTCTGGCTGATGCCATTGTAGAAATCACTGAGACCGGCAGTTCATTGCGGGCCAATCGCCTGCGCATTATGGAAACCGTGCTGGAATCGAGCACACAACTCATTGCCAACAAAAAAGCCTGGGCAGAGACCGAGAAGCGCCAGAAGGTAGAAAACCTGGGCCTGATGCTGTGTGGCGCCATTTATGCACAGGGACGGGTGGGACTGATGCTCAACGTCCGGCAACCAGATCTGCAAGGCGTACTTGCCGTGCTGCCGGCTCTGCAAAAACCCACAGTTTCAACACTGAGTGACAGTGACTGGGTAGCGGTGAACACCATCATTGAAGAAAGCACTGCATGGAAGATCATGCCCAAGCTCAAAGCAGCAAAAGCCGAAGGGATTGTGGAATATCCGCTGAATAAGGTGGTGCTGTAATGGCGCGGCCGGCGATACGCATTCTGGCCGACAGACGCGCCGAGGCTTTTGTGCGCAAGATGGAGCAGCGCGGAGCAACGGACCTGGCGCGAGTGGAAAAACCGGTGCAACGCATTGTGGAGGACGTCCGCAAAAATGGGGATGCTGCCCTGCGCCGTTATGCGGAGAAGTGGGATGGGCTGGCGCCGAAGCAATCTTTGCGCGCTTCTGAGAAGGAACTGAAGCAGGCTTGGAATTCCGTTTCTGCTGAGTTCCGCACAGCACTGAAGACAGCAGCAGGCAACATTCGCCGTTATTGTGAATGGCAGAAGCCGCAGGAGTGGGAACGCTCATCGCAGGCAGGTGTGAAAGTTGGGCAGGTGGTTCGCCCATTGCAATCGGCAGGATGTTACGTGCCGGGCGGACGTTACCCTCTGCCCTCGACCATGCTGATGACTGTAATTCCAGCGCAGGTCGCGGGAGTGGAGAAGGTTCGGGTAGTCTCTCCGCGTCCAGCGAAAGAAACTCTGGCTGCTGCTCATTTCCTGGACGTGAAGGAGTTTTACCGCATGGGCGGCGCACAGGCGATTGCCGCGCTGGCTTATGGGACAAAGAGTGTTCCCAAAGTCGACAAGATCGTTGGGCCGGGAAACCTGTATGTAACGGCAGCCAAGAAGATGGTGGCTTTTGACTGCTCCATTGATTTCCTCGCCGGGCCTACAGAAGTGGTCATTGTGAGTCACAGCGGAGATGCTCGATTCATCGCCGCTGACCTGGTGGCCCAGGCAGAGCATGATCCTGATGCTTTGGCTATATTTATTACGACAAGGAAGGATCTGGCAAATTCAGTCGCGGATGAAATTCAGAAAGCAGCAGCGGGAAATAACATAGCGAAGACTTCCCTGGCCGGGAATGGAGCCATTCTGCTGGCAAGCTCACGCGAGCAGGCGCTGGAATTTGCCAACCGTATTGCACCGGAGCACATCACTGTGGATGAAGAAGATCAGCAACTGGTGCGGAATGCAGGTTCCATCTTTGTGGGTGACTATTCGCCCCAGGCTGCCGGCGACTATGCAGCCGGACCCAATCACGTTTTGCCTACGGGAGCAGCGGCACGCTTCCGGGGCGGATTAAGTGTCATGGATTTCGTGAAGCTCATCTCCATCCAGCAGCTTTCCCGCGGTGGCCTGAGTACAATTGCTCCGGCGGTGGTAACACTGGCCGAAGCTGAAGGCCTGAAGGCCCATGCCGAATCTATACGAGTGAGGTGTACCCATGCTTAAAGCCCGCAAGTGCGTACGAGAGATGCGCGAGTACCATTCACCGCTGAGCGCACCGGCAACCGAGTTGCGCCTGGACATGAATGAGAACACCACCGGGTGCTCACCGCGAGTGCTGGCCAAAATTCGCAGCCTGGATGCCAAGCTGCTTGCGCTTTATCCCCGGCGCGAGTACGGCGAAAGACTGGTGGCTGATTTTCTCGGCATCAATCCTTCTGAGGCGATGCTTACGAATGGCGCCGACGAAGGCATCGATCTCCTGTGCCGGGCTTATCTGGATAACAATGACGAATTGGTCCTGGTTGTACCTACGTTCGGCATGTATGAAGTCTTTTCTCAAGGCTCGGCAGCAAAGGTCGCGCGTGTGGCAGCGGGACCGGAATTCGGTTTTCCCGTGGACAAAGTAGTCGATGCAATCACGCCGCGCACGCGAATGATCATTATCTGCAACCCAAATAATCCTACGGGAACAGTCATCGAACGGGCGGACATTCTGCGAGTCCTGGAAGCGGCGCCTGATGCGGCGGTGCTGGTGGATGAAGCCTATTTCGAGTTCTACGGCAAAACCATGATGGACCAGATCGGGAAAGTTCCGAATTTGTTCATTGCGCGCACCTTCTCCAAAGTATACGGACTGGCGGGACTGAGGCTGGGTGTACTGGCTGGGGCGACAGAGCAGATTTCGGTTTTGAAGCGCATGGCTTCACCTTTCAACATCAACGCTTTTGCCATTGAATGCGTGGCGGAAGCGCTGGCCGACCGTGAATCGGTTGACGCTTATGTTCAGCAGGTAAGCAGGACGCGCGAGTGGCTGCGGAAACAATTGGAAGCTCTGGGCGTGAAATGCTGGCCCAGCGCGGCCAATTTCATCCTGGCGAATTTCGGCGCTTCGAAGAATAACGTGCTGACCGCGATGGGGCAAAAAGGTATTGCCTTGCGCGACCGCCCGGATTGCGAAGGGTGCATTCGCATCACGATTGGAACCCAACAGGAAATGGAACGCGTAGTACGGGAGTTACAGCAGATACTCGCCGGAAAACCCGAAGTGCAGCAGGTGGCTGGATGAGAAAGGCCAGGCTCAACCGCTCCACCACGGAGACAGACATTCAGCTTGCACTCACGATCGAAGGGCGGGGCCAGTATGAAGTGTCCACGGGAATCCGGTTCTTCGACCACATGCTGGAGTTGTTTGCGCGACATGGAGCATTTGACCTGAAGCTGAAAGCAAAAGGCGACCTGGATGTAGACCAGCATCACACGGTAGAAGACGTGGGAATTGCGTTGGGAGAAGCATTCCATAGCGCCCTGGGTGACAAGCGGGGAATCATGCGGGCCGGATATTTTGTCATGCCGATGGACGAGACCCTGGGACTGGCGGCGGTGGACTTCAGCGGCCGCGCAGCCGCGGTGGTCAACACGCAGGTGAAGACGCGAGTAGTAGGCGATTTGCAGTCAGAGCTGGTCTATGACTTCTTTGAAGGCTTTGCGCGGGGAGCGCGAGCCAACGTACATATCAAGGTGCTTTATGGCCGCTCCAACCACCACAAAATCGAATCGGTTTTTAAGGCATTTGCGCGGGCGCTGCGCGTCGCCTGCTCTCGCGATAAGCAATTGGCAACGATGCTGCCCAGTACCAAAGGACTCCTATGATCGCGATTGTAGACTACGGAGCGGGCAACATCCGTTCGGTCAAAAAGGCCCTGGAGCACCTTGGAGTTGAGGCGCAGGTCACGGCTGATCCGCAGGTCATTGCAGCAGCAGAAAAAATCGTCATGCCGGGGGTAGGACACTTCTGCCGTTGCGACGTGCTCAACAAAAATCTGCGTGAATCTATTCTGGGCGCCATCTCTCGTGGAGTTCCCTTCCTGGGAATCTGTGTCGGCATGCAATGGCTGTTCGGGGGCAGCACGGAGGCGCCGGAGACCTGCGGGGCCAATCTTTTCCCCGGTGAATGTTCGCGCTTCCCGGCTGAGGTGAAATCGCCGCACGTAGGCTGGAACCGCATTCACATCCACAATGGATCCAAACTGATGCGCGGCGTGGAGAACGGCGCTTTTGTCTACTACACTCATTCCTACCGAGCACCTGTCGTCACTGAGACAATTGCCAGCACAGAATACGGGGGCGTATTCTCCGCAGCGGTGGAGAATGGGAACGTGTTCGGCGTGCAATTTCATCCTGAAAAATCGGGGCCGACGGGGCTGAAGATCCTCGAAAACTTCTGTGGCCTCTGAGCAACTCACAAAACGGATCATTGCCTGCCTGGACGTGGATGCCGGGCGCGTGGTGAAAGGCGTGCAGTTCCAGCAACTCCGTGATGCCGGTGATCCGGCGGAGCTGGCGCTGCTGCATGCTGAGGCCGGGGCCGATGAAATCGTGCTGTTGGATATTACAGCGACCTCAGAAGGACGTAAGACCCTGGTGGATACCGTGCGCCGGGCAGCAAAGCATCTGTTTATTCCTTTTACTGTGGGCGGCGGAATCCGCAGTCTGCAAGATGCAGGCAGCATCTTCGATGCGGGCGCAGACAAGATCACTATTAATTCGGCGGCATTGGCGAATCCTGCTCTGATCGAAGAAATTGCCGGCCGGTTCGGCTCGCAGGCGGTCATTGTGGCCATAGATGCCAGGCGCGGGGAGGCAGATATACCGGAGGCGGAAGTCTTTGTGGCCGGAGGACGGAAGCCAACCGGCAGAAAGACGCTGGAGTGGGCTCGCGAAGCAGAACGACGCGGAGCAGGTGAGATTCTGCTGACATCGATGGATCGGGATGGCACCAAACTAGGTTTCGATTGCGAGCTAACCGCAGCCGTGGCTGAAACTGTATCCATTCCCGTGATTGCTTCCGGAGGCGCGGGCAACGCTACCCATTTTGTCGAGGTTTTCCAGCACGGCAAAGCTGATGCGGCTCTGGCAGCATCCATCTTTCATTTCGGCACTCATGCCGTGGCCGAGCTTAAGCAGACGCTTCTCCAGGCAGGAATTCCCATGAGGTGGCCATGTTGATTCCTTCGATTGACCTGATGGGCGGGAAGATTGTGCAACTGGTGCAGGGAGAGAAGAAGGCACTGGAGTTCGACGATTTCAATTATTGGATCAAGAATTTTTCCGAATATCCTCTGGTGCAATTGATCGATCTGGATGCGGCGATGGGCAGCGGCAGCAATCATGAACTTATCGCGATGATTACAAAGCAACTGCCGTGCCAGGTTGGCGGTGGCATTCGCAGCCTTGAGCGGGCAAAGGAATTACTCGCCGCAGGAGCAAAGCGGGTCATATTCGGGTCTTCCCTGCTGAAGGATGGGGAGATCAACGCTTCGCTGGCCCAGCAATGCTCTGCGGCATTAGGCGCGGAGCGGCTGACTTTCGCTATTGATTCCCGCAATGGCAAAATATCCATCCGAGGATGGAAAGAAAATACTGCCGTTGATCCTTTCATGATGATCGACGCTTTACAGTCTTATTGCAGCGCGTTTCTTTATACGCACATTGATACTGAAGGAACCATGAGCGGTTTTCCCCTGGAAGTAGCGCGGAAGCTGCGGCAGGCGACCACCAAACAAATGATCGTGGCTGGAGGCATTTGTTCCACGGAAGAAGTACAGGCGCTGGGTGACATGGGAATTGATGCGGTGGTGGGGATGGCGATCTATACGGGAAAAATCAGTAGTTAGTCTTTAGTACTTAGGAAAATCGGTGACTTTACAACCAGTCTTGATGTAATCAGAGATATGCGTGGTAACCGTTGCAAATGGCTGGCCGCTTTCTGAAGAAGAATATGGCGTTCTCGATGAGTTTCTGGCAAGCCTTGAGCATGGTGAACCAATGACTCTCGAAGAACTTGACGGTTTCTTTTGTGCATTAGTTGCAGGCCCTGAGCTAGTCCCTCCCAGCGAATTCCTGCCCGAAGTCTTTGGCGGCGACATTCCGGAATTCAAAGATATGGAAGAAGCCCGGCGGATCACTGACCTGCTCATGCGCCATTGGAATGGCATTGCAGATACTCTTGCGAAAGACGAAATCTACTTGCCTTACGTATACCAGCAAGAGGATGAATCAACCCCTGCTAATGAGTGGGCCTGCGGATTTATGACGGGCACCACGATGCGTCATGATTCGTGGTCTAAACTCATCAACGACGAGGATCATGGTGGAGTCATACTTCCCATGATGATTCTGTATCATGAGCATGATCCGGACCTGGAAATGCGGCCGGGGCCAATCACCCCAGAGCAACGGAAAGATTTGCTAGCTTATATGGCGGTGGGCACACTTAAAATTTATCACTACTTCAAAGCCGACAGGGAAGCCCACAAAAGTCCATTTGAATATGATCCAGTGAAGCGCGGTCCCAAGATCGGACTGAATGAACCTTGTCCATGCGGGTCAGGCAAAAAGTATAAACGGTGCTGCGGCGCATCATAATGACAGGAGACAGTGCCGAGCACCGTCTCTACGGCACATTATTTAATTTATTCATATCTCAGGGCAATCATGGGATCAACGCGGGAGGCGCGGCGAGCTGGAATCAGGCAGGCCAGAAGCGCAACCAGTACCAAGAGTGCTGCGGTGCTAAGAAAACTAGGCGCATCGAAGATCCCGATTCCATAGAGCAGTGAATTCATCAGATATGCCGCGAGACATGAAAGTGCAAGACCGGCAACAACTCCGACGGCAACCATCATCATGCCTGTACTAATGACCATGCCTATAACGTCGCGTCTCTGCGCACCTAAGGCCATGCGCAAGCCAAGTTCACGCGTACGCTGGCTCACTGAATACGACATAACGCCGTAAGTTCCCATGGCAGCCAGGATAAGCGCCAGCAGTCCGAAGCCGCCGAGCAGTTCCGCGCCCAGCTTGGGCGCAGCCAGCGATTGATCCAACAGCTCATTCACAGTAATCACACGATTCAGTGGAACGGTGGGGTCTATGGACTTCAGCGCACTGGCGATGGTATTGACTGCGGCATTGGGTTCACCTTTGGTGTGCACCCATAGAAACACTGCAGCAGTGAACTGCTGCTTGAGCGGGAAGTAAATCATGGGTTTGGGTGGCTCACCCAGTGTCAGGTACTTGGCATTATTCACCAGTCCGACTACGGTCACATCCCACGTGGTAAGAAGAAAATGGAGATGCTTGCCTAGCGGTTCTTCTCCGGGCCAGAACTGCTGGGCGGCGGCCTGGTTAATGACGGCTACGAGTGAACCCTTTGTATCGTCCTGATCGGTAAAATCACGGCCGCGCAAAAGGCTCATTCCGGACGCGGAGAAAAAACCGGGCTTCACCACAAAAATGGGCGTCTGTTTCCCATTGCGCGGATCGGACATATCCGCGCCATCGGTGAAGGTAGTGCGTTCAATACCGCCATTGAAAGGCGCGTGATCAGAAATTCCAGCGTTGGTAATCATGGGAAGCGCGCGCACGCGGTCCAAGGCATCCTGGAAGAACTGTTCCGCCTTAGGCTGTGGAAAGCGTTGAGCGGCAAGATTGATGAACATGGTGAGTTCATGTTTGACTTCGAAGCCAGGATTGATGTCCTGGGCATTCCGCAAACTGTGAATGAACAGGCCGGCTCCAACCAGAGCGATGAGCGAAAGAGTGACCTGCACCATGACCAGAACACCACGCAATCCGTACCAGCGTGTGCTTCCGGCGGATGAGTCAGTGCGGTCGCGGAGCACGGTCAAGCGCTCCGTTCTCGAGGACTGCAAAGCAGGCATGAGGCCGCAGACCAATGTGGCGAAAAACGAGATGCCGAGCGAGTAGAGCAGAACTTTGCCATCGATGCTGAAGTCAAGGTTTCGAGGCACACCGTTGGGTAAAAGTTTTGTGATCAGCGCACGAGCCCCAAAGGCACATAGTGTGCCCAGCACGCCCGCCAGCAACGCGAGCAGAAAACTTTCAGTCAGAAGCTGGCGGATCAGCCGGTTGCGGGAAGCACCCATGGAAAGGCGAATGGCAATTTCGCGCTGACGCTGAGCGCCGCGCGCCAGCAGCAAGTTGGCTACATTGGCGCAGGCAATCAATAACACCAACCCCACAATGGCGCTCATGACGACTCCCGCCTTTACCCAGGCGCCACGCTGCTGCAAGGGAACAACGGTGTCGTCGATTGGCATCAGGAGCACACCACGGCCGCCATTCTCCTTGGGGTATTCGCGCATTAATTCGTCATTTAATTTGCCCATGGACAGTTCGGCCTGGCGAAAACTCACGCCAGGCTTCAGGCGGCCAACCAGAAAGGTCATGCGCGCGCCGCGTTGATTAAACCAGTCTTTCAGAATGCCGGTGAGGATCTGCTCGTGCATGGCTATGGGAATGAAGACATCAGGACTGCCCATGGTGCCAAGATCATGAAAATCAGGTGGAGCAATGCCGACGACGTGATAGTCCTGCGCACCAACACGGATCGCCTGTCCCAGTATCTTTGGATCACCGCCGAATTGGGTCTTCCATAGCGCATTGCTGATCACAGCTACCGGACGAGCGCCCGGCGAGCCGTCCTCGTCAGCCTGGAAGCCACGCCCCAAAACGGGCTGCACACCCATGATGTCAAAAAAATTGCCGTTGACCAGCAGGGCGAAGACATTGGTTTCCTTGCCGGAGATGACCAGATTGGAACCGGTGGGAATGAGGACAGACAGACCCGTGAAAACATCATTTTTCTCACGGTAGTCGCGAGCATTGAGATAAGAGATGGGAAGAAACTGCTGTTGCGTAGCTCCCCGGTTAGAGGCGCTGGAAAACACCGTAATCACACGGCCAGAATCGGTTACCGGAACGACGTGCAGAAACACCGCCTTCACGATGGTGAAGATGGTAGTGTTCGCGCCGATTCCCAGGGTCAATGAGAGCACGGCAACCAGAGTGAAGCCCGGCTTTTTCACCAGCATGCGAGCGGCAAACTTCAGGTCTTGAAGAAAGGTGTCCATGTTTTCCCTTAAACACGCGAGTCTGTACGGAAGAGACACTTAAAAGAGAGACGATTTTTAAAGAAATTGGTTAGCGTCTCAGCACCGGAATTGGAGCATTTATCCATTACAGCTTCACACTGATTGCCAACCCGTCGCGAAGAGGCACGATGGTGGTGAAGAACTCGGGCATGGCATACAGGCGCTGGTTGAATTCCTGAATGGCGCGGGTGGACTCCTCCTGGGGCTGCTGCTGGGTCACGCGTCCGCTCCAGATAACGTTGTCGGTGATAAACAAGCCTCCCCGGCGCAGGCGTGAAGGGACCAGATCCAGCACGCGGGGATAATACTCTTTATCCACATCATTGAAGATGATGTCGAACTCCTGCTGCTGGGCGGCAAGCAACTGGAGAGCATCGCCGACATGAACGCGAATGCGACCTTCAATTCCGGCACGTTTGAAATACTGGCGAGCTTCAGCGGCATTCTTCTGATCACCGTCAGTGTAGAAGACCTCACCGGCTTCACCAACGGCGCGCGCCCACCAGATGGTGGAGTAGCCTACGGCAGAGCCCATTTCGAAGATGCTCTTGGCATTCAACAGCCGCGCATACTGATAGAGCAGCCGCCCAACCGCGGGACCGACGATCGGGATATCGCGCTTCTCTGCCTCTCGTTCGATTTCCTGCAGGACCGCATCACGCTCCGGCAGAATCTCGTAGATGTAGCGCTCGATTTCGGGAGCACAGAGGGTATGCATCAGGAAATGGTTTCCCCAGGCTTCATGGTAATCAATTCAGTGTTTAAGCCAGCTTCCTTGAGTTTGCGGCCAAACTCGTCCGGAGTGCCGGTAAGCGCCGGGAACGTGCCGTAATGCATGGGAATCACGGCTTTGGGCTTCAGTAAACGGCAGGCATACGCAGCTTCCAGCGGCCCCATAGTAAACAGGTCGCCAATGGGCAGCATGGCAAGATCAGGCTGATAGAGTTCATGAATGATTGCCATATCTCCAAAAACATTGGTGTCACCGGCGTGATAGATCCTGAGGCCATTCTCAAAATGAACTACATAGCCACAGGGCTCACCACCATTCAAAGCCTGAGTGCCGTCTTCAATCGTGCTGGAATGATTGGCGCTCACCATAGTGACTTTGATATCACCAACCTGCTGGGTGCCACCTTTATTCATTGGAGCAATATGCTTTGCGCCCTTCTTGTTGATCCACGAGCAAAACTCGTAGATGCCAACCACTTTAGGATCGTGTTTGCGGGCAAGATCGGCGGCATCGCCAATATGGTCGCTGTGGCCATGAGTGCAGAGCATCACATCGAGCTTGGCGATCTTCTTTTTGTCTCCCGGCGTGGCCGGATTACCGGCGATCCAGGGATCGATGATGACTTTTTTGCCAGCGGGTGTGTCAATCAGAAAAGTAGCATGTCCGAGCCATGTAATCTTGATTCCATTGAGATTCATTGCGAGCTTTCCTAACCATGGATTTTGATGAGGTCACTTCCCCGAAAAATCCTTCCAGCCACGGTAGCCGCCCATGAGAGACATTACATTCCTGAATCCCATGCGCTGCAGCATATAGGCCGCCAATGCCGAGCGGCTGCCGCCGCCACAGTAGCAGACGATTTTCTTGTCTTTATCGGTGGTGACCTGGTCAATGTTCAATTCCAGGACACCACGCGGAATGGGCACCGCTCCCGGAATCATGCCTTGCGCCGAATCATCTTTCTCGCGCACATCGATCAGTACAAAATCCTCACCGGATTGCTGCATCTGCTTCAGCTTCTCCTGGCCGATCTCATGAATTTCCTTTTTGACTTTGTCAACCAGGCGCTTGAATTCCGGCATGGGCATGGGGCGGTCTCTCCGGGTGAAAAGAAAATTCTAGCTGTTCAATGGCAAAGGATGCAAAGAAGCATTCAGCTACTACTCATTCCCGTTTACCTCATGTGAAATCCGGGCAGACGCGCTTTCGGATTTACCGGCATAAGGATGCAAGGAAGAAAAATTATGGATCACAGCAGCCATGAATTGTGTGGAGGCGGAGTTCGTCCGCCTCCACAGGCAGATGTGGAGAATCTATTGCCCGGGTTCGGGCGGGGTCAGCGGCGGAAGACCATGTGATGTACGCCAATCGTTGATCAACTGCATGGTTTCTGTATTTTTCGTTTGATCAAAGTCGATGAGGTTCTTGATATTGGCGGTTACGTCAGGACCAAGTTCCTGGATCTTCTTAACAGCCAGGGTGTCTTCCAGCGCAATTTCACCCAGGATGATCAGCAAAGTTCCACCTTTGGTGATGGCAACACTTGCTTTATTGAAAATGTGTAAAGCAGTTTTCGATGGGCTCATTTCAACACTCCTACCTGTTTCAGCAGACTGACCAGGCCGCCACTGGCATCATTGATGCCCTGCAGTTCGGCAACCAGTTCCGCTGCGTTCTGTTTGTTCTTGATTCCAGCGTTTCCCGAGGTAATTAATTTGTTCACTGACGCCGTTATGGAATCAGTCAGGCTTTTGATTTTGTCAGATTGCGAAGAAGCCGCCGCCTGTCCCTGGCTCAAGATGTTGTCCAGTTCGTTTTTTACCGCTGCAATATGGAATTGCTCGGTAGTGATGGCCTCGGTGGTGCCTGTATCCAGCACCCCGGCATTATTTGCGGCAATGACTCCTTTAGCCAAGCCGTTGTTAAAGATTCCCAACTCTGCATTCGCTACCAGCACCTTTTCCCATGGCGTGACCGGAATTGGCGACTTATTGCCGTTTGCATCAACCCGGTGTGGCGCGCAGGAGGCAACCAGTAACAGAACCATGGTGAGCGATAGGCCTGCACACAATTTCCTCATCGTGCTCTCTCCTTTATTTTAGGTATTTTTAGATGAAACCGAAACTTTATACGTGAAGAACGTAGGGAATCAAACTTATCTAAATGAAATTTGCCAAATCGGATGCAAAGAGCAGCCCAGCCGCGCGCCTCCGCATTCTTTGTGAGAAAATTCCAGACATGCTAAAACCGCTCCTTACCCGTGAACAAATTGCCAACCGGGTTGCCGAAATAGGGCAACAGATCACACAGGAGTTTGAAGGGCAGTCCATCGTGCTCATCGGTGTGCTTAAGGGCGCATGTCTTTTCCTCAGCGACCTGGCCCGGCAGATCAAGCTGGATGCCACGTTTGATTTCATTGCGGTTTCCAGTTATGGAGCCGCCAAACAAAGCGCCGGCGAAGTGCAGCTAATCAAGGATGTAACGACTCCGCTGCAGCACAAGAATGTCATACTGGT
This sequence comes from Candidatus Angelobacter sp. Gp1-AA117, assembly GCA_003223515.1. Classification (GTDB taxonomy): domain Bacteria; phylum Acidobacteriota; class Terriglobia; order Terriglobales; family Acidobacteriaceae; genus Angelobacter. The sequence goes on from QHVI01000059.1 coordinate 13,047, forward strand.
TGAAGACATTCTGGATACCGGACTGACACTTAGCTTCCTGAAAAAGATCTTCTCTGCACGGCAACCCCAGACCCTGAAGACCGCAGCGCTGCTGGACAAGACATCACGCCGCATGGTGCCGGTACAAGCCGACTACGTGGGCTTCCAGATTCCGGACGAATTCGTGGTCGGGTACGGGCTTGACTATGCGGAACGCTATCGTAATCTTCCCGACATCTGCATATTTGCTGATGATTTTGCCAAGTAGTGTTACAATCCGCGTAGATGTCACAGGCGATTTTCGAGTCCCAGGCACAGGTACGGAGCTGGCAATCCGTTGCCGGCGTGATCGACCATACACTTCTGAAATCTGAAGCCAGCCGGGAGCAAATCACAAAATTAAGCGAAGAAGCCATGCAGTACGGCTTTGCCGCTGTTTGCGTCAACCCCTGCTGGATCAGTCTGGTAACTTCCCTGGTGCACGGCACAGCGGTGAAGGTGGCGACCACCATCGGCTTTCCCCTGGGAGCAAATTCCACGAATGTGAAGCGCTTTGAAACGGCTGAAGCGATCCGGCTGGGCGCACAGGAAATAGATATGGTCATGAACATCGGGGCGCTGAAATCAGGGAATCGCCGCCTGCTGCAGAACGAAATTGCAGCCGTGGTTGAGATCGCCCACGCCCACGGGGCGATTGTTAAAGTGATTCTTGAAACTCCACTCCTCACGCTGGAGGAGAAAATCCTGAGCTGTGAACTGTCCCTGGCGGCCAAAGCCGATTTCGTCAAAACAGCCACGGGTTTCATGGGCAGCGCCACTGTAGATGACATCATTCTCATGCGCGGCGTTGTGGGCGAAAGGGCGCGGGTGAAGGCCTCCGGCGGAATCCGCAACGCCTCGGCTGCCATCGCCATGCTGGAAGCCGGAGCAGACCGGCTGGGCGCCAGCAGCAGCGTAACCATTGTGAAAGAGCTGGGAGCCAGTTAGCACTCAGCCGTCAGCACTCAGCATTCAGCCCCTAAATACTTTGGTGAACCGCAAAAGCCTCCAACCGGAAACTCAATCTTTTGCCGCTGATGAACGCTGATGAATCTTTGATCTTTTGATATTCACCCCCTATCAAAACAAATAAACTGCTTCGTAGGTAGAGGCAAAATCTGCCGTCACTGATCGCAATCAAGGCGGAGTGCTGAATACTGTCCAGGCTGGGTGCCATTCCACAGCGCCGTGCTTTATCATGGTTGATTGGAACCTATCGCTATAACTCCGGCCCCTCCGCGTGTGGATGTTGAGTCTCTGCTGGTAGAAGTTGCTGACGTACTCAACACCACGCTGGACCTCGATACCCTGCTTCAGCGTGTGGCTGAAGTGGTAAAGCGCGTCATCGATTACGAGATTTTTTCCATCCTGCTGCTCAATGAGCGCGCCCAGGAGCTGCGCTTTCGTTTTCAGATCGGCTACGAGCCAGACTTTGTTGCCAAGACCCGTGTAAAAGTTGGCGAAGGCGTGACTGGCCGCGCAGTGAAGGAACGCCAGCCTGTACTGGTGAATGATGTAACCAAGGAGCGGCATTATATTGAAGCCGTCCCCCGGGTGCGCTCGGAGCTGGCGGTGCCGCTGATCACCAAAAACCGGGTGATCGGCGTGATCGATATTGAGGCGCCGCAGCCGGGTTATTTCAAAGAAGAACACGCTCGCCTGCTCATGCTGATCGCATCGCGTATTGCGGTAAGCATCGAGAATGCCCGGCTGTATTCACGCGTGGTACGGCAGGCCGGCACGCTGGCGCTGCTCAATGAAATCAGCCGCGAACTTACTTCCATCCTCAACCTCGATCAACTGCTCAAACGCGTGGGCGATCTGCTGCTCAAGCTCATTGATTACCAGATGTTCTCGATCCTGCTGCTGGATGAGACCAGGCAGAAGTTGGCCCACCGTTTCTCAGTGCGCTTCAAAGAGAGCATTCAACTGAAGCATGACATCCCTCTGGGTCAGGGCCTGGTCGGGACCGCAGCCGCGCAGAAAAAAGTTGTGCTGGCCGCAGATGTGACCAGGGATCCGCGTTACATCAAGCTGAATCCTGAAACGCGCTCTGAACTCTGCGTGCCTCTTATTTACAAAGACCAGGTCATCGGCGTGCTTGACCTGGAGCATACCCGGCGCGGCTATTTCACTGAGGACCATGTCCGTACCATGAACACGCTGGCTGCCCAGATTGCCATCGCTATTGAGAATGCCCGGCTCTATGAGCGGCTGACCCGGGAAGAGCAGCGGCTGGAACGTGATCTCTCCATGGCGCGCGAGGTGCAGCATCATCTGCTGCCGCCCTCCTGCCCGGTGTTGCCGGGGGCTGATCTGGCAGCCAGGTTCAACCCCGCAACCGCCATTGGCGGGGATATGTACGATTTCCTCGAATACAAATCGCCGCGCACCTTCATCGTGGTAGGCGACGTAAGCGGCAAGGGCGCTCCTGCCGCGCTTTATGCGGCCCTGGTCAGTGGAATCCTGCGCAGCATGGCGCCCGGCGAACCCACTCCGGCGCAGATGCAGAATGCCGTAAACCACTCCCTGAACAAGCGGCGTCTGGCCGCGCAATTCGTGGTTCTTACCTGCGCGCTTTGGGATGACGAAAAGCGCATCATGCGTGTATCCAATTCCGGGTTGCCGCGCCCCATCTATTGTCACGAAGGCCACGCCCATATGATTGAAGCTGCCGGCCTGCCGCTGGGGATGTTCGAGGACGTGACCTATGATGAAATCACCATCAAAGCCTCCTCCGGCGACGTGTTTGTCTTTTTCAGTGACGGCATTGTGGATGCCAGCAATCTTCACGATGAACAGTTCGGGCGCGTGCGCATCGAAAAGACCATCAGCAAACATTCCGATCAGAGTGCCCAGCAGATTGTGGATGCTCTGTTTGAAGCGGCCAATAAATTCTCTGAAGGCGCCCCGGTGTTCGATGATCAGACGGTGGTAGTGCTGAAAGTCAAATAAGCTCCTGGCTCTTGGCTATTAGTTCTTACTTTAGGATGAACATCGCTCTGTAAGGACTTCAACGAATAGCCCGCAACGCGGGCGAAAACAGGTTATACCGGTTTAGCAAATACACTATTTCACAAACCGGTATAGCCCGGTGCGTAAGCGCCGGGGAATGATGCAACTAACCGCATCCCGAGCCCCGTAGGGGCGACACAATCCCCACAACCGGGGCGGCTGTGCCCCACGGTTTATCATTGTGCCGTGAGATTGCTCTTTTCTACGCTCTTTTACATCATCATTGTTCCGTGCATACTTGCCCAGAACCAGAATGTGCCGGGGGCAGGCAATGCTCTTGCCGCTGAAATCAGCGGTAAATCTAAGATGGTCCAATCCGCTTATCGATTCCTGCAGGAGCAAGCGCGCAGCATTCACGACCCAGCCTTGCGCAAACAAACGCTGGATGCCATCAGCGATCCGCAAGACTGTATCCGGCATCGGGCGCTTTTGTCTGATGCGGACAAAGACCGCATTCTCCATGCACTGATTGCCGCCGGTTTGCTTGCTGCACACGATGATGCTGCCTTTCCCGGTGGCTTGAAAGCGGGTGTCTTTCCAGCGGTGATCCACGATGGCAGCCAGTGTCCGCTTCCGCCGCAATCATTTTCCTCTGCTCCGGGCAGCTATTTTGGCGGGCACCACTCCTATCCGGGAGGGCTCGCCCTGCATGAGGCATTCAATGAGACAGCCGCCCATGATCTGGCCAGGAACTACCAACATCGCTATGGATCGGTTTCGATGGATCATGACATTGTGATAGCCGCGCCCATCTGGCACGACTGGGCCAAGATATTTGTCTTCCAGTGGAACCAAGATGGCGCTGAATTCCCGGAACTGGAGTTTGGCGGCGACCGGTCCAAAACCGGTGGCCATCATATTCTCGGCCTGGCGGAAACCATGAAGCGCGGCTTCAGCCCGGCTCTGGTCATTACCCAGGCATGCGCACATTCTGCCCCTTCCCAGGACAATGAATTCAAGGTTGTGAACTGGCTGCGGGCCGCCGCCATCATCGCGCAGATTGATCCGGTCGAAAAGGGTTACCTCATGCGCGACTCCCATGAAAATTTTCGCCTGCCTGCCCTGCGGAAGTCCGGCGAATTGAATTTGCAGGACACAAACCTGCTGCTGGAGTACACCATCCACAATCTTTCAGACAGTGATTTTGTTTTCACGGCGCCCGCGGCCAAAACCGCCGATGAGATCCTGCGGCAGCTTGCGCCTGAATTCGGTTTCAATCCCGCCGATACGGCGAATTACAACAATCGTTTTCGAAATCCGGTGTTGAGCAACCTTACGGCAGAAAGACTGGTCATGATCTACAGTGCTCAGGGCATGCAAGGCATCAAGAAAGCCATCCCCCGGCCAGCACCTTAAAATTACCGCAGTCGGACATGGGACTAACGTCCCACCCAGAAAACATGAAAATTGCGCTTCGGGTTAAGGTATCCACCGTAAGCACCCAGCTATTTTTAGGGCAGAGGACGCAGAGGGCGCAGAAAAACAAAAGCTAAGAGCTAAGAGCTATTTGCCATTTGCCATTTGCTTCTTTACATTGACTGCGTGGATACACCTGCACTGGATATTCTTGCTATTGCCGCGCATCGTGATGATGTGGAGCAGACCTGTGGCGGCACGCTGCTCAAGATGGCCCAGCAGGGCCGCAGAACCGGCATCCTCGATCTCACCCAGGGTGAGATGGGAACACGAGGGACGGCTGCCGATCGCGCCCGCGAAGCCGCTGAAGCTGCCCGGATTTTGAAGGTCAGCTACCGCCATGCCCTTGATATTCCCGACGGCCGGGTGGAAAACACCCACGAAAACCGGGTGAAGATCGTGCGGATCATCCGCCAACAGCGCCCGCGCGTGGTGATTCTGCCCTATTGGCAGGGTCGCCATCCCGATCATTACAATTCCGCCACGCTCGGTTATGAAGCCTGCTTCCTGGCAGGCCTGAGCAAACTGAGTGAAGTCTCCCTCCCGCCGCACCGTCCGTTCAAGATTGTGTATGCGTCGCTTTATTACGATGTCCGCCCCAGCTTCGTTGTCGATATTACTCAACAGTTCGAAGCCCGCATGCAATCGATATTTGCTTACCAGTCGCAATATCATGACCAGCAGGCTGGCAGCAGCGACTTCCCTGCCTTCCATGAAATCCGCGAGCGCGTGGCTACCATGGCCGGCTTCTATGGACTGCTCGCAGGCGTGAAATATGCCGAGCCCTTCGTGCAGAAAGAAGTTGGGATGGTAGAAGATTTGCTGATGCTGCCGGTGAAGTCGATTTAGCTAAGAGCTTTTGGCTATAGGCTCTTGGCTTTTGGCTCTTGGGTAAACGACCAATCACGCTTCACTGCAAGATGTAAGTTATGACCATTACATATTTGTGCGCACGACGAGACAAAAGCTAAAAGCCAATAGCTAAAGCTAAGAGCAATACCTATCTTCTTCTCATTCCTCTTCTTCCCAGGCTGATGGGTTTTTCTTCCTCGCTGCCATCGCCCACGATCTGGCTCCAGCGGGTCATGGCGGTAGCGGCGTCGAGTCCCTGCACCGCCTCCTGAGCTCGCATCAGGGCAGACTTCCTGGCCGGTTCCGGCAACGAGAGGCAAATATATTTCAGGCAGTCACGCAGGTGGTTATCTTTGTCCACAATTCTTTCGGTTGGATTTCTGTGAACCAACTGCGCTGACGATAACTCTTCGCGCCTCGCCCGCCGCAGCTCCCACAGCAGATTAGGACAACCATCGTTATGCAATCCATAGAGCGGCCGCTGAATATCTCGCTTGTGCCGCGGACAGACAATCTTCAGCGCCGGCTCGCGCCTTTCCAGATCGATCCAGTGGGAGAGAATACGCTCCATGCCCAGGTTCTCATTGTTGCGCGGGGCAGGAGTGAGATTGGCCAGGCCTTCTTCCGCATATAATTCAGAGATGGCCTTGAATGATCCATCCCCCTGTGCATGTGTCTGGTAAAAGATGGAAGGATCGGCCAGCACTTCAGCCTGCACAAAGCCCCGCAGATTTTCCAGGTTCTGGCAGTGCTGCCGGGGACTGAGTCCCGGCTGGTAATATTCGGCCAGCATATAAAGATTGCCGTCGAAATCCACGCAGCCGACCAGCGCGGCTGTGGGATTGGCTTTGCCATGATCGAATCCGGCAATCAGCTTCCAGTGCGGCGATGGCCGGAACTGCGGGCTATCGATGATGATGCTGTCTCCCCAGCGTTCCAGCACCCCCGCAAAAAGGCGCTCCCCGCCGCCGGCTTCATGGATAATCTCCTGCTCGCGATCCCAAGCTCCCTGGGTGCTGTATTTCCTGCGTTCCTGCTCCACCCACTGCGGGCCACGCTCCGGATCGGCAGAATAGTGCAACCGCAGGACGGGCGTGCCTGATTGGGTGTGGCGGATTAAAAGACCCTTAGGAAGATGGAGAGCAGCCCCTTGGTTTTTAGACATTGGAGTTGTCACTTTTGTGTTAAAGCTCCCGTAAATCCTGTCTTCTCTTTTACTTCCTTTTGTCCTTCGAGTCTTTTGCATTACTAACGTTCGAATTCTTCTCTGCTTGCGACCAATTCTCCCGCGCAGCCAAGGGCGCGGGCGGTCCATAGGGAGCAACACACCGCCAAATTCAATACACATCAACTACTTTTGCTTCCTCTGCGTCCTCTGCGGTTAAAAGGTTTTGGTTGTGGCTTCGCTACGCTGGGGTAAAAAACCACGAGACACCGCCGGAAGGTACATGTCCTTCAGTTCATGGTTCATGTGTCCAAAAGAAACCCCCAAAAAAGTTTGGCCTGGTATATCTTTCAGGGGTAGTTCGACTCTACTACTACAGCAGGCTCATCCGTCGACTGCTTACAAAAAGGACACAGACCCGGAAGCTGTGTCCTTTTTCCTTTCTAGCGCGATTACCTCAGGCGCGCGTTCTGGTTTTGAAAATTTCAAAAAATTCATGCCCCGGGCTATATCTTTAGGCGCCGTGCTGACTCTACTACTACAGCAGGCTCATCCGTCGACTGCTTACTAAAAGGACACAGACCCGGAAGCTGTGTCCTTTTTCTTTTTCCTGCTTCTCTCAGGCAAGCGGCTTGCAGTTTCGTGCACGCTGCTACTGCAAACTTCTTCATCTGTTCTGAAAACCGGAAATTTTGAGAATTTTATGATTCTTCCTTATATCTTTCGCTAGCATACGCACTCTACTTGTACAGCAGGCTCATCCGTCGACTGCTTACAAACAAGGACACAGACCCGGAAGCTGTGTCCTTTCCTTTTTTATCAGCGGGTTTCTCTAAATACACGTAAGGGTGGGCTGTAGTCATACCGCTGAAGTTGCGGCAGTTGAATTTTTCACTGGCCTTTATCGTTATCTATAACGTATTCTTGTCGCCTCATCACCCTATAAAGAAAGCCGCACCCCCGTCAGGAGGAACATGCCTGTAGAAAAGGTCACCCGCTGCCCATCATGTGGCGGCCGTGGCAAAGACCTGAACAGCAAGACCTGTGTCCTGTGCAAAGGCGCCGGAGAAGTCTCGGTGTACCCGGCAAAAAAGAAGCCGTCTTCCGGCCCCCGGCCAAAGTCGGTCGTATCCTGATCGCCTAGTCCTGTCTTGCCCGCCATTTTTTGGGGTAAGGAATATTTGCATTACCCCGGAGAATGCAGCGCCACCCAGCCGCAGCCAAAACCTTGCCACTGGCCACAGAAAAAGCTTTTGATTGTTAATCCCACCGGTTCTTCATGAATGAATTCTCATCCGGGTTGCCTGTTCACCCAATGATTTCATTACTTCTGTAACTTTGGTGATTGGCCTTTCGGTGCCATACTCCAACTTACCTACTGATGAGGACAGATGTACTGATGAAACGACCCCGTGAGCAAAGAACCCTGATGAAACTTTCCGTGCGCCTCTGGGGCATGGATACGGCTGGAAAGCTGTTCAGTCTTGAAGCCTTTACCCTGGATATCACCCCTCGCGGTGCCCGTATCGAAGGCATCACCTGTTTTCTCCAGCGCGGAGCAATCATTGGCATTGAATGCAAACAAAGCCGTGCTCGCTTCCGCGTTGCCTGGGTAGGCCAGCCCGGCACAGACCTCCATGGACAAATAGGCGTTCACTGTGTCGAACCCGGCAAATACATCTGGGGAGTGCCCCTGCAGCGCAGGATGGAAGACGACGCGCTCCTCCCTTCATACGCGCTCGTTGCCAGTTGATGGCTGAAAACAATCTTTAAATTTTAAATAAGGACAACTTGCATATGACTCCCAGGAATGTGCTCGCGAGTTCCACCAAGGCTGGTTCCGGAAACGATCTCCGCTCTTCTGCGCGCCACAAAATCAATGTTCACCTGAAGATCACCACCACCCTGCACGGCGCCCGGAAACTCATTCCCGCCTATGCCCTCAACCTGAGCGACTCCGGTCTTTCTGCATTCATTCCCGCGGAACTTCCTCCCGGCCACACCGTCGAGATCGAGTTTTCCCTGCCCCGCTCCCAAAATGTCTTGGCCCGCGCTGTGGTCCGTGCCATCAACAGATTTCACTATGGGCTGGAATTCATCAAACTCGAAGATGCCGTGAAAGAGCAGCTTCGTGCGCTCGCTCTCACCTGTGAGCAAACCGCCTGACCTATCCGGCTCTGCTGAAAACTCCCGACTTTGGTGGATTTTCTAAATCGATGGAAGCCCCGGACTTCTAGTGCATTTTCAGCTTTGGTGTAGACCATCATTCGTGAGACGTGTAACAGGGCATGACTTTAGTCGTGCCGAAAAGCTAATAGAAACTGGGCTTTAGCCCCTGCTGCTGCGTCCTCTTGACGAATGTGGGTCTACATTAACCCCGAAAATGCTCTAGTGCTCTGACCATGTGATCTTTGGGACATAGCCAGCGAAGCTGGCTTCTTCTAGCCCACAGCGCAAGCTGTGGGTAGAGAAAACAGACAAGGAACAGAGCTGGCGAAGCCAGCGCCATAGCTGTAATTCGAATAGCGGTTACTTCCGTCAGGGTAGTACATTTGTAGCCTTTATCGCCACATGAAAATGATCTAATCTATATTTGCGCGCACTTGAATCCTGGCAGCGTTATTTCCACGGTACCGAGCGCCGCCAGGATTCCTCTATCGCTTTTCCTGGGAAGGAGAAAGCCGCCCGTTTCTATTTGTGCGGTGTTGTCATAAATGGGTACTATGGTCACTATAAAGCTACGAATTACCTGCGTAATTTTGCTTCTTCCTGTTTCAGTGCGAAACTTAGCCTATGCCGAAACCTATTCTTAAGCGTAGGACATCTTCCGGTAAGAATTCGAAAACCCATCTCAAAGTTGCAGCCGTAATCAACGCCGTCACCAGGCTTGTTCCTGGCCGCAGGAAAAGTGCCGGCCAAGGTGGAATCACCGCCTATATTCCTAACCGCCTCCGGGTAGGTAATCCGGTAATCATCGAGCTCACCTTCCCGCGTTCCGGACAGACCTTTGCCATGCAGGGCAGCGTGCGCTCCATTGAACGGTGCCCGGCTGCTGCTCCGGCTTTGCATGAGGCCTGCGCCGTCGTCCCTTAATTTGCCGTAATCGATCAGCGTCCATCCCTTTCATCAGCGTAATCAGCCGTAAGGCAACTACTTTCTTACCTCTGCGTCCTCTGCGTCCTCTGCCCTAAAAATAGCTGGGTGCTTACGGTGGATACCTTAACCCGAAGCGCAATTTTCATGTTTTCTGGGTGGGACGTTAGTCCCATGTCCGACTGCGGTAAAAGCCTTTGGTTGTGGCTTCGCTATCGCCGATATCGCATCCGGTGCACAAACACCCCTCTCCTCCCTAGAGTGACCGGCTTCTCTTCTTCCCGGAACACACTCGGCAACATGTGCCCGTAGTGTGCCATGAAGCTCGTCATATCCAGCCCTCCGGTAAGCTTCTGCAACTGCTCCTGGATCGTCCCTGTCGCCGGCTCTGGCATTGACAATACGAGATATTTGAGTGCATCGCGTAGGTGATTATCTTTATCGACTATTTTTTCCGTGGGGTTCCGGGTCACCAGTTGTGCTGCTGTCAGTTCCTGCCTTCTCGCCCGCCGCAGCTCCCACAACAGGTTCGGGCAACCGTCATTGTGCAATCCATAAATCGGCCTCTGTATGTCGCGCTTGTGTCTTGGGCAGACAATTCTCAGCGTGGGCTGTCGTCGGTCCAGGTTCAGCCAGTGCGCCTGAATTCTCTCCATTCCCAGCAGTTCATTGTTTTCCGGTGATGGATAGAGGTTCGCAATCCCCTCCTCTGCGTACAGCTCTGAAATCGCCTTGAACGATCCATCCCCCTGCGTCTGGCTCTTGTAGAACATCGATGGGTCCGCGACTATTTCCGCCTGCATGAATCCTTGTAATCGCTGTAACTGTATCGCGTGCTGCTTGGGGCTCATTCCCGGCTGGTAGTATTCCGCCAGCAGATAAATATTCCCGTCTCCATCCACGCAGCCCACCAGCGCTGCCGTAGGATTCGCCTTCCCATGATCGAATCCCCCGATATATTTCCAGTAGGGTGAAGGCTGGAATTGCGGACTATCGATAATGATCTTGTCGCCCCAGCGGTTCAGAACCTCTGCAAACAGCCGCTCCCCGCCTCCCGCCTCATGAATGATCTCCTGCTCCCGGTCCCATGCTCCCTGCGTCGAATATTTTCTCCGCTCTTGCTCCACCCAGGCCGCCCCGCGCTCCGGATCAGCCGAATAATGCACCCGGTAGACCGCCCGGCAATCGTCCATCCGCCGCAGCGTCACCCCCTTGGGCAAATCTCGCTTGTAAACATCGGTCGCCGATTGGCATTGCTCTGCAAACCATCCTGGCCCCGCCGAACTCACCACTACAATCTTCTGGCACACGGGCACGGCATTGTCATACGCTTCGCCCGCCTCCGGCATGAATGCCGCCTCATCCTGGAACAACCCCCACGGATGGTACGAGCGTATCTGGTCGCCTCCTCCGGGTATGGCCACCATCCGGCTGCCATGCTCGAACTCCAGTTCTGCATCCGCCTTCTTCTTGCGCTTCAGCGGATAAAGCCTCTTGAGCGCCGGTTCTTGTCGCTCATATAGGATCTTCGCGTATTCCACCAGCTCCACTGCTTTTTCGATCTTTTGTGATTGAAACAGTACTTCGATTCCCGGCGTTGTCATCGCCGCGTGCGTGAACAGCCCTACAAACAGCCAGGAGATCATCAGGTCCCGCGACTTCTCCAGAAATAGCACCGGCTCCCGTTCAAAACCCTCCACCAGCGGCTCGAAATATGGTTTATCCGGAAACGGCCTGTAGGGGGAAAGCGCCTTCGCCTCCCGCCAATGGCTGTCCTTGGTCTGCGTATGCTTCTGCAGCCATACCAGCGGATCGGCCAGCATCTCCCTTACCCGATCCTCTTCCTCAGCCTCAGCTTGCCGTTTCGCGCTCTCCCTTCTCTCCTCCTCTGTTTCCTCCTGTGTCAATGTCGTGTCGATCTGCTCCACATGCCCCCGCACCGCATCAGCTCTTCCGCTCTCCATCTCCTCCAGCCGCGCCTCAATCTGCCCCAGGTCATCAATTCCAATTTCCTTCCTCGGCTTCCGCAGTTCAGGGAAATATTTATGCACCCACTTGTACAGCAGGTCGCTTCCTATCGCGGACGCCTTCGCCACCGCGCCCACGCTTCTGCCGGCCTTCACCTGTTGTGCAACCGCTCTCTTGAATTCCTCGCTGTACTGTCGTTTGCCCCCGCCCGTCTGCTCGCTGTCCTTCGCTTTTTTCGCCGTTCGCACAACTTTTTGCCCGTCACTCTCCTGTACCCAGTAGTACAACGCACTCCGCGCAATACCGACCTCCCTCGCAACATCCGCCACCCGCTTGCCTTCTCTTACCCTGTCCACCGCCGCCTTCTTGAATTCATCCGTAAACCGACGCCTCTCCCGTAACATCCTCTCTCCCCCAATAAAAAAGCCGCCAAAATGGCGGCATCCCTTCTGTCATCCTGAGGCAAGCGCAGCGAAGCCGAAGAGCCTGTCCTGAGCGCAGCCGAAGGAATCTATGTATTTGCTTTTGCTTTTGCTAAGTACCAACTACTAAGTACTAAATACTCGCTTCCACACTTCCCATTTTGGAACTCCTGATTCATTTACGGAATTGTTATTTTTTTCAAAATGCGTATCGCGAAAAGATATTTCGCTTATAAAACGCGTGAGGGCTGGCAAACTTCTACGCCGTCCTTGATGCACGTGCTCGCCGCGAGCAGACCCAGCACTTCTCTCTCGCCCAACACAATTCCAATCAAGGAGATCTCAGCATGCGCCGAATGGCCATAGCCATAGCAATGTCAGTTCTATCCCTGTCCTTCACAGGATGCACGTTCCCCAAAATCACAATCACTATCACCGTCGGTGGGCAAGGCAAAGCAACCGCAGCCCATCAAAAAACAATCAGTGGAGTGTCCATAGCGGATGCTACGAATAATTTGGTTGGACAAGAGAGAAATCTGGTTGATGTGGACCAGGCGTTGACATTTGATTCCACCACTCCCTCAAATGCAACAGTCACGGTAACCACAGATAACGGGCAAACCTTCGCGCAATCGTTTCCTGTGGTTCCAACAGACGCCTCTTCCTTTGCTCCTGCTGCGTCAGGCACAGTCACAAATGCTTTTATGGCGCAAACGCCTTCAGATGTCGATGCCTTCATCCGTTCGGCCGCAAGTCACGCTAATTCGACTGTGACCATTGATGTGCAAACATCCATGACGTTCCAGGGGCCAACAGATGGAAACTCCCATACTGTCATTGGCCGTCAATATACCCCCTCCGACGGTATTACCAACATCGGCTCAGCAACCTACGCTGCGCCGTCAGATTCCTCAGGTGGCTGCGGCGAAGCCAAGTTCTGCTTACCCGATCCCACACAGTAACATTTTTCTCAGATGAGCGAGAAGGCTTCTTCATTGGCGCTAGGGAGGGGCTAAAACAAAGCCCTTCCCCGTGCCTCTTTTCATTTCTGGCAAACACCAATATCCGTGACGCTCTCACTCATTGAAATCCATCAGCGTGAATCAGCGTTCTCTGCGTCATCAGCGGTAAGGTTTTGCCTTCCTCTGCGCTCTCTGCGCCCTCTGCGGTAAAAGGTTTTAGCTCCGGTTAATGCACCGAAGCAGTCTCACCCCTGTTCCACTGCCTGGCAATCTCCATCAGACACTCCTCGCAAATACACCCCAGCTTCTTGATTTTCATCGCTGCCCCATCGCCACAAATCTGGCACTCCGCACCACCATCGATACGACTCAATACCACAGGCTTAACAGCCATACAGTTACCCTCTGTGTGAAACTGTTAATCCTACATCCGCCGTTTGCTAGCAGCCAGCAGCTAGAAGCTAGCCGCTTGGGTCTGCCTCCTTCCCATCTAACCCATGCCGCCGCGCAAACTCCGTGAAGCGCCGCCGGATGAATGTCATTGTGCTTGTGTTGGCTCCGCGCTTGCACTCATTCCCAAAATGAAACTAGCCTCAGAAATATTCATGATCCTCTGCTCGCTGCTTTTGTGAATTGGCTTAAGATCACGGTGCAAGATCAATTTCATCCTAGGGAGCACCTATGAAAAGAATCATCCTGAAGATCGGTCTGGCAGTAGCGACAGTTTACTTTGTTCAGTCTCCGCAAAGTACTCTGGTAGGAGCTTATTGCCCGCAGGAATTCAGACCCTGCACCACGACCACGACGACCAATGGATTCTGCGGTTTCCGTCAGGGACAAGATTGTCTCGCCTGTTATGGTGATGACGGCTCCGTAATGGAAACACCTGATTGTGATTTTTACCCTTTCTGAGTTCACCGAAACACGCTTTGCTCGATGAAACGCACAACCACGTTGAGTAGTAACCCCAGGGCCGTGTCACCGCGCTCAATCCGTCCCACACGGCTCTGCCTCTTTTCCGTTGCCCCCATCCAAACCATGCCGCCGCGCAAACTCCGCCCACATCAGCCGGATTTTGAAATGCGTCACCGCCAGGTGATAAATGAAACTCAATATCGCAATCACATTCAATGAAAGCGTTGTGTAAAGAAGAAAAAGATTCATAACCATTCCTGATTTTCACGACAACAGACGTTTTGGGTTTGAGCTAGAGGCTAAGAGCTAAGAACTAAATACTAAGGGCTGCCTTGCTAGGAGCTAGCAGCTAGGAGCCAGCAGCCGCCTTTCCCAAGTCCCGCCAGGGACGGCTGAAAGTAGCCCGGCACGTCAGTGCCGGGTTAACTAAAGATAAAATGACTGAGTCCGGCTTTTAGCCGGACGACTGAATATCTCCAAGCCGGTTCAACTGATGCTGCCCCTTTGTCTCCGCGCCTCGGTGGTGCATTGGTAAGCTACGCAAACCCGCTTTGCTGTGGCGGCATCCTAACGTTTATCGAACCAGCGCCATGACTCTATTTCAGAAACTCCGCAGCTTCGCATGCACCGTTCGCAGCAAAAGTAAATCCTTCAGTGACAAGTTTGACCGCTTCCTGGAAAAAGTAGAGCAACTGGATTCGCAAAAGGAAAAGCCAGGAATAGAAACAGATAAAAAAGCCGCCTGAGCATCTTTCTCTGTGCCTCAGTGTCTCCGTGTCTCCGTGGTGCATTTTCTGCCCGTTCACAATCCACTCAACAGCTTTGAAATACTCGTCTCCAGCCCCGCCGCAATCGTCTGCAATGTCAGCAGCCCAGGCTCTCGCTTCCCATGCTCCAGCTCTGACAGATGGCCACGACTCATCCCGGTATGAGCGGCAAACTCGCTGATATTCATTCCCTTGCTCTCGCGCAATTTTGTGAGGCGTTTTCCAAATTGAACCAACAAAGCGTTGCTGGACATCCTGTAATAATCGCGTTATTATCGTTTTGATGTGTCAGACATGTCTGACACAGCAAAACCTGGGCTAAAACTCAACGGGGTACGCGAGTGTCATTAGCACCCACGTACCCCTGACCAAAGCACCGCGCAAGGAGGCGCAATGGCTGATATCAAGCGTACACACTCTTTACAGGAGAGGGAAGTTGCAGATTTCCCGGAAGTTAAAAACAAGATCGTTGACGGCATCGAACTCTCTTCCGATCCGGACTATTTTGGGATCACCATCAGCTTTCAGGACAACACCACATTCACTCTCATCATTGAACCGTGCGTTGCCACCTTCCCTGTTTTGACACGCTGGGAAAATGGCGAGGAGAAGACCATCAAGAAATACAAATCAGTCCGCAGCATAGTTCCCAGAACATAGACGCGGCACCGTAACACTCTAAGGCTCCTCGGCTGAGGAGCCTTTTTGTATCCGCACCATGTGAGTCTCCGCTTTCCTCAGGTCTATCAGCGTTGATCAGTTCATCAGCGGTAAGTTTTTGGTTTTGATTTATGGGTTTGCCAGTTGCTAATTGCTAGCTGCTAATTGCTCAGCCTCACGCCCGCCCTTTACCCTCACTGCGTAACTCCGCATCATCTACTTTCAACCGAATCCCAAAGTGAATGCGCGCATGCATGGAACCATCTTTTTCTTCTGTAGGCACCAGTTCCACCTGAAAAGCAATCTGCGCAAGCAGCGGCGGCACCTGGCCTGATTTGGAATCCGGTTTCACGCGCACCGCCTACTGGAGTTTTTGTGCTGCAAGAATGCCTGGATTCCTCGTGATCTATCTGTGTTCATCAGTCCAATCAGTGTCATCAGTGGTAAGGTTTTGGTTTTGACTTTGGTTTTGATTTTACTAATTACTAATTGCCACTTCCACTTGCTAGCTGCTGCCCGGCGCTAATTGCTCCACCTCTGTCATGAGCATCTCTAAAGCATTCTTGAGCATTTCCATCCCGCTGCTCTGTGCTGTGATCGTCCCTTTCTTTATGTCGGAATATAGGTCCGTCGCCAGTTGCGTAAATCGCCGCACCCGCTCGGCTGTCAGAATATTGAGTACCTTGTTCGGGTCCTCCCGGTTCTCCCGCATCATTACCAGTGCATCCATATTCCATGCAGTGAGCCGGGCTGCATCCATCGCATTCCGGAACCGCTGCACAATTGCCCTCTCCAGAAGCGGCTCTGATCTCAATTGCTCTTCTACCTCATACAATTCAGCCGTCAGCGCCAACACCCTTTCTGAAACATTCATGCTTGTGTCTCCATGTTCGGGTGTAATATTGTAGCCAGGGAACGTCAAAAAGACCGGATCAGTTCCACGGATTCTATTCCAGCCCTGGTCCGGCCTCATATTTCTGCAAGTATTCCGCAGCTTATTTTAATTCGCAGATTTCTTCCTGTGGGCCTCAGGCAGGGGAGGCATTCCCGGCCAAACTGTCCTGCCTCCCCGCCTGCTTTGGTGGGGAATGGGTGCCTTTGCACCTTGATTTGGGCGTTTTTAGAACCCGGAGGCCTTGCTTGTCTCCCCTTCCCCGCACTCTTCGAGAATAGCGTGATGACGGCTCGAAATGACCAGGTTGTCCTGTACCCGGCGCACCAGTTCGAATCGGACACTCCTGCCACACTGCTTGCACCGCGGAAACAGCATGCCGCCTGGCAAAGTCGCAACGTGCATTAGCCGGTGATTGTCATGGTAAACGCGGTAGATCCCGCTGCTCGGCACCTGCTCCCCCGGCGCGAATACTTCTGTCATCGGTCACTCACGTTCCCGGCCAGGGACATCTCAACTTATATAAAGATGCCCCGCTCTGGCAATGAGTTGCGGCGGCTCTGCTGGGCACACAAATCGGCTACAAAAACCTTGCTCCAAATACCGGCCTTACTTCTGGCCAGTTGTTAAGTACCCGCCGCACGATCTGCGCTCTCCTCATGCTGGATGCCAGCAGCAGCATGCCTGACATCTGGAATGTGATTTCTATACTGGCGCCTGTGGAAAGTCAGACTGATCCGCTATCCTTATCTGTGTTCATCAGTCCCATCAGTGTCATCAGTGGTAAGGTTTTGGTTTTGCTAGTTGCTAGTTGCTATTTGCTATTTGCTTTCTCCTGCTCCCTCTCCTGCAACTGCCGCGCCAGATCAAACGCCGCCCCGGCGCTCATCTGCTGATACCAGTTCGGCGGCGCAACCTCCTGCTCCTGTCCTCCGTAGGTCTTCCCTTCCATTTCCCGTTTTGCTCGTCGTAATACACCGAATCAGGGTCAACCATCTTTTGTTTTTGTGCTCTGTCCTCTTGTTGCGTTGCCAGCACATAATCATTCCGCCTGGCATCGCTAAGCTTTTCCGTATCCGCAATCTGGTCATTCAGCCCCGTTAACTCTCCCACTCTCCTGCGTTCTGCCTGGGCATACCGGTTGTTGGTCGCTCCCGGCCCCGTATACACCGTCGCCCCGCCACCATTCACCCCCGAAAGAAAATTAGCGAGCGTACCCAATATCCGCCCGCCAATTCCCATCCTGTAGTCATCGCCCGTCGGATCGGTCGGCACGCTTTTTGTTGCCCTCTGTTCATACAGCGGACGCAACATCGCCTCTGCCGAAGGCACCCTTGCCTGCTGCTGCGGTTGTCCCTGCGTCAGCCCCAGAATCCGCTGTCCCACAGGCGAGTCTTCATCTAAATTCAACAGTCCAGTATTAAACGCACTCATCGCTTCCTCCTTTCAAAAGCAACCCATTTTCACCAACTCTCATCTAAAATAGACCTGATGTCGAAGATTTTGTCTGACGAACATGTAGACCGGATCAAGGTCATGTTCCGCAAGACGCTGGGCCGCGACCTTTCACCAGAAGAACAACGCTACCTCGGGCTCTCCACCAGCGTAATCACTATTGACGATCTTGAGCTAAAAGAATCGGAACCCGATAAGCTGAAAACAGCCTGACGCTTTTCTTCCGCTTCCTGTCTCGTTCCCGCTTGCGCTAAAGGCTAAGTACTATCCTGAGCGGCAGCCAAGGAACTCCGAAGGTCCAAGAATGTTTATTCAAACCAGGCTGCATCAAGGCATTCTCACCAGATTGCCTGTCCTCACGATTCCTACCCATGAATTCCTCTGCGTTCGCTGCGGTTAAAAGGTTTTTGCTAGCAGCTTTTCTACTTCGTCCCCCCACCACTGAAATACCCTCCCGCCGCCGCTCCCGCTCCACCGATCAACGCAGGCAAAAACGTGTCCCAGAATCCTGGCGTCTGTGCTGCCTTCGTCTCATTCCCCAAGGCTCCTTCCCGTCCACCCGTTGCCGTCCCGTAAATCCTTCCATACACATCCGCCGGCAACGCCGACGCTCCGACTCCGTATTGTTCAATGGCCGTCTGCTTGTTCATCCGGTCATCCGCTGCGCCTGCCAGAAACTGCGTCAGCGCCCGCTGGTTGCTGCGTGCGATCTCTTCAGCCGCTGCACCAGTCTGAGCCGCATTCATGCCTCCGGTACGCTTGTCATAATCGCTGAGTTGATCGGCGCTCGATTCCGCCCCGCCGCTGGAGACGGACGTTCCCAGCAGCGTGTTCTCGCGGTCATACTCGCCTCCGGGTGCATACATATTCCGGCCAAAGTTCATGAAGTCATTCAGCTTGTTGTTGTAATCGGCCATCGCAGCATTAGTTTTATCCAGTCCCTGTTGCGCCTGTGCCGCCATCTGCTGCTGCGCCGCCCTCGAATCGTTGTATGCCTGTTTGCTTTCGCTCCGTCCCATAGTCCTCCTGTCGCTTCGCTCCAGTCGGAAGCCCTTAGCTATTAGCACTTAGCCTTTAGCTCTGCCTTCCGGTATTCAGTTGTTCGTGTTCCTGAGTGGCTGCTCGGTATTTCTAAGAGATGTTGTTACCTTTGCGTCCTTCGCGCCCTTTGCGGTTGCATTTGGTTTGGCTGAACGCTCCGTGGCAACCCGCCGCTCTGGCCCTGCATTCTCAATACTCAACATCAGCTCGTCACATTTCCGGGTATCCAGGGGGCCAGCCATGCTGTCACTTCGTTTTCGTTCCATCCTTACTCTTGTCTTTGCAGCGATTCTCATCGCCATCATCGGCTGTGGAGGCATGAGCAACACTGCTTCCAATCCTTCCAATCCGGCTACCCCGCCGCCGGGCGGCAACTCTGGTGGCAATGGCGGCGGCAACGGTGGAGGCACAGGCGGCGGCTCGCCTCAAGCCAGCACCTTTGTCTATTTCAATAATGGATTTCCAGGCACGAGTGGGAACATCCTGGTATACAAACTTGCCGCTGACGGTACCCTCACTTCCACCTCCAGTTCGCCCATGACCGATCCTATTATCGTAGAGGGACAATCAGGTAAGTTCCTCGTCGGCATCGCCGCTGGCGCGACTGCCGGGCCCGCGGTATATAACGTAAATACCCAGACTGGTGTCGCCCAGTCGCAGGTCAGCCATGTTCATGACGGCGGAGGCGTCACCGATGGCACAACCCTCTACGTCTCATCGATCTTTCCCAATGGCACGAACGGCGCTGGCGGCGGCATTGACGCCTACAGCATCTCTTCCAGCGGACAGCTATCGCTGGTTCCCGGATCTCCCTTTGATCAGTCGCCCAGCGATACATTCTTCAGCAAGAGCTATGGTTTCCTCCAGATTGTAGGCTCCTTTTTGTTTGGTGATTTCAATACCGTCAAAAACGCCGGCAACATCACCGTCTTCTCTCGCGCTGCCAGCGGCGCTCTCACCCGCCAGTTTGAGTTCGGTAACGGCAATTCGCCCTTTGGGTTTGTCATCCATCCCAAGGCCCGTTTTGCTTATGTTCTTTCTGACGTGGTCAATCTCGATGTCTATTCCCTTGACATGGGCGCGAACCCCGGCGCCTCGCGCATCCAGCAGGTCAGCGTCCATGACCCCAATGCAGGCTTGCTCAAGGAAGATCCCACCGGCAAATACCTTTTCATCTTCGATAATGGCCTGCGTGAATTCACCATTGACCAAAGCTCCGGCAAGCTCACTGAGATTCAGGCGGGGGCCCTGGCCTCGGATAATGGGCTCAGGACGTTTAACATCGACCCCAGCGGCCACTTCCTGATTGTGGCGCACGCAAACTCCGTCAATGTCTTTTCCATCAATGCTTCCACCGGGGCGCTCACTCAGGTAGGACCGTCGTATGCCGTGGGGAGCGATCTCCGCTTCATAACTTTCGCCACCTTCTAGTTTGCTGGGTGAAACCAGGAACACAAAGGACACAAAGGACACTTGCTTCAGGGTGTCCTTTGCGTCCATTTCAATCTGTTGGTCCGCGTCAATCTGTAATAAACCTGCGGTCCTTGCTTCCTTTGCGTCCTTAGCGTCCTTTGCGGTTGCATCTGGTTTTGGCTGAGTGCTGTTTTCAGTCTCCAAGTTCCGAGAAGTCGCACCCGAAAATCTCGAACGCTCTCCACTTTCTTACCAGTGGGAACTTGCGCAGGAACCGCTCCATGGATGCCGCGAATTTCTTGGGCACCAGCCCCCACCCGGTGCGCACGCCCACAGACTTCAACCAGTGCGACAGGCACGCCATTTCCGCCGCAAGCGAGCGCATCACGTCTTCATCCCCGGTTGCAATGCTGAATTCCGCGACTGCTTCCACGTGGTAAAAACCGGCGATCTGTCCGTCTTTTTCCGCCACCCGCACGCACATGGTGGGCGGCTGCGAGAGGTCCGGGCGGTCTACCTTCACTCCGGTGCCTGCAAACCGGTGTTCCTGTTCCTCCCACAATTCGTGGATGCGCGGCAGGTCGGAGGGCAACGCGTTTCGCCATTTCACCATAAATATTTAGGTCGAGGGTAAGCTGAAAGAGGAGCAGCAGCGCCGTAAAAAGGCTTGAATGCCATCTCCAGCCCTGCTTTGGGCATCCCACTAGGTAATTGGCCACCATGAGAATTGCTCCCCATTGCGGCGAAAGGCCCTAGTGTACCTGCATCTACGCAGTCCTACTGACGAGGCAAGCATCATCGACATCCTGGATCGTATTCTGGATAAAGGGATTGTTCCCGATCCCTCCGTCCGTCTCCTGCTCAGCGGGATTGACCTGTGTTCCGCTAAGTTCCGCATCGTGGTCGCTCCCGAACGCCGCCGCCGGCCCTTCATCATTCCTCGCCTGCCCCGCCGGATTCTCGTACCCGACCTCCGCATCCTGAAGTCTGAGAATCATAGGGCTGAGTAAACGATTCGCGAGCAGGCAATCAGCCCACTTACCAACTTACCCATTTACCAACTTACCCATTACCCACTCTCCTCATCGCAATCCTTACACCCTCCTGAATCGTTCTCTTGGATTGCGGGATGCGCGTGCCCTCGCCGCCGGGCAATCTCGCTGATTCTCGCTTCTGCCTCCTCCATCCGCTGGACTTCCTGCGCTATGACTCCATCAGGATCGGTCGTCGTAAGCAGGTCAATCTTGAGTTCATGCTGCTTGCCAAAGGAATCCGTTAATATCACTCGTTCAGCATGTTCGTGCGCGATGAACTGCACCTCTTTGCGTATGCTCATGGCTGCAACAGTCCTCCTGTTCCGCCTCCATTTGAGCCGCCGCCAGTGCCGCGGCCTCCACCGGACGACCCGCCTCCACCACCGGCGCTGACGGTCGTCATCTTTCCAGCCCATAACACCTGGTCCGTCAGCACGCCGTTGAATTGGCTCGATGTATATGTTACGTAGCCGTTATCTGCGGCATACACCACCCAGTAAGTTGTTGCGTACAATCTTCCGGTAATTGTTCCGGATGGAATGGTTGTCTGTCCCGTCTGGCCATCAAAGCGTATCCAACTGGCGCCCACACCGGTGGGGCCGTAGACGCGGATGGTGGCCGAGGATCCTGCATCCACGGAGTCCACGGTCGCATTATTGGAGCTGTTCAACGCCATGTTGGGGGCGGCCGACGTGCTTCGTAAGAATCCGCTCGATACTCCGATTGGGCCGCACGCGCTGCCCGACGAGAATATCTGCCAGTCATTCCAGTTCAACTGGTCGTAAGAAGACCGCAGCCGCCAGAAGAGTGTCACGTTCGGATTGGTAATCGAGAGGCTCGTCTCCGGCGTTGGTCCATAGGTGGTCACGTTGCCACTGGCGTCAAACAGCATGTTGGTGGCTGACTGCATCTGGTGGACGATGTCGGCGCGTGCGCGGTTCCGGTCGAAGAGAAATGATCTTCGATAGAGAGTAACCGTTGGCGGCTGCGCGTCCTGGGGCAAGGTGATCTGGATTTCAAATTTTCCATCTATACCCGTGACAGTGAAACCTGCTGCCGGAGGCGCAGGCTTGCTGGCGGGCGCGCCCGATGGATCGTCGAGAAAGCCATCAATCAGGCCCAGTTGATCGTCATAAATGGCAAGGCGGCCGGCGATGCCGTTCAACAACCGCCGCATGTCGTCAGGATTGCGCACCGCAGCATCAATGCTGTGGCCGCCAATAGAAGGGGGCATGGATTTAGCTCCGAGCTTCTAGCTTCTAGCTAGTAGCTCTGACTCTTGATTTGTTTTATCTGTGTCAATCCGTTGAATCAGTGTCATCAGTGGGTAAGGTTTTGGGTTTGGGTTTGGGTTTTGGTTTTGGTTTTGCTAATTGCCAGTTGCTAATTGCTATTTGCTATCTTGATGTCGCCACCGGCCGCGCGTACAAGATGGCGTACTTCAGGTCAAACCAGAAGTTGGGTTGTCTGCCATTGCTGAAGCGCAGCCGGAAGCGTTCATTTTGTCCGCGGGCACCCACGCCGGGAGGGGCTTTGTCCTGCGTATCGGCCAGCTTCAAGGGCTTTAAATCAATGCGGCCATCAGGAGCAATGGCGCTTTTGCGTCCATAGACGACTGCCACGTTGAGGTCGCCATATCCTGTGGCATCACCGAAACACCGCCCAGTTGATTCACTCGCAACAGGTCCTGCGTGCTCACGGTTTCGTAGATGCAGTCAATGCCCGCGCCATTATCGGTGAACGTACCGGGCATGATGGCGTTCACCGTTCCATCCGGGGCCGAAGAGGCAAAGAGAATCTGCGATTGGCGGGTGGCCGCGTCAAGATTGCTGTTCGTGAGCTTGCGCTCCGCCCTGATGCCTGCGAACGCTGCTATGTCATCCACTGACCACTTGCGCGAAGAGCCTGCCGCAATCTCTTTGCCCACAAACGGCGAAAAATAAATAGGCGCGGCAAAGTCCGGGGCCTCTTCATAGTTGCACTTCAATACTGCATTCGGTACGGTGCTGTCGTTCAATGGAACACCAATGCGCACCTCCTGGGACTCTTCATCAATCTGCACCCAGATCAGGTGGGCGTAGTCCCAGTTGATGCTGCGCCAGGTCTTCGGTATCTCCTTGGTGATGCGGAAAGGAGTATCACCGGTAAACACATAGGCGCCGCTGCGGTGTACAAACACCATCAACGAGCTGGCCACATCCACGGCGCGCGGCCCTGCCGGTCCCACTCCGTCCCACCGCTTAGTCACCTGCCAGGTGGAGGGATCGGTGGCGTTTGGCTCGATGATATATCCTGAACGCTCTTTCAATCCGTAACTCATGCCGCGAAACTCGCGCCAGGCGATGGCGCGTTGCCCATCATTCTCTCCGGCCTGCACGACTCCGGTATCGCCGTAAAAGCTTTCCGGATCGTTGGGCAGGGAAACCAGCCAGCCGCTGGGGAAGCCGCTGGCGCCGCTCACCGCCATGCGTCCAGTAGTCTGCGAAAAATAAATGTCTACGCAACTGGGCGCCTGTATCTTGCGAAAGAACGATGTCACCTTGGTTGAGGCCAGCAGGTAGACATCAGTGAAGTTGAATGCCGTCGCAGTCGTGGTGTTGTCGTTGATGACCGTGGAGGTAATTGGGATGCCGCTTACCGAATCATTGCTGGGTACATAAAAATAGTCGCCGGCCGTACTGCCACCGGAGACGGTAAAACATACCACCCTGGCCGCGGTGTTGGCCGGGCCCAGCGGCAGATTGCCCATCCACAACTGCTTCCCGCTGGCAGCAACGTTGATGGTCAGCACCGAAGCTTCCGTCATGCCGCTGATATGGCCGTTGCGGTTCTTGAAAAGCACCACTGCATAGCGGATGCCCAGGCAGGTATTTCCCGCCGGTGTGATGGCTGCGGCATTCGCTGTTGGTGGAGCGGCGCCTGTGCCGGTGGAGTCCACGTTGTTTGTGCTGGCCGGCGCCACGGCGCTCGCGACCAGATGATAAGCGCTCGCGGCCGGGGCTGCTGTTCCGGTGGCAACATCAGCGGCATAGATGTTGGCCGCCGTAGGCGCAAAAGGTGCCTGGAGCCCTGCCAGCCACGATGGAAACGAGCTGTTGATTACCACCTGGACGCGGTCATTGGTGGCGGTATTGACGATCACCCCCGCGGTGGAAAGCACGCTCTCCCCGTTGCCATTGCTGATAGTCACCGCGATGTAGACGTCCCGCCCGCTCGCATAAGTTCCCGCTCCCGCGATGCGGTTAAGCGTGAAAAATGTGTTTGGGATGCCGTCAATCACCGTACCGGCATGTGCTGTCACTTCTTTCCATGTGACCGCGCCATCGGAAATGGTTGCGCCATCGCCCAGCGAGAACACCGGCTCCATTGCGCCCGAAACTCCTGTAGCTGTGCAGCGGTAGATGTGTCCGTTGCCGCTGGTGCCGCCTGAAACTGGCGTGATCACCTCTCCTGCCTGGTAAGTTGTGTTTGCCTTCCAGCGGTCTCCCACCGGACGCATGGAATAAGGATCGAGATTTCCTGAAGACAGATCATAAACACCGGGCAGCGCCTTTCCCGATTTCAAATCGCTGAATGCAAGATAACCCCGGTTATATGCCGCAGCCACCTGCATGTGAGCAGACGCAGGCAGAGTCACCAGCGGGTATGTGATGGACTGCCCCTGCGTTATCGTGACGGATGCTCCCAGCCATGGTGCCCATCCTGAAAAGTTCTGGTTCGGCTGGGGTATAAAGTTGACCCGGTCAGACACCTTGGCGGCGAACGGCGCATACGCCAGAATGTCCATGCTGTCTGCCACCGAATTGGCCTGGAGCAGGAACTGCACGTGGCTTGCTCCATCGCCCGTGAAGTTCAAAGTCACCATCTGCCAATTGCCCGGGGCAATGGCTGCAGAGGTGTTAATGTTGGAATTGATGAATATGGGCTGCGTCCCCTGGTTCTTTATCATCAGGCTCATCACATAAGCAGTTCCAATCACCGAAACCCCGAGGTCCAGCAGATATTTGAAGACGCTGGTTCCACCGCTGGCCTGGATTCTGGTCACCGGAAAACTGCCCAGTGTTGCCACCGCCTTCAATGAACCTGATCCCGCCGGAGACTCCACATACATCTGCCCGCCGAAATCGAAGACGATCGGGACCTGGGTCTCACCCGATGACTGCTGGTATTTCAGTGATGCCAGCCCGGTAATAGGCTGGTCTTGCGTGGCAGTCTGGAATTGTGTCTGAATGCCGTCACGCGTGCGCACCGATGTGAGATGAAAGGTGACGTTGCGCGCGGCGGCAGCCAGTCCGACTGGCAGAGCCGTGGGATCGTCCTGCTCAACCAGGCTCGAAAATCGACCAAATTCATGCGGAGCAAAACCAGAGAAATTCATGGGAAGCAGTATTTAGTACTTGGTAGTTAGTATTTAGCTGAGCTATTAGCTGCTGGCTTCTAGCCACTAGCTTCTAGCTATTGTTGCCGAAACTGCAGCTTGAGGCTAATGAGGATGTTCGGGAGCTGATTGCAGATTGCTGATTGCTGAGTGCTGAATGCTGTTTCGATGCTCGTTTTCCGATCACCCGATCACGGCGATCTCCCGATCTCCCGATCAATTGACTCCCCCACTCGCGATGATGACCAGTTGCAGCGTTCCGCCCGTCACTGCGGCCGGATAATTCCCCGCTGTCAACTCCGTGCCGCCAGGGCCATAGAACTTGATCTTGTAATTGTTGAGCGCTGTGCCGGGGACGATCCCAATGAAGTTCCCGCTCATCTCTTCGTTCATCACGCCGACACTGATGGGAGTTCTGCTCAGGAACGGTTCGGAAAGAAAACTCGGATTTTTCAAGGCCGTAAGGTCCAGGGTGTCGCCACCGGTAACATAACCGGCCGGGCTATTGCTTGGAGTAATGCTCACATAAATCTCTTTGAGTTTGTTGGTTTGAGTTGCAAGTACAGTAGCGGAAAGGGCCATATTTTTCTCCGATTGGAAATGAATTTAGAAACATTCTGCTAATAGCTGATGAACTTATTTGTGGCTGTGGTAAGAGTGCTGCGCGCCTCCATGAGACATGGAACAGGGCATGACTTTATTTAGTCGTGCCATCAAGATTTATGAAACCTGGGCTTTAGCCTAATGTCACTTACTTAAGCATGGGACTGCTCAACAGCTTGGGAAGAGAGCAGAAAAAGGTCACGATAAGCCGAGCGCCGGAGGCGCGTAATTATTGAGCCCACGTCGGAAGACGTGGGAAAAAGGTTAGATCGAAGAACAGAGCCCCGTTAGGGGCGACACAATCAGACTAAATGTCTTAAGTAAGTGACATTAGGCTGTAGCCCTTGCGGCTGTTTCCCTCCATGATCGTGCGCTTGCGCCAATTGTTAACTGCTAATTGAGCGGCAGAGTTTATAACTTGTAATTGACGCCCGGCTGAGAGCAACGCTGGTCCTGTGTAGGGTTAAATTGCAAAAATTACCAATTACCAATCCTTCGCCTGCTGGTCCTTCCTACCCGCCGCACCTTGGCCTGGTCTTTTCTGGTCAGGTACTGCATCACGTCATCGATCGCATTGTCCTGAAGCATGGTATAGGCCTGCACCCAGGCCTGGTTGCCGCGCACCAGCCCGATGAGGGCGGCACATCCATAGGCGAGTGCATGTCCAAAGTTTTTGCCGGCAGTTACCTGGTCGCCCTCGCTGACCAGCGACGCAAACAGAAAGTCCCCGCGAATGCGCACATCCACGGCCAGCACACTGGGAGTGAAGTAAATAATGCCCGCCCTCCATTCCCACTCCGATATGAACTGATCTGCCGCCACATCTCTCACTTTGTCCACCAGTGACGCGGTCTTGTAGTTGGTGTTGTCCAGACCAGCCATCTTCCATTCCAGGCTGAGCGGCTGCACCATGAGTTCCAATGGCTGGCCCGTCAACGAATAGGCCGAGAGGTCCTGGGTCTGTGCTGGAACATTGAACAGCTCCACCGCTTTGCGTTCAAACTCCGCTCCGGTGGAAAGCATGCGGTTGTACAGCTCCTCATATTTCTGGTTGATCAGCGGCAGCAGAAAAGCGTCGGTCGCATAAGTAGCATCAGGATCATCAACCAGCGCACGAAGGCGTGATTTAAGAGTAGTCAGGTCCATATTGTTTTTTTCTTAATTCCGAATCCCGCGGCAGCGGGAGAGGAATCCCTAGGATCGGGAGATCTGGTGTTCGATGGATCGGTGATCGTCAACAGTTGCACCGCTATCACTAAGAAGCAGTGGCAATTGAAGTTTCAATCGGTCTGCGTTCTCTGCGCCCTCTGGGTAAGACCTCCAAAGCTATTTCGTCTTTCCAGTTCCGGACTTTCTCGCCTCATCACGCCGGGCTTTGATCTCGTTGGCTTCGCGCCATTCCTCACCCGTGAGCCGCTCCATGCAGACATGCTCATAGCCGATCATCGTCGCTTTATAAGCATCCAGCGGCCGGTAAACGTAACTGCAGGTTTTACAGATGATGGCCTTCGCGTCAGAGACCGCGCCGCATCCCGGACACGGATCCGGCGTTGCGCCGCCTTCGGCATTCACGGCCAGCAGCCAGGCTGGCTGGTGCTTCAGGATTTTCTCGTGCAGCAGGACTTCCGCCGCCTTACGATGTAATTCCGTGATGTTCTTCCTGCCGCGTCCGCTGGTGTCCGCCCAATCCCCCTCCGCCTCCTGCACCTTGCGCAGCAGCCAGCGGTTCCGCGCTTTGCGCGCTTCTTCCAGTTCGTTCTTCTTGCCTGCGGTCTCGGGGTTCCTGTCTCCTTCGTAGACCAGCACCCCGCCCACCCCCATGCGATCAAGAAACTCGTTGATGTAATCTTCCGCCAGTTCCATCGGGATGGAAGCAATGGGAGTGTAGTTGTCCACGTTGTCCATGCCTGCGCCTTCATCACGGATAGACCATTGCGGCTCGTAGATCACCTTATGCACATAAAGCTGTCCCACCGGACACCCCGGCACCTGGTTTCCATCCGGCCCTGCCAGTCGCCCATGCAGTACCCCATTCACGTTCAGCGGAAATGGCATAAGGTTCACGATGCTGGCAGGGCCCCAAACCATGCGGCTCAGCCGCCGCTGCTCTTCATTGCGTTTCTGGTGCAGCCGCCGCACGGCTTCTCCCATATTGTGGGAAGAAAAGACCTGGTCAACGGTGCCGCCCATTTCCCGGCGTTGCCGGGCTGCCTGCGAGTTCCATTCCTGCTCTGACGGCAGCCTCACCGGCACATTTGCAAAACCCTGTAAATCAACTTCAGACATGTTGTTCTCCTTGAGATAGCTGCTAGCTTCTAGCTACTAGCCGCTGGCTAAATTTCTATCTATTGCCAATGAATTGCAGTAAACCCCATAAAATCTTAGGTTTACCACATAAAGTCTTGGGTTTAGAAAATTCCATCCCCCTAAATTTCTCACCGGGAATGAGAACTTCTTAATCTCGGATCACAGAGCTAAAAGCTAGCAGCTAATAGCTGATTTTCTGTAACGTTTTGCTCTTTTCCCGCACTAACCAATAGAGAACTGAAAGAGAGCCCACGGAGGATCAAGCTGGCTCCTTCTCTTCCGTGGGTCTCTATTTTCCTTTCTTCTTTGGTGGAGAGACTCGTCGCGGCCCGATCCGGCCGCGACTTTTTTGTTTCTGCTCAAGGCATTGATGTTGGAAGAGCACCTGACAGAGGAGTACAACTATTAACGATGAATAATCGCGGGCTCGTAATCCTGTCTGGAATTTCACTGTTATTCTTTGGCTGGCTGGGGCTGCTGTCATCCGGAATTCCTACACCGTATTGCCCCATGCCGACCATAACAGTAATACCTGCATTTGCACTTTCCTCATGGAACCTGGAGATAGTTGCTGTCCTCATACCTGTGCTTCTTTTCTTTCTCTGGAATCCCGGCTTGCTGGTTTCTGAACAATCAAGACTTCCACGCAGGACACTCGGCATTGTGGGAGTCCTCACGCTGCTCAGCATGGTTGATTTCATCTTTGAATGGAATTACGGATTGCAGTACCGGGGAATGCGCCATCTGCTTACGATCCTCATCATCAACGTAGCCATGCTCGCACTGCTTTGGTGGGCAATCGTTCGAGTTCTACGACGGCCATCTTTCTCCTGGAACCTTTTCTCTCATTGGCTTCTATTTGTGTGGCTGGCCTGGTGCGCATTTCCATACCTGGGTGAACTGCCGTAATACTTGTCATTCGCGACGGACTAAAAGCTAATTTCCTACATGTTCCCTGATTCCACAGCGCCGGGCTACCTGTTCGCGGATGCGTCCGGCTTCCAGCGATGAACTCTGCAAATAAGAGCATTTATCTTGCACGTATTCATCCGCAAAAACGCGCATCCGCTTTTCTTGGCGTTGCCGTTCATACTCTGCCGCGTTTACCGCTTCGCGGATCCGTGCTTCAACTGATCCCTTGCGTGATTCCAATTGCTGGTAATACCGGGAGATGAATTCGTAAAGCTCCTGCTTGCCTGGAACTCTCTCCACCGGTCCGCCGGCGGTTTCGTAGTCGCCGCATTCCGGGAACGGACCGAGTTTGGGAGTTCCATCGGGCAAGCAGTTCTCCGGAGCAAACCATTGCGCCTTGCTGTACGCGCTGGCAGGAAACCATCTTTGTAATATCCAGCCCTCGATGTGGGGATACCGCCGCTGTTCTACCAGCCTGTCTGACTCGTCTCGTAATGGCCGGTTTTCATGTGGAATGCCTTTTGAAAAATCAAAACCACCGCGCTCTGCCAGAGACAGGCGCTCGTCCCAGACCTTGCCGCCTGCCACTTTCCAGATCACATTGCGCGCCAGTACCAGCCGCCACATGGGCCCACCAAAAGGTGTTTGCCCACCAATAGAGAGCAGGTAATCTTCGATGGTTGATGGGCAGCGTTCAACGCCGCGAATGTCGTCATGCATAGAAAGCTGGTAGCTCCTGGCTTGGTTCTTGGAATTAAACTTTGGATTTTCGCTTGATGATGATGGATCGTTCACGAGTAGTAAAAAGCTGGGCCGCCGTGAGGCGGCCCACTAGTAGCTAGAAGCTAGCAGCTGTTACTCTAGTTCCCTGCCGGCACTTTGCAGCTTGTCACTGAAGACAGGCTCTTGGGGTTGTCCACATAGAACTGGATAGCGTCCACCAGGTAGCTCTTCTCCACTGACTGCGGATTGCCGGTAGTAGTGTCATACTGCTGGAACACCGTCTGGCCTCCGCGGTTCTTGAACCAGAATGGAGGATTGCCCCACTTCACCTTGCCCCAGGCTTTCACGTTCACCAGGTCCCAGCGTGTCTGGTCTGCGTGGACGTTGTTGATGATTTCGCGGCCGTCAATGGTCATCTTCTGGTACAGGCCGTCAAAGTGCTTGGCTTTGCCGCCTTCCAGCGGAACATATTGAAGCTGGAATCCCAGCTCTTCATACGCCTGAAGCTGTGAAGGATGCGTATGCCATATCTGGCCTTTCAATCCATCCGCCCCGAGTGCCTGCACAATCTGGTTTTGGGCCAGGCGCAGCAGCGGCAAGGTAATGCTGGAGCTGCTGGCATTCACGCCGTTGGCTACTACGTAACTGTTCGCGCGGCTCAGTCCCATGAGCGTGCCCGTAGTGGCTGTGGAATGAAAAACCGGAATGCCGTTGATGAATGGGTCGTTTCCGGTCGCCAGTCCGTCCACCACGATGATGTCACCGGCCACCGTGCCCGTTGGAACTGCATCCACGGTGATGGACTGAGTTCCCCCCAGCGTGTTGGCAATGCTGTTGACGGTGCATGGACCGCGATTGGTGGCAAAGTTGGAAGTGAACACTTGCACCTTTTGTCCCAGATGCAGCAGGCGCGCACCCCATGGCTGCGATGCCAGAACGATGGGGTTGGCGCCGCCTCCGGCATAGGCTGCATCCACTGTGGCCAGCTTGCCATCACCATTGGTCTGCAGGAAAACATCGCGCATCCGCTGGATGTAAATCGCAGCGTCGGCAATGGTCTTGGAGACCGGGTTCGTTGAAGCTACATCTTTGGGTTCGCCGATCAGGTCAGCCAGACGCGTGTACTGGACAGGCACCGCATACGCCAAAGGCGTAATGGTGAACTGGTCCCACTGGCTCGATCCTCCGGCAGGCAGCGAACCGCCGTCAAGGTTGATCTTGGCCACCGCGCCGGTCAACGCCGTCTGAATGCGGATGCGGAATGATTTTGTGGAAACACGATTGGAGCGGCCGTTGTCTTTGATGCGCGCGTCCAGGGAATGAGACGACTCTACCAGCAAAGGAATCACGTCATTCACATCTTCCAACTGGAGAGCGATGGAAGAAGTTGCTGTTAATTGTGGCATCTATAACTCCTCATGCGCGAATGAATGCGCGGAATAGAGATTTCGTGTAACGCACAGGAGCACTCAGCACTCAGCAATCAGCACTCAGCATTCAGCCATAAAGCAGTTTCGTAGACACCTCTCCAAATCCGGGGAAAGAGCAAGCAGAGGTTTGGGTTAAGGTAAAAATAATAAGGTTGAAGATGGTGTTCCTCTGCTGCTCATTCCTCGATGTTCAAGGTAGTCACACGGAAGTAAATGGACTGAATGCTGAGTGCTGACTGCTGAGTGCTTTATTTCACCGCTGCCTCTTGGCCAGCTTCCACAAGTCAATCAGCTTCTCTACTGACGGCTCTTCGCCATGCTGTGTGGTGTAATCGTTCCGAATGCGCTCGAAGAGCTGTTCCGGAGGAAGCGGCTTTCCTGTGAATGAGGCTGACGTTGCGCCTTTCGGCTCACTGCGGCTGCGGGCCACCTGTGCGTCAACCTTTGCTTTACGTTCCTCCTGCGCCCGCATCACGGGCTGGGAGGCCTCACGCAGCACCTGCCGGACAATGGGCCCGGCAATCGCCTGCACGTGACTCATGATCACGTTCACACGCTGCTGCCGCGCCTCGGGCGTCAGCGGATAGCGGGCAAGCTCGGCCATGCGCGCCTGGAAAAACCGGTTGCGGCCCAGGCTCTCCACAATCGCACTGTCGATTTTTTCCCGCGCCGTCTGGCGCACAAAGTCTGAAAGGGCTGCTTTGTTCAACGCCGGTTCGATCAGCGCGTCAATTTTCTGGGTGGCGTCATCACCCACCACGCGGTCAAACCGGGACTGCTCGGCGTACTGCTGTTCGAGCTGGCGGCGATTCAGCTCGGCTTCTCTCGCCTTGATCTGCTCAGCAGCGGCCCTGATGTGCGGTGGCAATTCGTTATCTTGCGCCCGGGAGGCGGGCGAACTACGCTCCCTGACAACGTCCAGCGCGGCCATCAATTCCTGGTCGCCGGTCTTTTCGGCTTTCTGGTAAAGAAAATTCAGTTCGTTGTTTCTTAAGTTGTCGAGCATCGAGGTGAATGCCGGATGCAGCTTGGGCGCGCCGTTCTCAAGGATGGGCCTGCCTGCCTCATCGGCCAGCATCGCCATCTCTGCCCACTTCTGTAAAAACTTTCCTGTGCCTTGGGGCGTGGCGGCGTTCAGGAACAATTCATCCAGTTCCCGGAATGTGGAGGCCGACTGCGCTGCATACTGCGCCGATTCCACATCAGGAAAGATCTCTTTGTACTTGTCGGCCTCAGATGCCAGCCGCGCATTGCGAAACACCGCATTGCGCAACGCCGGATCGCCCTCCAGCGCCTGCTTCAACTGCGGGTTGGCATTGATGCGCTCATTCAGGTCACGTGGCGAGAAGACATCTTCATCATGCAGCTCTATTTCGGGTTGCTCATTCGATTCTCTGTCAATGTTTTCCCTGTCGTCCGGATCTTCTTCATCAGGCCGGATGACTCCATCTTTGGCTGAATGCTGAGTGCTGGCTGCTGACTGCTCGTCCTCTTCAGCCTGGCTGCCGTCTTCCTCGGTTGAAGCCTGCTGCTTTCTTTCGATCAGCGCCTGGGCAAAATCTTCCAGCGACTCATAGTCGTCGGCGCTCATCTCCCGCTGGGCGTCATCGCGCGCTGGTGAGGATTCAGTGTGGATAGTTTCCGATGTTGATTGCTCATCTACTGCTGGATTTTGCGTAGGCGCGGAGACAGACTGCTCCGCCGCACTCTGCGGAGTAATTACTTGAATTGGCATGAATTTTCCTTGGAAACAAAAATACCCGCGACTGCGGGCAAAAAGTTTTTGAGCTTGATTCCTCTTTAAGAATTAGTGTGATCACACATTGCCAAGAGGAAACAGCAGCAGGCTAAAGCCAATACTGTTCACTCAAGCAATACCGGATGTGAATGGAGCCTGCAAAACTCCAGCGCCGTAGGCGCGAAAGAAGTTAGCCCAGCCCGGAAGGGCTGGGAATACGGTCATAACAAAAACATAGAGCGCCGTAGGCGCGACACTGACATGTAACTCTCAAGGTTCATTTCCGCTAAGTGAACAGTATTGGGGCTAAAGCCTAATGTCACTTACTTTAGGGACACCATGCTGCATCCCAATGAGAGATGTCATTCCGAACGCCCGTTAAGCTCACGCGCGTTTTCTTCAGCGCGTGAGTAGGGCGGAGGAATCTGCCCCGCTGCCGCCCCGCCCGTGCGAAAATTCTCTTAAATTCATGCTCGAATGTGCAAAGTAAGTGACATTGAGGCTAAAGCCTCGTTTTTAATGGGCTTTTTCGCGCGGCTGAAGTCATGCCCTGTTACTTGTCTCCTTCATGGACGCTCACTCAACCTGCTAATGCTCTAGCAGTATCGATTACGGATCCTCCTGCGGCATGCAGGAATTCAGTACAGTAACTTTCCCGGCTTCATCGAACCACACCGCCCCATCAGCAATCATCCACCCATCAATGTTTCCCCAGATATGGTAAGGAACGCCCTGCTTAATGCGCTCCACATATTTCCTGGTAAAAATCTGATCATAGAGATCAAGGAACTCCGTCTTACTGTGCACAGTCTTTGTCCGCCTGGAATTAACTTTCAAGGGATACTGAATATGATTTGCAACCACCAGCTTATCGCCTTTGAGCACCGCGAAATAAAAGCCCTGCGCATTCTGCTCCAGTTCCGGAGTGCTCGCATAGGGGTGCTTACTGCCGGCTGTCATCACCTCTGTGTCCCACTTGGTCTGCATGTCGAGTAAAACCGGGTAGCTCTTGCTCCCGTTGGCATTAGTCCATGTGCCCAGCAGAATCTCCTGCTCCAGTTCATTTCTTGCTGTTTTATCTCGCGGATCATGTTCCGCGAAGTGCAACTGGAACGTCCCTCTTACTGAGCCATCGCCATTATGTTCCCGGAGCACAATGTCCCGTTCTCCGATAAGCTCGCCTTCAACCGGAATGTCCTTCAGGTCTTTTCTGTGAAAATACGCTCCATGAAATCGCTTTCCTGAATCATGAACAAGAGTCAGGCCAATCACTCGGTCTTCACCCAGAGTGCCCAGATATTCAGCTTCCACGATCTCCGGCAGGAGCGCCGGTGCCGGTTGAGTTGATGTTCTGATGAAGAAAGCCTTCGTCCTGTTTCCATCAACTTTGGCGGAAGAATCTCCGCAATGCGCGCCCAGCTTGTGACCATACCCAACCACCAGCCTGTTCATGATGTCCTGGTAAGGCCTCCTGCGCAGCCCTTCATCCCGCTTGATTTGTCTGGTCAGTGGATTGGAAGTCTGGGTAACTGCGGGCAATATTGCAATCAGCAGCATCACAATTATTTTCATGGTGTCTTTCTGCTGCTAGCGCATTTACGAACTGCGGGTTCAGCATTGACCGGATTGCATTCTGCTTGCCATCACTGCTTCCTCGATTTGGCCGGAGGTAACTCACCTGGGAGTGTCAGCAAATACACACAACTGTGTCGCAGCATGAACAATTTGACTATTGCCACTGCCCCGTCCTTATTTGTTCAGCCAGACGTGCTGCACGGTTGCGGGTCGCTCCCCTTCCCCAGCGTGAATTCTGCATTTCCCGTGCGGCCCGTTCATAGTCGCCATTCTGGATGGCATCTACTGCATTCTGGAAGCCGAGCACTCCGGTTCGGTTTGCGGCATCGCCGATACCCATGTTGAACGCCATATTGATGAGAGCGCCACGGCGGACCGCATCCAGGTTCCTGGCCCAAGGCAACGCCTGGTCCAACTCGGCCGTGACCCGCTGAATGTCCTGCTGCAAGTACGCCTCCGCCTGCTGATCTGTAATCGGCTGGTTTGGAACCGGCTCGTTGTGGGCGGTCAGATTGTGACCATACCCGATTGTCCAGTTGCCATCGTGGTTGTAAGCCACCATCCGTCTGTTCCGGTCACGTACTGTTCCTTCATCCCGGCGCAATTGTTCTTCAAGATTTTGAACAGGCTGGAGGGCTGGCTGCTGATGCCCCCTGCGTGTCCCATGGGCTTGATTACGGCTCCCTTGCGTCGTCTGGTTCGGCCCTGCCTGTGGTGGTTGCGCCGGGGTTGGCGTTAGACCCGGTCGCGGTATCCGTGAAGGTGCTCTCACCTGCGGAGTCATGTCCACTACTTCTCCGCCTTGTTCAGTTGGAGTACTTTGCACAGGATTCTCCGGCCTGTTGATGCCCAGCAATCCATCCAGTACCCGCCGCTGTTGTTGCGGACTGGGACCAGCCAGAGGAACCGGATTGTCTGAGGATGGAACCGGCAGGTTGATGCGTGAAGGCATCCGTAGCTGCGGCCCCAGATCTACAATTTGGCGGCTTGGGGGCTGCTGCTGTTCACCGGTGATCGGCATTCCTGTCCCGCCAGGCTGAGGCATCCAGTTCTTTGCCGCCAGATTGATAATTCTCATGCCCAGCGGCACTCCACCTGAATATTGCCGAGGATCTATTCCGTCTTGAGTATCTTCAAATTCTTCCATTGGCATGGCCTCCCTCAGTTACACTGCTCCGCCGCACTCTGAGGAGTGATGGCTTCTGCTGAATATTTTTCTTTGAAATAAAAAAGCCCGCAATGCGGGCGGATTATTGATAAGATTTTTGTTGATGCTATCTACCAATTAGCTTTCTTCTTTCGACTCCTATAAAGCGCCTGAAAGCCTGCCATAGATATGCTCGAATGATACGAACTAGCTGCCAGCAATACCAGCACTGACCCAGCTTTCGTCCATAGCTTGGTCGTACCACAGTCTGATATTCTTCCTCCAGATCACCCATAATGGGATCGTGGTCTTTGGGTGAGATTATTGCGAGGGCATGATTCATCACCTGTCTGAGAATCTGTAGCGAAAAACGGACCGGCGTCTTTGTTTGAATTCTGCTGTATTCGGCATGAAACAATGCTTTCAAGGTGTGTATCTGCTCTGTTGTTAAACTGGGTACTCCGTTAAAGAAGTGTTCGTGTATACGCTCTTGATCATGAGGACTTAAACGGTGTAAAACTCTTAAGACGGCTTCTTCTCGCTCATGAGTATTGAGACGAATCTCATTTGTACCGCTTTTGTATCTGCTCTTCCACATCATCAATGCCTATTAGATCCGAGTCTTATCCCTGCGGTTCATCTTCCGATCAGCTTCCAAATGATTTCAAGACCAATTGCACGTTTAGCTCCGACCAAAATATATGGACCGATCACCCATAGGGTCTGCATCCAGTACCATAGTGCCGCCAGTGAACTGCCGTATTTCGGCAAAACAACTGCTCTATATTCTTCTTCCAAGTCTCCTATCAGGTGCTCACGGCTTTTCTGAGGTATCAACAACAGCAAAAAATGGGCATAACGAGGAACATGTCTGTCTGAATTCCGTACTCTTTTCATAGTGCCTGGAATCGCACTAGCGAACACAATCAACAATGCCAGTGAAACAAGACAACCTATGTCCCGCGATGAAAAGTGCATCGAGGAAGTACTAAAATTATTAGTAGACTCCAGGACAATATAGTAGCGAAGGAAGATACCTGCAGTACCAACAATGTATAAAGCGGCTTGTTCAAGTAGCTTCATATCTATCCTAATACTGGCTCAAGGCCTACTACCATCGCCTCAGTTGCTTTGAGGGTCTGTTTCAATGCGGCCTCCCCAGGAATAGTAGCTTTGAAATACTTTTTCGATCTTCCGCCACGCTCTTCCGTCGCCTCACCTATCCAAGATGAAATTAAGCCCTTGTCCTCCAACCGCTCCAGCGTAGTGTAGACAGCCCCGAGCGATGCATTTCGCTTGGCCACTTCCTTTATTTCCTGCCGAATCGTCATGCCATAGGCATTCGCCCCCAGCCGCATGATGGCCAGCATCACGAGTTGTTCAAATTCTCCGAGATAATCCATAAGATCTCCGATTTCTACATTGTAGAATTACATTCTTCTACATTGTAGAAATACTTGTCAAGCCTAAAATTGATCAGCGTTCATCCCTTGTTTCAGCGTCATCAGCGGCCAGATTTTGCTCTTTGCCCGTGCTAATTCCTGCGTCTTCGCCCCCGGGTCAATTCCCGGAATAGTGCCCGCCCTCCCAGGTAAATGGGCCTGTCTTTCTTCTTAAATACGCTGGGCAGCAAGTGCCCGTAATGCGCCATGAAGCTGGTCATATCCAAGCCGCCGGTCAGCGCCTGCTGCATCTGCGCATAGCCCGGCTTATCCGTCGGTGTTGGCAGTGCCAGGCACAAATATTTCAATGGATCACGTAAATGATTGTCGCGGTCGACTATTTTTTCCGTCGGGTTCTTTGTCAGGAGTTGCGTTGCGCTGAGCTCTTCTCTGCGTGCCCGCCTCAACTCCCACAACAGGTTCGGACATCCGTCATTGTGCACTCCATAAATCGGTCGCGTGATCTCCCGTTTTTCTCGCGGACAGACAATCTTCAGCGTCGGCTCGCGGTTGTCCAGATCGTGCCAATGTGCCAGTATCCGCTCCATGCCCAGCAGTTCATGGGTTTCCGGTGCCGGTATCAGGTTTCTGATTCCTGCCTCTGCATACAATTCTGAGATGGCCTTGAACTTCCCGCCTTCCTGCGCCTGGTTCTGGTAAAAGATCGAAGGATCGGCATACAGCTCGGCCTCCATGAATCCGTTGAGCTGCAGCAGGTTGGGCTTGTGCTGCGCAGGTGAAAGCCCCGGCTGGTAATATTCGCCCACAATATAGATCACGCCGTCATAATCAATGCATGCTACTAGTACGCCCGTAGGATTGGCCTTGCCATGGTCGAAC
This sequence comes from Candidatus Angelobacter sp. Gp1-AA117, assembly GCA_003223515.1. Classification (GTDB taxonomy): domain Bacteria; phylum Acidobacteriota; class Terriglobia; order Terriglobales; family Acidobacteriaceae; genus Angelobacter. The sequence continues at coordinate 51,230 of QHVI01000059.1, forward strand.
CCGCCCAGCTTTTTCCAGTACGGTGAAGGCTGAAAACCTGAAGTATATGGGTCGATCAGGATCTTCTCCGCATACCGGCTCAGCACGTCTGCAAATAATCGCTCTCCTCCGCCCGCTTCATGGATGATTTCCTGCTCCCTGTCCCATGCCCCCTGCGAGGAATATTTCTTGCGCTCGCGTATTACCCATGCCGTGCCCCGCTCCGGGTCCGCCGAATAGTGGACGCGGTACACCGGCCGCCCATCCCTCATCCGCCGCATAGTCAACCCCGGCGTAAGACAGGAAAGATGATCATTGGCGCTCTGGCACTGCTCGGAAAACCAGCCCGGCCCCGCTGAGCTCACCACCACAATCTTCTCGCATACCGGCACAGCGTGGTCATAGGCTTCACCCGCTTCCGGCATGAATGCTGCTTCGTCTTGAAACAGTGCCCACGGATGATAGGAGCGGATTTGCTCTCCACCGCCAGGGATTCCGATAATGCGGCTTCCATTGGCGAATTCCAGCGCTCCACTCCCCGGCTTCCCCGGTTTTAACGGAAATACCTCTCGCAGCTCGCTGCTCTGTCTTTTATAGAGTGTCTTCGCATAGCCAACCAGTTCCAGCGCCTTCTCTTCTTTTTGCGACTGGAACAGCACTTCAATGCCGGGGTTCGTCATCGCGGCATGCGTGAACAATCCCACAAACAGCCACGAGATCATCATGTCCCGCGACTTCTCCAGAAACAGCACCGGCTCTTTCAGAAATCCCTCAACCAGAGCTCCAAAATATAATTTCTCGGGGAATGGACGATACGGCGACGGCGCTTTTGCCTCTCTCCAGTGGCTGTCCTTGGTTTGCGTATGCTTCTGCAGCCATATCAGCGGGTCCGCCACGGTCTCCCGAATACGCTCAACCTTTTTGTCCACCTCCTCTTGCATTTCATCCTGGAGCAGTGCTTTGGAACTGCATTTTGAATCGGACGAATTCTGGCCCTTGGGGCCGGAGCTATGCCTTTTCAATTGCTCTAACTTCTTTCCCGCCGCTTTAAAATCTTCAATCCCTGTCTTCCTTACCTGCTTCCGCTCCGGATACGCCTCGTAGTACCAGCGGTATAGCATGTTTCGCACAATCCCGTGCTTCGCCGCGATCTCAACCACGCTTCCGCCCTCGTCGATTTCCCGGACCACCTTCTTTTTGAATTCCTTGCTGAATTTGCGCTGTGACCGTACCGGGCTCTGTCTTCCCGCAACCTCCCCGCTCTTACTGCTCCTATCCCTGATTTCCGTCTCCGTCTGCCCGTTCCTTTCCGTGCTTCCCTCTTCCTTGATCTCCATTCCTGGGCTCGGCGGTTTGGGCTTCAGTTTGCGAATCCAGTGATACAAAGTCATTACATGCAATCCGCAAGCTGCCGCCACCTCTGACACACTCTTCCCATCCCACACCTGCTCAACAGCAGCTAATCTGTATTCGTCGGAAAACTTCCGTTTCGGCTTAGGCATGATTAAAGCCAGCGAAGGTGGCGGCATTCTTCTAGCCCACAGCGCAAGCTGTGGGTACAGAGATAGACAAAAGCAGAGCTGGCGAAGCCAGCGACATAGCTTTCTCAATCCCTGTTTTCACACGCTCAGAACACGCTGGGACAGCGGATCAGGTGAATTCCCTCGTGTAAGATGGAGTACAGAAGACCGTGGCATTGGCAATCCATCTGCATACCTGCTCCCATCGCTGCAATGATTTATAAACCTGAACAGCACGATATTGATCGAGCTGGTGAGCGCATGCTCAGAGGCGCATTCGAGCCGCTTGGATGGATAGTCAACAAAGTTGAGCGAGATTACGGAATTGACTTTAATGTCCAGGTCTTTGTTGAAGGTTCGCCTAACGGCTTGTGGTTCACAATCCAGCTTAAGAGTTCCTCTGTCACGCGGTATTCTCAAGATAGGAGCTTCATATCTGAGCCCCTGGACCTGGACCACGCGCGACATTACGCCAGCGAGTTGCGTGAACCCGTATTTCTCGTTCATGCGGATGTAAGCAATAACAAGCTCTTCTGGCATGCCCCTCAAACAGATTTAGATCTGACATATAAGCTGTCTAAGGAACAATGTCCGCAAAGCGTCACCGTCAGGATACCGGCCAGGAATTCTCTTCCTGATACAGCGCCTGCACTTCTGCAGGCAGTTGGACAAATTCATCTCGTATTGGCAAACAGGAGACTGGCTGAATCGTCCTCACATGAATTCATAGCATCGCTGACATACCATCCTGATGAAAAGCAATTCAGAAATGAGTTTCAGCAAAAGCACGATATTCTCAAGCTACGCGCCATTCATGAACTATTTGTCGACCGGCGCTTTCCTGAAGCCAAACAACGTGCGGACTTGATTCTCGCCGATCCTGATGCGGCCTTGGAAAGCAAGTTCTCTGCCCTGAAAATCCCTATGCCGCCATGGGTGTCGTGAGTACCTTCAGACCGAGTTCCTCTAAGCGCTTCGTATGAAAACGTATCAGATGCTGGGAGCGGATTTGATCCAAGAATTTTGCACCCAAGTCCACGTAGTCTCTATTTTCCTTG
>QHVI01000147.1 GCA_003223515.1 Candidatus Angelobacter sp. Gp1-AA117
TGGCAATCGTGGTTCAGCCCAATTTCAAATGCGATTGCCCTGCTGCCTAGACCGACTTTCATATCTATCATGGAATACAGTGTAGCGGAGCCACAACCAATTTCTTGCCGCTGATGAACGCCGATCCACGGCAAGCCGGGACAGGTGACGCTGATCTTAAACAATTCACCACAAATCAACACAGATAAACACAGATTTGTCCGCTGAGTTGGAGTCAGGGCGAAAAAATTCAATACAAACTAGAACAAGAGGATTCAAGATTACTACTGCGGCGCAGTAGAGTGCGGAACCAATGTAGAACACTCATGAAATCCAGCCGCCCTCGGCTGCGCGCAAAATTTTTGCAGCAAGATTCTTGCTAATCAGTGTTGATCAGTGATGAGGTTCAAATCAGCATTCATCAGCGGCAAAAATGAACTCCTGAGGCCGTGCTCTGTCGAAAAGCAATATGTCCGTGGTATCCTCAAGCATACTTTGATTTTCAAAGATGGTATGTCTCTGCGCAAAAAGTAAACAGCTAACGGCACGCTGACGGGAGGCTTTTTCATCCTGATCAGATTCGGCACAGTCTGTCTCTATTGCTCAGGAGGGATGCGTGAGCGTTGTAGTCATTACGGGTTCAGCGGGTCTCATCGGGTCAGAATCAGTCCGTTATTTTGCGACCAAAGGCCTGCATGTTGTGGGGATCGATAACGACATGCGCAAGTATTTTTTCGGACCCGAGGCCTCGACCGAATGGATGCAGAAACAACTCACCGCCTCCGTTACAGAGTACGAGCACCACAGCATTGATGTCCGCGATCACCAGGCCATCTTCGAGCTCTTCCAGAAATTCGGGAAGGACATCTCGCTGGTCATCCATACCGCCGCTCAGCCCTCCCATGACTGGGCCGCGCGCGAGCCTTTCACGGATTTCACTGTAAACGCCAACGGCACGCTCAACATGCTGGAGGCCACACGGCAATTTGCGCCCGATGCACCGTTCATCTTTACTTCCACCAATAAAGTTTATGGCGATTCCCCCAATTCGCTGCCGCTGATAGAAAAGGAAACGCGCTGGGCGGTCGATCCCGCGCACAAATTCGCCGCCAGGGGAATCAGCGAGGAGATGTCGATTGACCGCAGCATGCACAGTATCTTTGGAGCATCCAAGGTTGCGGCCGATGCGATGGTGCAGGAGTATGGCCGCTATTTTGGAATGAAGACCGTCTGCTTCCGCGCCGGCTGCCTCACCGGTCCCTATCATTCCGGCACGCAGCTTCACGGTTTTCTTGGCTACCTGATGAAGTGCAATGCCACCGGTACGCCCTACAAGGTCTTCGGCTACAAGGGCAAGCAGGTGCGTGACAACATGCACAGCTCCGATCTCATCCACGCCTTTGACCATTTCTTTCAGAAGCCCCGTTCAGCCGAGGTCTACAACATTGGCGGCAGCCGGTTTTCCAACTGCTCCATGCTGGAAGCCATCGATATCTGCGAGCAGATATCGGGGCGCAAAATGGAGTGGGAGTATGTGCCCACCAATCGCGTAGGCGATCACATCTGGTGGATCAGCGACATCAGCAAGTTCCAGTCGCACTATCCCGGTTTCCAATTGCAGTATGACTCGAAGACCATCCTGCGGGAGATTTACGAGCAGAACCAGGACCGCTGGGGAGTAGTGATTCGAGCTGTGCACGCATGAGCGCAACCGCAAAGAACAACATTCTTGGTGTTCTTGTGGATAGCACGGATTCTTTTTCCGCAAGAGACATGATCCTTGAGGCCGGACGGCAACGCCGGCCTTTTTCAGTTTCAGCGCTTGCGGTGCATGGGGTCATGACCGGGGTGCTCGATAAGGAGCATCTCTACCGGCTCAATCAACTCGACCTGGTGGTTGCCGATGGCCAGCCGGTGCGCTGGGCCCTCAATCTCATCCATAAAGCCGGTCTTAAGGAACGCGTGTATGGGCCTACGCTGATGCACCGCATATTCGCACAGGCGCAGCATGAGGCCATCTCGGTCTATTTTTACGGAAGCACGCCGGAAGTGCTCGATCTCATGTGTGAACATGTGCGCACATACTATCCCACGCTGCGGATTGCGGGTGTACATCCTTCGGCTTTTGGGCCTATTACTCCAGAGCGCGCGGAGGAGATTGCGGCGCGCATCCGGGAGTCCGGTGCCCATATTGTTTTTGCCGGGTTGGGCTGTCCGCGCCAGGAAGTATGGGCCTATGAGTTCCGCGACCGCATCAAGCTGCCCATTGTGGCCGTGGGCGCTGCCTTTCCCATTACCGCCGGAGTGTTGCGGCAGGCGCCTAAATGGATGCAGGACCGTGGCCTGGAATGGCTCTTCCGCTTGTGCACTGAACCCAGGCGGCTGTGGCGCCGGTATCTGCTGCTGAGTCCGGCTTACATCCTGCTGGTGATCTGCCAGTGGATGGGAATGCAGTTTAAGACGGCAGGGAGACCGCCGAAGAAGGAAATTCTGCATGGGTAAGGCTTGAGAGCCTATGATTAAGGTAAATACTGTAATCCGCAGTTGGACGGCGGTGGAATATCATTGAACTCAAGCGCAAAGTTACAAGTATTTAGTATTTAGGAAATCTCAGCGTGGTTTAAGTGCAGCGAATCTTACAAGGGAAGCATTGCTTCATAGAAATGACTGGGAAAGCAAAACGCTAAGGCTTCCAGTTGTGCGGAGTGAATGAAGAGTTTTTTTTCAACAACATCCATCACTGAGCCCCGGCCGCCGCAGGCTGGCGCGGTGCCGCACCTGGCCCACCTTACCAGCGGACGCCTGCTGGCCGGAAATGCTATCTGGAACCTGACCGGCACCTGCTCACCGGCTGTAGTCGCGGTAGTCTGCCTGCCCATTCTGAAACATGCGCTGGGAAATGACCGGCTGGGCATCATCAGCCTGGGATGGGTCATCGTTGGTTATTTTGGATTATTTGATCTGGGTCTTTCCCGTGCTCTCACGAAGCTGGTCGCAGAAAAGCTGGGACAAAGCCAGCTACAGGAAATCCCCTCACTGATCTGGACCTCGCTTTCGATAATGGCGTGCCTGGGCATGGTAGGGGCGGTGGTCACGTTTGTTCTATCCCCTTGGCTGGTACAGAGCCTGGTGAAGGTGCCAGCGGCCTTGCAGCACGAAACTCTCTATGCATTCTACTGGCTGAGCGCTGCCATTCCGCTGGTGGTCCTCACCGCCGGGTTGCGGGGAGTGCTTGAAGCGCTGCAGAAATTCCGGCTGGCCACTGCCATACGCATTCCCATGGGAGTGTTCACGTATCTGGGACCAGTCTGTATCCTGCCTTTTTCACACAGCCTGATTCCAATCATGGCGGCATTGGTCATAGCCCGCGGGCTGTTCTGCCTGGGCCATGTGTGGGCTTGTCTTCACAGTCTGCCCGAATTGCGCCATCAGTTCAGTTTTAACTCATCTTCCGTGAAGCCGCTCTTCCGCTTTGGAAGCTGGATGACCGTAACCAATGTCGTCGGCCCCATGATGGTCACTTTTGATCGCTTCGCGATTGGCGCCATGATCTCCGTGGCTGCGGTGGCGTACTATGCAATCCCGGCAGAGGTAGTCACAAAAATCCTGCTGCTGCCGGCGGCCTTAATCGGCGTTCTCTTCCCGGCGTTTTCTACCGCGCATGCGGCCAACCGCGAACGCCTGGTGTTCCTGTTTGAAGCCGGAGTGAAATACATTTTCGCCGCTCTCTTTCCCATTATCGTGCTGGTGGTGGCGTTTGCGCCGGAGGGCTTGCGCTACTGGCTCGGCAGTGACTTTGCCCAGCACAGCACCCTGGTGGTCCGCCTTATTGCGATTGCAGTCTTTATGAATGGTGTAGGACAGGTTCCTTTTGCCCACCTGCAGAGCGCCGGCCGTCCTGACATCACAGCGCGCATTCATCTGGTTGAACTTCCCGCGTATGTGGTGGTGCTGCTTCTGTTCGTAAAGCTCTGGGGCATTCAGGGCGCCGCGATTGCCTGGATGCTGCGAATCGCCATCGATGCGTTCCTGATGTTCCTTTTTTCACACCGGCTATCGCTCGACAGCAAGTTCATGGTTTCGAAGCTGCCCCTGCTTTCGCTCGGCGCGCTTGTGATTTTTGTTCTGGCCTCGCTGCAGATGGGCATAGCAGTCAAGATCATCTTTGCGGGTCTGGCTTGCGGCGCATTTATTTTTGTCGCGTGGCACTGGGTGCTCTCACCGCGTGAACGGGACCTGCTGGCCTCCCGCTTCCGGGAGAACCATGCAGCCAGCTAACTCTTCTTCCCAGAATGTAAAGGAGGAGAAGGCACTTCCGAAGGTCAGCATTATTATTCTCAACTGGAACAGTTATGACCTCACGCAGGACTGCCTGCTCTCGCTCCAAAAGATGGACTACCCTGCCTTTGAAGTTGTTCTGGTGGACAACGGATCTACTGACGGATCTATAGAGAAGCTTCAGCAGGAATTTCCATGCGCGCGGTTCATCAGTAACGGGCGCAACCTGGGATTTCCGGCCGGCAACAATGTGGGCATCCATGATGCGCTTCCGCGAAACCCCGACTACCTGCTGCTGCTGAACAACGATACGGTGGTTGCCCCTGACTTTCTGAGCCAGCTTGTGCGCGTGGCTGAAAGCGATCCAAAGGCAGGGATACTCAATCCCAAAATTTATTACTCCGAGCCTTCTGATCACATCTGGTATGCAGGCGGCATGAACAAGCCCTGGTGGAGTTTTCCCAAACACCTGGGGATGCAGCAGCGCGATAACGGTAAATACAATGAAACCCGGGAAGTCTCATTCATCACCGGGTGTGCTTTGCTGATTAAGACGGAAGTGGTGCGCAAGATCGGCATTCTGGACGAGGTGTTTTTTCTCGGATTTGAAGACGTGGACTGGTCGAATCGGGCGTTGCAGGCCGGGTATAAGGCCATCTATGTCCCGGCATCGAAGATCTGGCACAAAGTTTCCATAGTAACCAAGAGAAACTTAGGCAAGGCCGTGAAGGATTTCTATTACGTGCGCAACAGTATTCTGCTGTTTCGCAAGCATTCACCCCGTAAGTATTGGCCGTTGTTTGCGCTCTCACTGGGCCGGCATGTTGCCTACCGCACCGCCGGTTACGCGGTTCGACTGGAGCCGGACCGGGTGGTTGCTCTATATAAAGGTATCTGGAGTGGATGTCGTACTAAAATTACGGAGAGCAGCCAGCAGCCAGCAGTCAGCACTCAGCCCTTTAATTGACTTCAGGGGGATGCGCCACACAAAGTACAAGTTATGCAGAACTCGATCATCGTGACCGGCGGAGCGGGATTCATCGGGTCGAACTTTATTCACCGCTGGATCGAGATGGAGGATGCTTCGGTCATCAATCTCGATAAGCTGACCTATGCCGGCAATCTCGCCAGTTTGCAGGCAGTCACCGAAAGCCCGCGATATCAATTTGTTCATGGCGACATTTGTGACCAGGAGTCGGTGCGCCGCTTGTTAGAGACTCATGCCCCGCGTGCCATCGTCCATTTTGCCGCCGAAAGCCATGTAGACCGCTCGATTCATGGTCCTGCTGAGTTCGTCCGCACGAATATTGAGGGCACATTCAAGCTGCTCGAAGAAGCGCGCCGGTATTGCGAGTCCCTGGCTCCCGTTGCGCGGGAGCGCTTCCGGTTTCTGCACGTTTCCACCGATGAAGTCTATGGCTCCCTGGAGCCGCAGGGCCCCGGGTTTTGTGAGACCACGCCTTATGCGCCCAACAGTCCTTATTCGGCTTCGAAAGCTGCCTCTGATCATCTGGTGCGCGCCTATCACCACACCTACAGGCTTTCTACGCTTACCACAAATTGCTCCAATAACTACGGCCCTTATCAGTTTCCGGAGAAATTGATTCCGCTGATGATTCTTAACGCGCTTCAGGGTGCGGCGCTGCCTGTTTATGGCGATGGCGAGCACCGGCGCGACTGGCTTTACGTGGTAGATCATTGTGATGCTATCCGCGCGGTATTGGTCAAAGGGCAGCCGGGGCAGACATACAACATCGGCGGTGAGCAGGAAATGTCAAACATCGAGGTTGTGAATATCATTTGCGAAGTCCTCGACAAGCTGCGCCCGGCTGCGCGTTCCTATAGCAAGCTGGTGCAGTTTGTGAAAGACCGCCCCGGCCATGACCGCCGCTATGCCATGAACATCAGCAAAATCCGGCGGGAGTTGGGCTGGGAGCCGAAAGAGTCTTTCAAGAGCGGAATCCGGAAGACCGTTGAGTGGTATCTGGCAAATCCGCAGTGGGTTTCTGGTGTGACCAGCGGCAGCTACCGCGATTGGATCAAGAAGCAATACCAGGGCGCCTCGAATTGATGAACTCCCAGAGAAAAGGAATCGTGCTGGCCGGCGGAGCAGGCACCCGCCTCTATCCCATTACCCATGCGGTTTCCAAGCAGCTTCTGCCGGTCTATGACAAGCCTATGATCTATTACCCGCTGAGCGTACTCATGCAAGCGGGTATTCGGGAAATCCTGGTGATCTCCACGCCGTCCGATATTCAGCGATTTGAGCAGCTTCTGGGCAGCGGCGAACAGTGGGGTGTGCAGATCAGTTATGCCGTGCAGCCCCGACCGGAAGGATTGGCGCAAGCCTTCCTGATTGGGCGTGACTTCATTGCAGGGCACTGCTGCGCCCTGGTGCTGGGCGACAATATTTTTTACGGTCAGGACTTGAGCAACATGCTGCAACGCGCCACCGAGCGAGAGAGCGGCGCCACCGTCTTTGCTTATGCCGTGCGGGACCCGGAACGCTATGGCGTGGTGCAACTTGATTCTTCCGGAAGGCCGTTGAGTTTAGAAGAAAAGCCGCAGAAGGCGCGCTCTCCTTACGCGGTGACCGGGTTGTATTTCTATGATCACCACGTAGTGGAGCATGCTGCCACATTGAAGCCATCCAAGCGCGGTGAACTGGAGATTACCGATCTTAACAATATCTATCTCAGCAAAGGTGAACTCAGGGTTGAGATCTTTGGCCGGGGCATGGCATGGCTCGATACCGGCACGCATGATTCCCTCCTCGAAGCCAGTTCCTTTATACAGACCATCGAGAAGCGGCAGGGGCTGAAGGTAGCTTGCCCGGAAGAAATCGCCTATCGCGCCGGATACATTACCGCAGAGCAGGTGCTGGGTATTGCGGAAGAGCTAAATAACAATTACGGGGATTATCTGCGCCGCATTCTGGATTTGCCTCTGATCTAACGTGATCTGTTGCCTCCACTGCTGAATATCCCACGGCTGCAAAGCGGCCGCTTTATTCAGTGTTGTCGAGTGAGAAATTCAAATTCATTTTCGACTTTGAGCCGCCGAAGTGGCGCGATGTTTTAACGGACGTGATGCGTACCGGATTATTTTAAGTTTCCAGAGGCGAGGGCGTTATTCCTGAGGCCGTCTTGATAGTCTGTGGAGCTTAAGCGGAGGATAGGCGAGAGTATGCTGGCGACGTGTTCGAGAGGTTTGACCAGCAGTTTTTCGGAGCAATACCACAATGAGGATCACTATCCATCCCACGACAGTCCATCCGAACAGAATGTTACATAGAAGAATCGACACAATGCGCGATCTTGAGAGTAGGAATGCTGCAATGCTTGGAAGAAAATAGAACATGAGCCATGCGAACCATGGGCCAATTTCAGGAGAAAACAAGAGCGCCGCCACTATGAGTGTATACAGGCACAGCTTGCTGACTGTCTTCATCAGCAACATCTTAAGCCCAGAATGTTCTCCTGTGCAAATTAGAGTTTTTTCACGTCCGCAACTCTGTGGAACTTCAGACTGACTCATTACAACTGTGATGCGCCAACTGGCTCAGCCCAAAGAGGTTAAGATATAATCGAGAAACTTTGAAAGGCGCCAGTGCTGCTTTGAGACGTTCTCTGTTTGGGAGACATTCGTCTCAAGTTCTGGTGCTGGTGGCTGGCAAACTGCATCGCATCGATGAGAAATCCCTACAGTAGTCTGAGCGTTCCAGATCCTACACCGGCTTTTTTTCTGGTGGCGATCGCCGCTGTATTGGTCTGGGTGGTGGGTGATGCCGGATGGCTGAGCCTGTTGATCGTTGGCGTTGCGGTCGCTCCCTTTCTGATCTACCAGCTTTTCACCCGGCCCATGGCAAACATTGCCGTGCTGGTGGTGGCTGCTTCCATGCCTCGCTTCTTCGCAGAGATTGGAGGAGTAAAGGCCCGCCCGGAGCACATTGCTGTCGGGCTTGTAGGTCTGGCAACGCTCTACTGGTGGCGAAGAAATCGCGAGCTGACAGTCTGGATGAAGGCGGACTTTCTGCTCCTCTTGTATGTCGCCTGCAACTATGTGAGTTCCACCTTTATGTCCATATCGCCCGGACAGACCATCAAGTGGGCAACCCAGCAGTTGCTTGTGATCCTGCCATATTTCTTCTTGCGCGTGTTTCTGACCAGTGATTGGCGTTTCCGCAAGGCGCTGGAGATCGTGCTGCTGGCTGGCGTGATGGAAGCGGCCTACGCATTGCTCTGCTTCTACTCCAACCGCTTCTTTGGCACCACCTTTGGCATGGAGCAGGACCAGTACGGCATTATTCCCGGAACTTACGGCACTCAGCTTGAAGCCAATATCCTGGGGTCCACCTCTGCGGCTTGTCTGGTGATGCTGCTCACGCTGTATTTCAAGGAGCGCAATCCCCGATTCCTGATCGGGGCCGCAATTGCCTATGCGGGAATGGCCATCAGTCTTTCCCGGGCTGCGGTACTCGCGGCCGGCGTCTCCCTGCTGTTGCTTTTGATCTATGCGCTGCGGAGCAAAATCACCACCCGCCAGGTGATCACCAGGGCAGCGCTCACGTTGCTCGCTGTGACCCTGGTGCTTGCTCCCACCCTTATTTCTCTCTACAACGAGCGCTTCAGCACCGTGGACGTGAACAATGTGGCTGCCGATGACAATACCCGCAGCCGCGTGCTTACCATTGCCATTGCTTATGACAATATCGTAGAGCATCCCATTCTCGGCAATGGCACCGCCAGTTTCCAACTGTCATTTGAGGCCAAGGACTTCGGCTATTTCGACCTGGACCAGGCGGGCTGGATCGGCAACACTGAAATCCGCGTGCTCTATGATATGGGGCTGGTTGGCATCGTGGTGTTCAGCCTTTTCCTGTGGAACCTGGCCCGTCCCGCGTGGAAGCTCATAAAGCAGGAGCACAGCGCCGAACTGCTGGGCCTGCTTTTGTCGGCAATTGCGTACTGCATTTCGTTCCAATTTACTGAAGGAACGCTGCTGGCCTTCTCCTGGGTACATCTGGGATTGATTGCTTGCGGCGTTGCTCTGCTTAAGAACAAAGAACATATAGCGTTTGAGCGAGGGCTGCTTCCCGGCACGGCAGGGAGCCACGTTTGATATCTTTAAGTTCCAAACCAGAATTCATCAGGAAGCACTAGCCATATCGCTTGGGTTCCGTCGACTCAAATCCGCCGCAACGCCGCAAGCTCCGCATCGCCATCTGCGGCGGACGCGGCATTCCTTCCACTTACAGCGGCACTGAAACCTTCTTCATTGAACTCGCCCCCCGGCTGGTGGAACGCGGACATGATGTGATTGTTTATTGCCGCAAGGCCCTCTTCAAGGAACGCCCTGAAAGCTATAAGGGGGTGCGGCTGATTTATCTGCCCAGCCTTGAAACCAAGACGCTGGGGACATTCACTCACACGCTGGCCTGCATGATTGATGTTCAGCATCGCAAAGTTGACGCCATGCTGGTGACCAACGTGGCCAATGCCTTCCACTGCATCATCCCGCGCCTATTCGGGCCGCGTTGCGCTATCAATGTGGATGGCATTGAGTGGAAGCGTGGAAAATGGGGAGCGATAGGGAAGTCGTACTTCTACATCAACGCAAAACTGTGCGGAAAGATTTTGCCCAAAGGCATCGTTACCGATGCCTTTGCCATGCGCAAGCTTTACCTGGAGAAATTCAACACTCCTTCAGCATGTATCGCTTACGGCGGCAACATCGAGGTATCCACCCATCCGGAAGTGCTGAAGCAATACGGGCTGCAACCCGGAAGCTATTACCTGATCGCCAGCCGCCTGGTTCCGGAAAACAACGCTACGTTGATCGTGGAAGGATTCAAGAAAGCGCGAACCAACCGCATCCTGGCCATTGCCGGAGATGCGAATTACCACAGCGAGTGGATCGATGATCTCAAGCGCAATTCCGGTGATCGCGTCCGCTTCCTGGGACACGTGGACAGCATCGAGCATGTGAAGGAACTCCACTGCAATGCTTACGCTTACATTCATGGGCACATGATGGGCGGGACCAATCCGGCACTGTTGAAAGCGCTGGCTTATGGCAATTTGATTCTCGCCCATGCGAATCCTTTCAATGCTGAGGTGCTGGGGCCATACGGAATGCTGTTCAAGGATGCCGATGATCTCGCCCGGAAAATCGAGCTGGTAGAAGAAAAACCGGAACTGGCAGAAGACTACCGCCGCCGCGCGCCTGACCGCATACGCACCTTGTATAACTGGGAGCGCATTACCGGTCAGTACGAGGAACTTTTTTACCAGTTGGCCGCAGGCGAGGACCCCACGAAGGTCCATTCCACGGTGCGGGAAGCGGCAGAAAGAGAGTTGGCGACCGCTGAGGTCCTCTAATCATGGCAAAGCTCTGGAAGAAGCTGGTCCTCGTGCTGAGCCTCCCGATCATTCTTTCCGAGTATTTCAGCGCAGAAACCGGCCGCGAATACGGAATCAGCTTCTTCACCAGGTTGAGGCTGGCCCGCACCATGGCCAGGAACCGCAAGCGCATCACCACCGCCTCTCATTTTCTTGAGCATCTAGTGATGGCCACCCGGATCATGAAAGTACCGCGCTCGGTCGAAGGATGCGTGGTGGAGTGTGGTTCGTTCAAGGGCGGCAGCGCAGCCAATCTTTCGCTGGTCTGCGCTCTGTGCAACCGCGAACTCCAGATCTTCGATTCATTTGAAGGACTGCCCGAACCTGCTGAGCTAGACAAAGAGCATCTTCTGGTGGGCGCGCAGGAAATCCATACCTATCAGAAAGGAGCATGGCGGGGAACTCTTCCTGAAGTGCAGAACAATATCTCACGGCATGGCCAGATCAATGCCTGCAAGTTCAACGTGGGCTATTTCGACCAGACGCTGCCCAGCTTTTCCCGGAAGTGCATTCTGGCTTTTCTCGATGTCGATCTTGTCGGGTCTTTGCAGACGTGTTTGAAACACCTGTGGCCGCTGTTGCAGGATGGATGCTGCATCTTCACCCATGAAGCTCCTCATCGCGAAATTTCAGGACTGTTTTTTGACCGGGAATGGTGGCGTGTCAACCTCGGCTGTGATGCGCCCGGATTGATTGGGGCAGGGAACGGGCTGGGCCTTCATCCTTCTTCCGGAGGGTTCAGCAGCGATTTAGGTTATACGGTGAAAAATCCCACGGTGGTGGAGTTTGAGGTCAGTCCGCAAACCGGGGAGCTTGGAAAATAATCCCAGCGGCGTTGGCCTGCCAGAGTAGATGAATGAAAATCGCCTTCCTTAACCACAATGATCCGCTGAATGTCCGTTCCTGGTCGGGAACGCTGTTCTATATGTTTCAGGCTCTAGCACGACATTGTGGTGAAGTAGTTCCTTTGGGGCCGGCAGGCCAGAAGGCGTATACCGCCAGCAAGATTGCCCGGCGCGCTCTCAGCGCGTTTGGCTTCAGAATAGACCCGGAGCATACAACCCTGTTAGCCAGGGCATGGGCCAGGACTTTTCAGCAGAAACTGAAGCACGCCGGGTGCGAAGTCATCTACGCTCCGGTTGCATCCACTGAAATCGCTTTTCTGGAAACAGACTTGCCCATCGTCTATTACTCAGATATCACCGCGGAACTATTTCTGAACTACTCGGAAAGCCTCATGGGACTTTCCGCATGGTCGCTGAAACAAACCAGAGAAGTTGAGGGACGCGCGTTGCAGCGGGCTGATAAGGCCGTTTTCTCCTCCCAATGGGCCGCTGATTCCGCCATCCGTCTCTATGCGTTGCCTGAAGGAAAGGTCAGCGTGGTGCTCATGGGAGCTAACCTGGAGTCCGCGCCCGCACGCGATGATATTCTTGCCGCGCGTAACCGCACCCGCTCAGGAGAATGGCGACTGCTCTTCATAGCGGTGGATTGGGAGCGCAAAGGTGGCGATATCGCGCTGGAAGCAATGCGCGTGCTCCGCGCGCGGGGAATCAACGCTCATCTGACAGTCGTGGGATGTGAGCCGCCCCCTGGCGCTTGTGGTCCCCATGTCCGAGTTATCCCGTTGCTGGATAAGAGAGTGCCGGAGCAGCGGCGGCAATTGGAGCA
>QHVI01000060.1 GCA_003223515.1 Candidatus Angelobacter sp. Gp1-AA117
ACCAGCAATTCCAGAAAATGGGATTAGTGGAGTTGTAGGATTCAACACCGCGCAACTGCCTGTGCACGCCAATGACAAGAAGTTTTCAGGAGAGCCCGATGCGGGAAATCTGCACGTCGGGTTCGACGAGGGGAGAGTGGGTCGCACTACTGTGTTGCCCTCTCTCCTACTCTACCGCCTTACTTGCTTTCCTCTGCGCTCTCTGCGTTCTCTGCGGTTAAAGCCGTTTGGTTGTGGCTCGCCACGCTGCGGTTAAAAACGGAATAGTCTTAAGCATCAAACAGGGCGTCGAATTCAGACAGCAGCGTGATCAGCCTTGCGGCATTCTCGTCGCCGTCAAACTCGTGGACGGCCTGAGCTCCAACACTGCTGCTGGAAGGGAACTCACCCGAGGCGACCGCCTCTCGTACCCGGGGCAGGAAGATGAACTGCAGCCACTGGGCAAAGGCCATGGTGTCCATAGCGAAGGCCTGCTGAAATTGCATCTGTTCAGGCCGGAGAGGCTGGTCCTGCCACATGCCGCTATTCCTCATCTCCGCTTCAATCAGGTCTGCATAGCGGCTGACCTCCTCTTTAAGTTTGGCTGAATTCATGAGGAACAAGGATACTCGGAATCGGCCGGGTCTGAAAACAGTGCCTCACGGTTGCGGTTATGCAGCTTGTGAGGTGGGCTGAGGGATAAGGTACTGGCAGCCGCACAGGGCGCAGTTTACCTGCCAATTCTCCTGCTGAAGCGATTTTCTGGTGGCTGGCAGGTGTTCAGGATAATTAAAGGAATAACAGCCGGGACACTGTCCGGCAGCGCTCCGCTCACGCTTCACCAGAAAGGGCCGCTTCATTTCGGGATTCATGTTAATTCAGATGCAGGCAGGCACATAAAGATTGCTGTTCAGCGCCAATCAGCGTTCGGCGTTCATCTGTGGCAAAAAATTCAGCGGTCTCCGTCGGAATCATGTATAAGAACACGCATGAAAAAGCTCGTTCTCCTGCTGCTCCTGCTCACTCAAGCGCTTGTTGCCCAAAGTCCGGATGAAAACAAAGCCAAAGGCCAACAGCACGAATTCATCATTGCCAATTTCAAAACCGAGAGTGGCGTCACCCTGCCGCAGGCGCGCATCGTCTACGGCACTTATGGTCATCTCAACGCTGCCAAAGATAACGTGGTGCTGCTGCCATCGCACTACATGGCAACTTTTCACGGATATGAATGGCTGATTGGCCCGGATAAGGCCCTTGATCCTGCAAAGCTCTTCCTGGTGGCCACCGAATTATTCGGCAACGGACGCTCCTCCTCTCCCAGCAATACGCCGGAGCCGTTTCATGGCCCGCGCTTTCCGGTGACCACTATCCGTGACAACGTGGAAGCCGTTCATCGGTTGCTGACTGAAGAACTCAAGATTGATCATGTGCGCGCCATTATCGGCTTTTCCATGGGCGCCGAGCAGGCTTTTCAGTGGGCGGTGAGCTATCCCACCTTCGCCACCCGGATTATCGCGACCTCCGGCACAGCCAAGTGTTATCCGCATGGAATAGTGCGGCTGGAAGGCCAGGTTGCTGCGCTGACCGCTGACGTTGCTTTCGAAAATGGCGATTACAAGACCCCGCCGAAAAAAGGTCTCGAAGCCTTTGCCATGGTCTGGACTGGCTGGCTCTTTTCCCAGGAATGGTGGCGGCGTGAGCTATGGAAGCAGAATTCACCTCCGGGAACGACTTTTGAGCAGGTGGTGAACCGTTTCCGTACCAACTTTATTCCCGGCGCTGATGCCAACGACCTGATTCTGCAGATGCGTACCTGGGAGAAGCACGATGTAGGAACAACTCCCGGCTTCAATGGCGACGTGGAACGCGCGTTGCGTTCCATCAAAATTCCATTTCTCTACATGCCTTCAGAGACTGATCTGTATTTCCCATTGACAGATGCGCGCTATGAGGCAGCCTTCAATTCCCAGATCACACTTATGCCTATTCCATCGCTCTGGGGACACACCGCGGGAGCGGCCAGCAATCCTCAGGACGCGAAGTTCCTGAATGAGAACATTGCGTCCTTTTTGAAGCAAATTAGGTAGTAAAGAAAAACCTCTCACCACGGATCAACACTGATGAACACTGATCTTGTCTTCTGAATCTGTGCAAATCTGTTGTATCAGTGTTATCTGTGTTGAGGTTTTTATCTGCTTGCGCTCCCAGCATGCATGGGTGATACAGCCGCAAACGCCTCATCCATCACCTTGACCGCCTCATCCACATCTGATTTTGCGATGTTGAGCGGCGGTGAGGTGCGGATCACGTTACCGTGCAGTCCGCCTTTGCCCACCAGCAGGCCGCGCTTGCGGCACTCTTCCATGAACTGGGTGGTTTCCTGCGGCGCGGGCTCTTTGCTGTTGCGGTTCTTGACCAGCTCAAGAGCCTGCATCAATCCCATGCCGCGAACGTCGCCGATGAGCTGATGTTTCTCCTGGAGAGATTCGAGGCCCTGGCGGTAATAGCTACCCACCGTATCAGCATTGTCCATGAGGCGGTCTTCTTCAATCACTTCAATAGTCGCTTTCGCTGCAACCGAGGTAACCGGATTGCCACCAAAGGTGGAGATCTGCAGCCCCTGGAAACTGGCCGCAATCTCCGGACGGGTAGTGGTCAACCCGATAGGAGCTCCATTTGCCATGCCCTTGGCTGATGTAATCATGTCCGGCGTGACCTCCCACTGCTCAATGCCGAACCAGCGCTTGCCGGTGCGCCCCCACGCAGTCTGGACTTCGTCGGCGATGAACAGCCCTCCGTAATCCTTCACGATCTTGAATACGATCTTGAAATATTCTTTTGGCGGAGTAATGAAACCGCCTACGCCCTGAATGGGCTCCGCCATAAAGGCAGCGATCTGGCCTGAAGTGGTGGTCTGGATTACGGCCTCCACGTCTTTGGCGCAGGCAACACCGCACTCCGGATACGTCTTGCCCAGCGGGCAGCGATAGCAATAAGGATTCAGCGCATGCACAATGCCCTGCGCGGGCACAGGCAGGGAGCGGCGCCAGGTGCTATGGGCCGTGAGTGATTGCGCAAGCTGCGAGCGTCCACTGTAAGCGTGCCGAAGCGCCACGACCTCGTAATGTCCGGTATGCATGCGCGCAAGCTGGATGGCCGTTTCGTTCGCTTCCGTCCCGCTGTTGCTGAAAAAGCTGCAACTGATTTCTCCGGGAGTGATCTGGGCCAGCTTTTCAGCCAGGGCAACCATAGTTTCATTCGGAAACAGCGTGGAGGCGTGCTGAAGCTTATCTACCTGGGCCTTGATCTTGGTGGTGACCCGCGGATTGCAGTGACCCACGGAAATCGTGACGATTCCACCAAAAAAGTCGAGGTACTTGTTGCCCTCCAGGTCCCACAGATATTGCATGGAGGCATGATCGGCCACCAGAGGATCAGAGTAATAAGTCGAAATGGAGGGAAAGAGGTATTGCTTTTGTTTTCTGATGATCTCTTCTTTAGTCATGACAGTACCCGCTAAAAATTTTCTGCTGGGATTCGATTGCAGTATTCTACCCTGTTGCTGGGGACCGCGGCTGATCATTGCATGCTGTTCCATGAACCTGAATTGAGGAAACGTTGAGCACAATCGAACAACCCAATCTTCCGGTGGAAGACAAAGACCGCGATCTTGGTTTCGGAACCTCTCTTTCGCGGCGCACCAATTTCCGCCTGCTGAATCATGATGGCACTTTCAACGTGCAGCGGCGGAAACCCACCTTCTGGACTTCGCTCTTCAGCTATAACGCCCTGATTTCCATGCCCTGGTGGAAATTCTTTCTGAACGTGCTGGCGATCTATGTCACCCTCAACACCATCTTCGCCATTGGCTACATCGCTTTTGGTTCCCAGGCTCTTGTAGGCGATGCCGGTGTACCTCTTTTTTTGCGCGCCTACTTCTTCAGTGTGCACACCCTGGCAACCATTGGCTATGGGAACGTCAGTCCCCACGGCCTCGCCGCCAACTTGCTGGTAACCATTGAATCGCTGGTGGGACTCATGAGCTTTGCGCTGGTGACCGGGCTGGTCTTTGCCCGCTTCGCCCGCCCAACCGCCAGCATTATTTACAGTCGTCAAGCGCTGATAGCGCCTTTTCGTGGTGGACGCGCCTTCATGTTTCGCATCATGAATGCGCGTGACAATGAACTGGTTGAGTTGCATGCCAGCGTGGTGATGAGCCGCTTCGAAAATGGCCAGCGCCGCTATCATCCGCTCTCTTTAGACAGGGAGCGAGTCACCTTTTTCCCGCTGAACTGGACGGTGGTCCATCCCATTGATGAAAATAGCCCACTCTACGGCTGGGATGAGCATATGCTCCAGCACTCCGAAGCAGAGTTCCTGATCCTGCTCACCGCCACCGATGAAACCTTCGCCCAGGTTGTTCACAACCGCAGCTCCTACACCACGGATGAGGTGATCTGGAGCGCAAGATTCCTGCCGCTGATGGATGCAGACTCTGACGGCGTTCCCAGACTGCGGCTTGAACGTTTCCATGACTTCGAGCGGGTGTGAAAAGAAGCTGCTATCCGCAATACTGTTCACTTAAACAATACCGAATGTGGATGGAACTTGCGATATGTGGATGGACCTGCGATGCTCCAGCGCCGTAGGCGCGAAAAGAAGTTAGCCCAGCGCGTACCGGGCCCCCAGCAGCCGCCGCTCTTGCGGTTGTTGGGGTGGTTAAGCGCTGGGAAATCAAAGCAGAAACAGAGACAAGCCCCGTACGGGCGGCACAGCTATGTTGTGACCGACCAGATTCTTCTTGTCTTAAGTGAACAGTATTGCTGTTAGCTACTATAATAGTGCTCCGACCGCATGATTATAGGAGAATAATGGAACTCCTTCCTCGCCTTGATGTGATCGATTTCCATTGAATCCGAGTACCTCGATGATTGGTTGCTTGATTCCAAGCAGACACTTCTTGCTCTAATCGGCCCGATCTCTTCTAGCGCGCGTTTGGTGCTGCCAGCACCGGGTGCCGCCCCGTTTGTTTGTGGAAGAGTCTCCTGTTGCTGCGGTTTGATTATCGTATGTAGAACCAGCAGGAACAACATAACAAGTAGGATTGGGCGGGCAGCATACACGGCTAGTTCCGTGAATGCAAAAAGTTCATAAAAAATTCAGGAAAAGAATTGCGGGATTACGCAAAGCGCGGATTTTCTCGGGAAGGCTTGTTCACAAGTGCGAATTTTATAGGAACTAATTAATTATCCGTTAGAGGGTGTAACGCTTTCGTCGGATTTGTCACTAACCTGTAGAACCAAAATAAAGCGTAAAAACAGAGTCACCTACTTAAGCCAAAGCGATCAATTTTGACCGGCCATCACGCGAGAAGTAGTTTCACCTTTGCGCCATTGGAATTCAGATTGAAAACTCTTAAGTAAATTGACAGCCATACGGCAGTCCAACGGCTACGCCATCTGTAGCTTCTCCGCGTTCCAACATCTCAAGGAAGGAAATAAGATGAATCGAACAACCGAACCAGCACGCCGAATCAAAAGCATCGCCGCTTCAACGGCAGGTGTTGTCCTTCTCTGCATTGCGCTTTTTGCTTCTGATCAAGCCTTGGCGCAGTCGCTGAATTGGACCCAGCTTTCCCCGACCGGTGGGCCACCCGCAGCCCGAATATCACCGACAGCGGTGATGGATTCTTCGAATAACATGATCGTTTTTGGAGGATTTCCGGAGGGAGCATTTGGCCTTCCGCCTTTGTTTAATGACGTTTGGGTTTTATCGAATGCGGACGGAAGCGGCGTGGCTTCTACTTGGACGCAGCTCACGCCTCCAGGCGCAGCACCTGCAGGCCGTGGTTTTCACAGTGCTGTCTACGCGTCCCTTACCAACAGCATGATCGTTTTTGGAGGCGATCTCAGTGTTGGCAACTGCTTCGATGAGACTAATGATGTATGGGTGCTGGCCCATGCCAATGGGACGGGAGGAACACCCGCTTGGACACAGCTTTCTTCCCAGGGGATACCCCCAACGGTACGCGATTTTCACACTGCCGTTTACGATGGAGAGAACAATCGCATGATTGTCTTCGGCGGACGTCTCGAATGCTCTAGCGCTAATGCTGAAGTTTGGGTGCTGGCCAACGCCAATGGGGTGGGAGGAACGCCCATATGGGCTCAGCTTTCTCCCGGGGCTGGTGCCGCCCCTGTACCCCGCGCCGGTCATTCGGCTGTCTACGATTCCAGTAACAACCGTATGATTATTTTCGGAGGTGGGGCAGACGCCGGTTTTCTAAATGACGTGTGGGTACTTACCAATGCAAACGGTCTCGCAGGAGCGCCGACTTGGATTCAACTAACACCTACTGGCCCCCTGCCTACTGTCAGAGCTTCTCACTCCGCGATCTATGACCCCGCTGCTAACACGATGACCATTTTTGGAGGAAGTGCCAATATTGTTCCCATGAATGAGGTGTGGGTACTCACCAACGCCAATGGCCTTGGGGGAACGCCAACTTGGACGCAATTGCAGCCAACTGGAGGGCCGCCCATCCCGCGCGATCTTCACTCTGCCGTCTTCAACTCGTCATCTGACCGGATGACCATTTTCGGAGGTGCCGATTCTTCTGCTCTAGGGCTTAACGACACTTGGGTATTAGCTGGTGCATTGACTAACAGACCAGCGGTTAATCTGTCGCCAGGTGCGCTCACTTTCGCCAATCAGGTTATTGGTAATACAAGTCCAGGGCAGAGCATTACGCTCACCAATAGCGGAACGGGAACGCTGACGATTGCCAGTATTGCAATTACAGGAGATTTCAGCCAAGCCAGTAACACCTGCACCAGCCCCATTGGTACAGAGGCAAGTTGCTCCGTGGATATTACATTTACTCCCAATACCTTGGGTCTGAGAGTCGGTAATCTGTCCATTACTGACAATGCTGCGGGGAGCCCACAGACTATCTCGTTGACAGGCGCAGGAATTGCCAACATTTGTCCTCTGTATGATCAGACGCGAGCCCTTCGCAGTGGCGCGACGTTCCCGATCAAGCTTGAACTTTGTGATGCAAATGGCAATGACATCTCATCTCCTTCTATTGTGGTACACGCCACGGGACTTGTTGCGACCTCAGGCTTTTCCGGTCCTGTAGACGATTCTGGAAACGCCAATCCTGATAACGATTTTCGCTTTGACAGCACACTTGGTTCCACAGGTGGCTACATTTTCAATCTGAGCACAAAAGGGGTGGCATCAGGCACGTATGCTCTGCAGTTCACCGCAGGAAATGACCCTATGATGCACTCGGTCACTTTTGGAGTGAAATAAAGTTCAAGGCATCAGCGAGAAAAGCTTGCGAACTTGCCGGGCGGGTGTAAAAAGGGCACGTCAACTAATGATGTGTCCTTTCCGTTTTATCGCGGAATTGATTCCTGGAGATTTAGGCAGCGGCCAAGCTGCGACTAGAAATGGGTCTGCGACGGTTGAATAGCAGAAGACAGTGCGAGCAGCAAGCAAGCAGAATCCGACCCTAAGCAACAGGCTAGGGAGGTTCTAAGTTTCTGCTCCGCCAAGTACCTTTCAAATTTCCTGCTTTCATGCGGTCAGAGCACTAGTGCCTCCGTCAGCTCACAGCGTCAGTTTTCCTTATACGGCGGTCGCGGAATCCGATCACGTGCGATTCTCCGATCCTGTTAAGATAGCCGTCTACCTCATGCGCTACGGCTTCGTCATAGACCAGGACCGATGTATTGGGTGTCACGCCTGTACGGTGGCGTGCAAAGAGGAACACCAGGTGCCGATTGGCGTCTTCCGCACCTGGGTCAAGTACGTGGAGAAGGGCGAGTTCCCCCACACCAGCCGCCACTTTGGCGTGATGCGATGTAACCACTGCGACTCCGCCCCCTGCATCGAGATTTGTCCCACCCACGCCCTTTACCGCCGCTCTGATGGAATCGTAGATTTTGACAACCAGCGATGTATTGGCTGTAAAAGCTGCATGCAGGCCTGCCCTTACGACGCCCTCTATATCGATCCCAACACCAACACCGCCGCCAAATGTAACTTCTGTGCCCACCGCGTGGAAAACAATCTGGAACCTGCCTGTGTGATTGTCTGTCCTACGCAGGCCATCATCGCCGGTGATCTCGATAACCCTGTCAGCAACGCCAGCCGGATCGTGGCTACAGAAAAGGTTTCCGTGCGCAAACCGGAGAAGGGAACCGAGCCTAAACTTTTCTATAAAGGGATTGAAGGCGATCTGCTCCAGCCCACACGCCTGTCACGCCAGAACACCTTTGTCTTCGCCGAGCAGCGCGATGAACGCCCGGTGCAGCCATTTGATCCGGCAGTTACACGCGAGGTCTACGATGTGGCCCATCCTGCACCCTGGGGCTGGAAGATTGCCGCCTATCTGTGGACCAAGTCCATTGCCGCCGGGGTGTTGATGGTTCCGGCATTGCATTCCTTAATTGATCGGCATTCCTTGCAGCAGGTTGTTTTCACCATTGTCAGTCCATGGATCGCTTTGGTGGCACTGGCCGTCACCATGGCCTTGTTGGTATTTGATTTGAAGCGGCCGGACCGTTTTCACTATCTTCTGCTCAAACCCAATTTCCGCTCCTGGCTGGTGCTGGGAGCATACATCCTGATGGGTTATGGGATATGTGCTTTGGCATGGCTCTGGATGGGGTTTTCCAGCGGAGCGGTTCCGGCTCCATTGGCTATCGTGACTACCATATTTGCCATTGGAACAGCTTGTTACTCCACGTTTCTGTTCGCTCAAGCCAAAGGGCGCGAACTCTGGCGCGGCAAAGCTTTCTTCTGCTGGCATCTTTTCATTCAGGCACTGCTCGCCGGAGGTGCAGTCATTATCATTCTGCAACAGATGATCCCGTCGGGCGTAATGACAGATACACTTTGGTTCAGAGGCGGCCTGATTGATTCAGTCAGTGTGTTTGGACAAATACTGCTCCTGAACCTCATCACTTTATTGATTGAAATATTGATACCGCGCAAGAATCAGGAAAAGCAACTGGCGATTCGCTCACTTACATACGGAAAGTTTGCAGGTCGTTTCTGGATTTCGGTTGTGTTTCTGGGTGTGCTTTGCCCTTTATTTCTGCCGCGATCGCTGTTGTCTAGGTTTGCTGAAATCGTCATAGCCCTACTCGCACTCTACGGATTGTGGTGGTTTGAACTGTTGTGGGTGAAAGCAGGACAGGTTGTTCCGTTAAGTTAATTTCGACGCTCGAATCCTGACCGTTTTATTTATGCCGTCAATCAGCGATAAGGTTTGGTCTTTTAAATTTTGGCAATTCCATGAAGCTTCCTCTAAATCCCGCCGCGCTCGAACTCGAACCACCCCAGGGTCTCTCCAGCTTCCCACCCTCTGACCGTTGGGACGACTGGAGCGAATATGACCCGCAGCAGTGGCCCCGGCGCGTGAAGAAGAGCTATTCACTCATTCCCACCATCTGCTTCAACTGCGAGGCCGCTTGCGGCCTGCTGGCCTACGTGGATAAAGAGAAGATGCGGGTGCAGAAATTCGAGGGTAATCCTGCGCACCCCGGCAGCCGTGGACGCAACTGTGCCAAAGGCCCTGCCACGATCAATCAGGTCAATGATCCTGAGCGCATCCTTTATCCATTGCGCCGCACCGGCAAACGAGGCGAAGGGAAGTGGGAGCGGGTCACCTGGGACGAAGTCCTGGATGATTTGGCTGCGCGCATCCGCCTTGCTCTTCAGGAGGGACGCAAGAACGAGATCATGTATCACGTTGGCCGTCCCGGACATGAACTCATTTATAACCAGCGCGTGCTGCATGCCTGGGGAATCGATGGCCACAACAGCCATACCAATGTCTGCTCGGCTGGGGCGCGCACTGGATATGCCTTCTGGCAGGGGTTGGACCGTCCTTCTCCTGATTACGCCAATGCACGCTTCATCCTGCTGCTGAGTTCGCATCTGGAAGCGGGACATTATTTCAATCCTCATGCCCAGCGCATCATCGATGGCAAGGCCAGCGGCGCGAAGATTTGCGTCTTCGATACCCGGCTTTCCAATACTGCTTCCAAAGCCGATTACTGGCTCTCGCCCTGGCCGGGCAGCGAGGCGGCCATTTTACTGGCCATGTGCAACGTGCTGCTGTACGAGAACCTTTTCAACCACCAGTTCGTGCGCCGCTGGGTGAACTGGGATGAGTATCTGCGCTGCGAGTATCCGGAGCGTCCGCAGACCTTTGAAGTGTTTGTTGAAGTCTTGAAGGCAAACTATTCCAGTTACACTCCGGAATTCGCCGCCCGGGAATCAGGCGTGGAGCCGCAGTTGATCGTGGAAGTAGCGCGTGAAATCGGCCGCGCCGGCTCAGCAGTAGCCACCCATGTGTGGCGCAACGCTGCCGCAGGCAATCTTGGCGGATGGCAGGTCTCCCGCGCCCTGGAATTTCTCACCGTGCTCGTGGGCGCTATAGATACTGTAGGCGGCACGGCCCCCAGCGGCTGGAACAAATACATTCCCGCTCCACCCATGATGCCGCCTGCGCCCAATGCCTGGAACGAGATGATGTGGGCGCGTGAGTATCCGCTGGCCTTCTTTGAGATGAGTTTTCTCCTGCCCCACTTCCTGAAGGAAGGGCGGGGCAAGCTGTCCGTCTACTTCAGCCGTGTTTACAACCCGGTGTGGACTAATCCTGATGGTTTGAGCTGGATTGAAACTCTCACCGACGAGAGCAAAGTGGAGCGCCATGCCTGCCTCACTCCTACCTGGAGCGAGACTGCCTGGTTCGCCGATTATGTTTTGCCCATGGGACACGCCTCCGAGCGGCACGACCTCATGAGCCAGGAAACCCATGCCGCGCGCTGGATCGGCTTTCGCCAGCCGGTGCTGAGGGTCGCACTGGAGAAGCAGGGACGGGAATTCAACTCCACTTATGAGGCGCACCGCCAGGCCGGACTAGGCGAGGTCTGGGAAGAAGATGAGTTCTGGATCGAACTTTCCTGGCGCGTCGATCCTGATGGCTCGCTCGGTATCCGCAAGTACTTCGAATCGCCTTACCATCCTGGTCAGAAGTTGAAGATCCGCGAGTACTACCGCTGGATTTTCGAGAACAGCGTCCCCGGTCTGCCCCAGGCTGCCGCAAAAGAAGGGCTCACTCCCTATGACTACATGCGCAAGTACGGTGCCTTTCTGGTTCAAGAAAATGTTTATGGCACTCACGAAAAGCAACTGAAACCAGAAGAGTTAAAAGGCAGCTCGGTTGATCAGGCCACAAAAATTGTCAGTGGCGGCGGCGCATCCCTGGGTGTGGAAATTGACGGACAGGTGTATGCCGGATTTCCCACGCCTTCCCGCAAATTGGAGTTCTACTCGCGCACACTGAAAGAATGGAAGTGGCCCGAGTATGCCATCCCCACATATATAAAGAGCCACGTTCATCGCGACAACATCGATGTCGGCAAGGGCGAGATGCTCCTGCTGCCTACCTTCCGCCTGCCGACCTTGATTCATAGCCGCTCCGGCAATGCCAAGTGGCTCTACGAGATTTCCCACAAGAACCCGGTCTGGATGCATGCGAGTGATGCCGAACGGCTGGGCGTGACCACTGGCGGCTTGGTCAAGATACAGAGCGCGATTGGTTACTTTGTTGACCGTGTATGGGTGACGGAGGGAATTCGTCCCGGTGTAGTGGCCTGCTCGCATCATTTGGGCCGTTGGCGGTTGCAGGAAGATTCCGGCGGCGAGCGCTGGTCAACCGCGTTGGTGGATCTGAAGCAGATTCAGCCGGGACAGTGGATGATGCGCCAGATCCATGGCGTGCGTCCATTTGCCAGCAATGACCCCGATTCCTCTCGCATTCACTGGGAAGATGCAGGCGTGCACCAGAACCTGATTTTTCCCGTGCAACCCGACCCCATCAGCGGACAGCACTGCTGGCACCAGAAGGTCACGGTAACCAGAGCCGGTGCTGAAGACCGCTACGGCGACATCTTTGTGGATACCAAGAAGGCCCACGAAGAATACCGCCACTGGCTGAAGTTGACCCGTCCCGCCCCCGGCCCCGACAACCTCCGCCGTCCTCTATGGCTCAATCGCGTCTACAGACCTGCAAAAGAAGCGTTCTACATCCCATCTGAATAATGTGCTTCCTTTACGCCGCCCTTCGCTTCATCTGCGTCCTTTGCGTCATCTGCATTGCTATATC
This sequence comes from Candidatus Angelobacter sp. Gp1-AA117, assembly GCA_003223515.1. GTDB lineage: Bacteria > Acidobacteriota > Terriglobia > Terriglobales > Acidobacteriaceae > Angelobacter. The sequence goes on from QHVI01000060.1 coordinate 12,170, forward strand.
TAAAATTCTTGTTTTCCTGCGAAGAATTTCATACTGCTTCTATCCTTTCATATCCAGCTTTGGCAAATTTTGAGGAACTGAAGCAGTGCCACATGAAATACACATAAACTTACTTTTGTTACCTCTGCGTCCTTTGCGTCCTCTGCTGTAAAAGGTTTTGGTTGTGGCTCGCTGTGGGTTAATCCAAAGAACCCTCGGTAACCGCCACACTCCCGAATTCAGTTGCCATCTTTCCCGTTCCGGTTAACAATGCTTGGCAAATCCAGAGACAATCCCCGGAAGGAAAGGTCAGCATGAAAACTTGTTTAAGACATGCAGGGGCACTCGCGTATGTGTTATTGCTGCTCGCACTCCTGTCGCCTGCATCGGCGCAGGAACCGGCACAACAACAGGAACAACCGAAAGTTCATATTGACTGGCAGGTTGGTCCTGCCGCCGGTAAGCTGGGCAACATTGCTGAGATCAACATCCCGGAAGGCTATCGCTTTGCCGGCAAAACCGGCGCAGAAAAGGTGCTGCAACTCACACAAAACATTCCCAGCGGACACGAACTGGGCGTGCTGGTAGCCAACGATGCCAACTGGTTCATGATCTTCGAATTTGACGAAAGCGGCTACGTGAAAGATGAAGAAGGCGGCAGCCTCGATGGCAGTGCCATTCTCAAAAATCTGAAAGACAATACAGAGAGCGCCAACACCGAGCGCTCCAAGCGGGGCTGGAAACCGATTCACGTAACCGGATGGCAAACATCGCCCTACTATGATCCACAGACCCACAATCTCACCTGGGCCACGCTGGTGCGCGGCGACAACCCACAGGAAGAACCGGCGGTGAATCATTCCATCCGCATCCTGGGACGGCGCGGCACCATGAACGTTGACTTGGTGGCTTCGCCTGCGGAGTATGCCGCCATTACCGGCAAGTTCAATATTCTGATGTCGGGCTTCCATTACGTGCAGGGCAATCGCTACAGTGATTTCACCAAGGGCGACAAGATGGCCGAGTATGGATTGACGGCTCTCATCGTCGGCGGCGGAGCGGCGGTTGCGCTCAAGACCGGCTTGCTGGCGAAGCTGTGGAAGTTCATCGTGATGCTCATCATTGGCATCGGTGCAACCATCAAGAAAATCTTCAGAGCCATCTTTAAGAATGAAGAAAAGGTCGAAAATCCCAACCAGCAGGCGGCATCCCAGGGGCAGTAACCATTGCTGACGCTTCTTGCCGTTGTATTGCTGGTCTACCTGTTTCAATGCATGTGCTGGGCGCCGGCGCGCGCCCATGTATTTTCGCTGAGTGATCCCCAGCGTGGCCGCTGGAAGAAACACGGCTTCCTGTGGGGTGCTCTGCAACGCAGGGGCTATTGGGCCAATCCGTTGCCGCCATTGCAGCCACTGGTGGTGGTGGATTGGCCGGCTTTTCAGCTTACCCCCGAAGCCGTGCATACCGGCAGCGCCTCTTCGGAGCCGGTCTCGTGGGAGCAGGCAGTCTTTTCCCGTGTTGAAGGCAAGCTGCTGTGCAATGGCGTAAAGGTCTTCGAAGGCGGCGCCGATCAATGCAAAGCTTACCTGGAAGTGCTCTCGCGGCTGCAGCAGGCCAGGGTAAAAGATCGCAAAAAACTCATTCAAGCCTGGCTTCGCAAGGCTACCGACGCAGAGACAGCCCAGGAACGGCTGGCGTCGTTCTCCCATAAAGCGATCTGGCTGGAATTGGCTGCCAATCTGCAGTTCTGTATTCTCTTCACTACAACGCCCGTAGCCTTCTATCGTTTTGGCGGCAAGGCGCTCTGGCCAACACTTGCGGCTGTGCTGGCAATCTCCATTTTCATTACTTGGCAGTTCTGGCGTCTGCACAGGAAGTTCTTTCCTGCCGATGGTGACGCGCGTTTCAAGTCGCTCTTCAGCATTCTGCTTTCTCCAATCAATGCCGTCCGCGCAGCGGATTCGCTCGCCCGTGATCTCTTTGCCGGATTTCATCCTGTAGCCGTTGCCCATGTGGTCTGCCGCCGCGCGGAATTCGAAAGCTTTGCCGGAGAGCAGTTGCGGACCATCAAGTTCGATCACTCTGCTGACGCCGGGTACGCCGGTCAGGTACAGCATTCCCTTGAAGCTTTACTTCAGAAAGCAGGCCTGGAGCCAAGTCACTTGCTGGATGCTCCGAAGCGCGAGGACCATTGCGTCTCGTATTGTCCGCGCTGCCTCGCGCAATATACAAAGGCCCGTGGAGATTGCGCCGACTGCGGCTTCAGCCCGCTGCATGCTTTCCCGGAAGAGCAGGGAATCGCGACGAGTCCCAATTAATTCCTGGGCTTTATCTGCGTAAATCAGTGCAATCAGCGTCATCAGCGGTAAGATTTTGCCTCCTTTGCGCCCTTAGCGTCCTTTGCGGTTAAATTCCGGAAGGCAGAGAAGGCCATCCAATCTGCATCAAAGTTTTCGTGATCGTCGTCATCTCTGATCTTCATTTTGAAGAAGAAGCTACAGACATCATTCCCGGCAACGGACGCCATCCTGATCTGGTCTTTCGCCGCAACCTTGATCCGCGTGCTTATCGCCATTTCATTGCTCAGATGGCGGAGGAGGTGGAGCGCCGCAAGGTGAGCGACTTTGATCTGGTGATTGCCGGGGATCTCTTTGACTTCAACCGCACCACCCTATGGTTCCAGGATGAGCAGCGTCCGTATGTGCCTCTCGATGAGATTGCCGGTCCGCTTGAAAAGAAAGTACTGAAGATCCTTGAAGCAACGGCCAGTGAGTCTCCTGTGAAAGAAGCGCTGGAGGCCTTCCGGCTTCTCGCTCAGGGGCGCTATTGCACCAATGAATCTGAGGGTGACAAACAGCGCGATTTCCCGGCGAAGCGCATCAAAATCCATTACATAACCGGGAATCACGATCGCCTCAGTAATGCCACGCCCGCCGTTCGCAGGCGCATCTGTGAGTTGCTGGGGTTGAAAGGCGATGCCCGCTTTCCCCACCATGTTCTGGTGGATGATCCGGCAGTATTGATACGCCATGGCCACGAGTACGACCGCAACAACTTTGCCTGGGATTCGGAAAAGGCTGAGATCATCCCGCTGGATGTTCCTGAAAAATGCTACTCAAGCGCCAATTTCGGCGACTTCGTGACCATTGATGTAGCTGTGCGCCTTCCGTATCTCTTTCGCCGCAAATATGGAGACCAGCAGATTCTCGATGATCCGGTGATGAGCAATCTGTATCAGCGGCTGCTTCAATTCGATGATGTGCGTCCGCAGTCTGCGCTGTTTGATTACATGCTCGACGATTCTGCGGGTGACTACTCCGCAGAAGAAGCCTGGGAGCATCTGGTGCCCGTAGTGCAGGACATATTGGATGAGATTCATGACAACAAGTTATTTCATCACTGGCTGAGCCGGCGGGCAAAGCCATGGGCGCCGGCCGAACTGGAAGCCGCGCGTGGTCTGTTGAAAGTGGGCGGATGGCATAACAGCCTGGCCCGTGAAGCCTCGCGCAAAATCTCTCACTTCATGATGGGTGGTGACATGGATAGGCCGGAGCTACTGGCCCAGCGCGAAGAGCTGTTGCAGCAGAAGAAAATCCGGCTGGTGATTGCCGGGCACACGCATCATCCGCAAATTTGCCTGATTGCCTCCGATAAGGAGAGCGACCGCTTCTATGTGAACACCGGCACATGGCGTAATCGCATCCCTTCCACACCGGATGAGCGGACATTCGGGCGAATCAAAGCCCTGACCTACGTGATGCTGTTTTCATCCGGCGAAGACCGCAGGGTGGGGGCAAAGACCTTTGGGACATTTGACTATTGGAACGGCTATACGCGCCACTTTCTTACGGACGATCCCAATGAGAGGCGCTAAAGTCCTTAGGTGTTATGGAAACTTGATATTGGCGCGGGTCCTAACACTCTAACGTTCTAACACTTCGAAAACAGTGCAGGAATGTCAAACTGTGCACATGGGGTATACCCGGCCATATCTGTAAGAATCAGTAGGGTTTGTGCCTGATGGCTAAGAGCCAATCCCCAAAAGTTATCTGGCCATGACCTGCTGTGACCTTTTGCTTCTTCTTCGCATGCGGTAAAAAGAATTGGACGTGGTGCTCCCCAAATGACGTCCAGACCCGTTCATCTGTTCTTTTCTTCGCTCATGCCCGGCGGTTTGTTATTCGTCGCGGCGCTGTTGCTTACGCGCTATCCTCTGCTGCCTCCATCTGCCTATGATGTGCTGCCGTGGCTCCCTTACACAATCTTCGCCGTAGGCGCTCTGCTGAGCTGGCGCTTCAATCGCAGCCGCATCCTGTGGGCCATGATTGTTCTTACCCTCATGTATGGTGCGCTAAGCATCTACGTTCTGGGAAGAGGGAACCCCTCGGGAACAGGCGCCACCATCTTTTCAGCCATTGCCTTATTGTTGCCCGTGAATCTGGTGATCTTCTCGGTGATGAAAGAACGCGGCACTACCTTCGTGACCGCGCTTCTATGGATAGGGTTGATCCTGGGTCAGTTGATGATCGTAGCCGCTGTTTGCCAGCCTGAGCTGGAAGTATTTGCGCGCTTTTTGCGGCATTCTTTTGTTCACTCGCGAGGCATAGGACTGACCCGCTACTCGCAGCCTGCCTTTGTTGCTTTTGCTCTGGGTTTCCTGGTGCTGGTAGTGCGCTTCATCTGGTCTCCCAAGCCGCTGGAGAGCGGATTCTTCTGGACGCTGATGACCCTGTTTCTGGGCATGAACGCGGCCTCCACCCGCCAGACCACAGGACTGTATTTTGCAACCGCCGGGCTGATCCTGCTGTTCTCGTTGATCGAGATGTCCTATCACATGGCATTTCTCGACGAACTCACCGGTCTGCCCGGCAGACGCGCATTCAATGAAGCCGCATTGAAGCTGGGGGAAAGTTACGCGCTGGCCATGGTGGATGTAGATCATTTCAAAAACTTCAATGACACTTATGGCCACGAATGCGGTGACCAGGTGCTGAGCATGATTGCCGTCAGGCTGGCGGCTGTTACCGGCGGAGGCAAAGCCTTCCGTTATGGTGGAGAAGAGTTCGCCATCCTCTTCCCGGAACTCTCTGCCAGGCAGGCGATTGTCTATCTCGAGCGCCTGCGGCATACCATTGCCAATACCCCATTCATATTGCGGGGAACGGAGCGGCGCAAAAGTTCGAAGAAGAGCCGCAGCAAGGCACGCCACAAACATCCGAATGAAGTGCAGGTGACGGTGAGCATCGGTGTAGCCAACCGCAATCAACGTTACGAGGAATTCGATCAGGTCACCCGCGCCGCCGACCGCGCACTCTACAAGGCCAAAGAGTCAGGCAGGAACTGCGTCAAAGCTTAGACGCATTCAGGGCTGACCCAGCTTGGTTGTCGCCGATACTTTGCTCACGGATCTGTGGCGCCTCGAGAATCTTGACTCCTTCACACGGATTTTCTACCGAGTTCACCAGCGCGTTAAGCATCTGCTGGAGTGTGACCAATCCCACGCGCAGGGCGCTTTCGCGGGTATTGGGAAAACGCTCCATGATCCAGTACATCGGCAGCAGTACATAAGGCCAGCGGTGGCCGGGGCCAAGCACATACCACGGACGCAAAATGGTGGCATTCAATCCGCTCTCCCGGATAATCTGCTCGCACTCTTCCCGTACTGCAATATAGGCCTTCATCATGGGTGCGGGGTGCGCCACGCTGACGTAAACAAAATGCCTGATGTGCGCCGCCTGCGCGACCCTCACCGCGGCCTGCAACCCCTTCAGGTCGATGGATCGGAACTCCGCTGCCTTGGCCGGGCTGGGATGGGAAACTCCTACCAGATGCACGAATGTATCTGACGGAGCGACGTGGGAGAGATAATCTTCCGTCAAGGCGTTGCCGAAAACCGGATGGCAGCCCATGGGCAGTGAGCGTCCCAGGTTGGGCGTGATGCGGGTCAGGGCCTTCACGTAGTGTCCACGGTCGAGCAGTATCCGCGCCAGCCTGCTGCCCATATAGCCGGTGCCGCCGGTGAGAAAGACCTGTCTGGGATCGCCTGCCATGAATTTGCTCTTCGCATACTATACGGAAAAAGAGGAGAAATGGATTGAAAGAGGCACTCAGCAGTCGCAGCACTCAGCCCCTGAACATCTTTCTCTCCCTGAGGTGCAATCCGAGCAGATACGACCGGATTAACCGCAGCAGGCAGGCCGCAACGAGAAAATCTTTATGGATCGCAGCCGCCCTCGGCTAATGTCACTTACTTTAGGGACACCATGCTGTATCCCAATGAGAGGTGTCATTCCGAACGCCCGTTAAGCTCACGCGCGTTTTCTTCAGCGCGTGAGTAGGGCGGAGGAATCTGCCCCGCTGCCGTCCGCCCATGCGAAAATTCTCTTAAATTCATGCTCGAATGTGCAATGTAAGTGGCATTAGCCGCCCTCGGCTGCGGAGAAAATCCTTCGCGCGCGGAAAAGAATCTACCGAATAGCAGTTCAAAGGGCGTAAAGGACGCAAAGAATGACGAAAGCAGAAACAATCTTTTGTCGCGTTATTGCGAGGTCATCGTTAATTCATTCAGGGTTTCATCGTCTACTTAGAGTGAGACTGTAAGTGTCTCTTCTGTAGAATAGAGAATCAATTCCACTCCGGAGCAGAGATTGGTTTCCAACGGCACTGAAGCTGTCCGAACTGAATCCCTCGTTCGTCATTACAAACTCGGGCAATCCATTATCCGCGCCATAGATGGCGTTTCCCTGACCATCAAAAAGGGAGATTTCACCGCGCTGCTGGGCGCTTCGGGATCGGGCAAGTCCACGCTCATGAACCTGATTGCCGGGCTTGACCATCCCACCTCCGGCTCGATTGTGGTGGAAGGGAAAGAGCTGGCAAAACTCGAGTCAGGCCAACTGGCGCAGTATCGCCGCCACACCGTCGGCATGGTTTTCCAGTCGTTCAACCTGGTTCCCACCATGACCCTTGTTGAAAACGTGGAACTGCCCATGCGGTTTGCCGAGGTTGACCGTGGCGAGCGCCGCACCCGCGTAGAAGAGGCTCTGCGCAGCGTGGGGCTGAGCGGACGGCTGGAGCATCGTCCCAGTGAGATGTCCGGAGGAGAACAGCAGAGGGCGGCGCTGGCCCGGGCGCTGGTGAACCGCCCGAAAATCCTGCTGGCCGATGAGCCCACCGGAAACCTAGACAGCAAGACCGGTACAGAGATTATGGAGTTGATTCGAGGCCTGAACCGCGAAATAGGAATGACGGTGATCATAGTTACCCATGAGCGTCCGCTGGCCGAGCGCTATGCCAACCGTCTCATCTTTCTGGGTGACGGCAAGTTGCTGGGCGAGAGCGCCAATACACCGGGAGGCACACAGTGAAGGCTTACGATCTGATGGAGCTTGCCGGTCGCAACCTGCGCGAAGCAGTGCTGCGAAACTCACTCACGACTTTGGGGATTGGAGTAGGCGTGGCCTCGCTGGTGGCCATGCTCTCGCTCGGGGTAGGCCTGCAAAGGCTGGTCTCGCAGCAGCTAGGCCGCTCCGGATTGTTCGATTCCATCTTTGTGGTTTCGCGCCAGGACATGCGAAACGACCGCCGCCAGGATGTGAAGCCGGACGAAATCAAGCTGCTGGATGATGATGCCCGCAAACGCTTCCAGCAAATCTCGGGCGTAGTCGAGGTGTATCCCGATATTCGCGGTATGGGCGAGTTCCGTTTTGCCGGCCCCGGCCAGAAGGAAGAAAGCTATTTCACGCTCATGGCCGGACTGCCGCTTTCGGCCCGCAGAAGCGATGCGTTTGACGACCTGCAGGGCAATTTTTTCTCCGGAGCGAATGCCCCCGAAGCCATCATCCTGAATGATTTTGGGCGCCAACTGCTGGGCATCACCGCGGAGCGCGGGCACTTCGATGATCCTCTGACCAATGATCAGGCAAAGCAGCTTCTGGGCAAAGAAATAACCCTGCGCTATGCCGAACGGCAGTCCACAGGCGACCAGCCTGCCCCGCAGGAGTCGGCAGATGCATCCGGCTTCAGCGTAGTACGCAAGGAGCAGAAGCTGAAAATCGTGGGCATCGTGAATGCCGAACCATATGGCGGCGGACGCGGCGCGCGCTCTCGTGTGCTCGTGCCTATGGATTTCGCTGAGTCGCTGAACATGATCCAGCCCGCCGATCTGCGCAGCCTGATGCGTTCCGGGCAGGGGAAGACCTATGTGGCCTTGATTGTCCGTGTGGCAAAGAGCACTCAGGTGCTGGGTGTGGAAGATGCAATCAAAAAACAAGGCTACTCCACGTTTTCTCTGCTCGACGCTTCGCGAAACATCAGCCGGTTCTTTACTTTTCTGGATTTGTTCCTGGGGATTTTCGGCAGCCTGGCGCTGGCGGTAGCATCGCTCGGCATCGTGAACACGCTGGTGATGGCAATCCTCGAGCGCAGGCGCGAGATTGGCATCATGAAGGCTATCGGCGCCAGCGATGGAGACGTGCAGAAGATCTTCTTCTGTGAAGCTGGATCGATGGGCCTGCTGGGCGGCGCGCTGGGCGTGCTCATGGGCTGGCTTATCGGCCGCGTGATTAACTTCGGGACAAATATCTATCTGCAACGGCAGGATATCAAGCCGGAAAACTTCTGGTATGTTCCTTTGTGGCTGGTGGCAGCGGCCCTCGGTTTCTCGATTGTGGTGAGCCTGCTGGCTGGCTTGTATCCCGCGGCACGCGCGGCGCGGCTTGATCCCGTGAAGGCGCTTAGACATGAATGAATACCGGCAGCAAGTCATGTTACTTTGCATCCTTTGCGTCCTCTGCATTGCTAACAATCAAATTCGTCTCAAGGTGCGAAGAATTATTAGCGAAACTTGCACGTAAAAAATTCGCGTAAATTCGCGCAGTTCGCGTCATTCGCGGCTTACTTGCCTTCCTCTGCGCTCTCTGCGTTCTCTGCGGTTAAAGCCGTTTGGTTGTGGCTCGCCACGCTGTGTTAAGGGTTTTTGGGGTTGGTGCGGCCCGGCTGCGCTGTGCTTAATTGCATCTGAACCCGGCGGAGTTGAATCAGATTCATAGATGCGTCTTTATCGTTATCTTTTCATTTCTCTTCTGATCATTGTCTGTGCCCTTCCCATATTTGCGGCGGGACGGGTGCAGTGTGCCTCGCTTACCAGTCACTACGTGCCCGGCAAGGTGGGTTACTGTGCCTTGCTGCCTCCCGGTTATGATTCGCAGCCGGGGAAGAAATATCCGGTGCTGTATTTTCTGCATGGCTTGGGCGGCAATCACATGTTCCTGGTGCAGAGCGGAGCCTGGAGCATTCTGGAAGATGCCGAGGAAGACAAACGGATCGGGGAGATCGTCATCATCACACCCGAGGCCGACAACAGTTTCTACATCAACTCGAAAGATGGCCGGATCAAGTACGAAGATTTCTTTATCCGCGAATTCATGCCGCAGATGGAAAAGAAGTTCCGCATCGAGGCAAGCCGCGCAGGCAGAGCCATCGGCGGTGTTTCCATGGGAGGCTATGGAGCGCTGCGCTTTGCCTTCAAGTATCCACAGATGTTTGCGGCGGTTGCGGTACACATGCCTGCGTTGCTTGAGCAATTGCCCCGCGGCTCCAGCAATGCCGGGCTGAGCAGCTTTATGGGAACGGCATTCGGCACACCTCTAGACGAAGCTTATTGGAAGGCCAATACGCCGTTTGTTTATGCGCGAACAGCCAACCTGCGCGGGCTGAAAATTTATTTCGACTGCGGCGATCAGGATGATTTCGGCTTTGATGCCGGAACGCGGGCGCTCGACAAACTGCTGACCGCGAGGCACGTTCCGCATGTGAGCCACATCTACCCCGGCGGACACAATGCCCAATACGTTGCCGCCCATATAGAAGAGTCGTTGAAGTTCGATACAGAGTCTCTCGGCCTTAGTGAGAACACCAGCCACGAAGGCACGGGAACACAAAGAAAAGCAAAGTAAGCCATCAAATCTTAAGTGCGTTTGGGGTGCCTTTGTGAAACCTTTGCGTCCTCTGCATTGCTAACTCCGAGTTCTCCTCTGCTTGCGACGAATTCTCCCGCGCAGCCAAGGGCGGATGCGGTCCACAGGGAGCAACACACCGCCAAATTCAATATACATCAATTACTTTTGTTACCTCTGCGTCCTTTGCGTCCTCTGCGGTTAAAGCCTTTGGTTGTGGCTCGCCACGCTGCGGTAAAAGGTTTTGGGTGTGGCTCCGCCACGCTGTGTTTATCTGTGGTGAGCATTGACTGGGGTAAGATATCGTCATGATCGGAATTCCAGAACGCACTGAAGCTGCGCCTTATTATTTCACTTACATTGACCGCATCACGACGCCTGATATCCTGGGCCGGTTGGAGAGCCAGTTGGATGAGGTCGCCACATTTCTGCGCGGCATCTCTGAAGAAAAGTCTCTCTACCGCTATGCGCCGGGAAAGTGGAGCCTGCGTGAGGTGCTGAATCACCTGAATGACTGCGAGCGGATGTTTGTCTTTCGTTCCTTCTGGTTTGCCCGTGGCCTGGATACGGCATTGCCGAGTTTCGATCAGGATATTGCCGCGGCCGGGGCGCATGCTGATCTGATTCCGTGGGCGCGGCACGTGGAAGAATTTCTGCAGATACGGCAGGCCACTCTGCCATTCTTCCGCAACCTGTCTGAAGATGCATGGAAGCGTACTGGGACTGCCAGCGGGAATCTATTTACGGTGCGGGCGCTGGCTTACATTGCCGCCGGACACGTGGACCATCATGTGGCGATTCTGCGTGAGCGGTATCTCGGGAAGGCACCCGGGGCCTGATTACCGCAGGGAAGCAAGGGCGGGACTAAGGGCATTTCGTATACGTGCCGTCATCGCTTTCCGGTTTCTCTGAGCCGCTGGCGATGTCAACTATGCCCAGGTCGCCAGAATCATCTTCATCATCAATCAAGCATAGCCATGTCTTGTTGGAGCCGGTAACAGGATCGACAGGTATGTCCTTTATATAGCCGCGAGCTACCAGATCGTGCAGTGCCTTGGGTACATGCCCTTGATCCTGGGAAAATTGATCAATGGCGCTGCGCATCGCATAGAGATCATCAGCCAGGACGTTCTGTTTTACGTTGAGAGGCGCGGATTTGCATCCACAAATAAGCAGCAGTGCTCCCAGGAACGCCACTGATAAAGTCCGCGATGCCTGTTTTGATCTGAACATCTTCAAACTCACAGCCTGCAGGAAAGCCACAAAGTCTGTGGCAGTGGCACTCTTCAAGAACACTATAAGCCAATATTAGTTGCACTTACAGACATCTTTATGCGCGCGTGAGCGCGGCAAACACACTTAGAATTTTAGGCCAAACCTGAGAACCCGGATCAACGATTTCAAAGTGGTCGGTCTTGTCCAAAGTGATCAATTCCACATTCTCCCCGGCTTTTTTCTTGGCTTCGAAGTACCTTTTACTGATCTCATAGGGCACAGAGTCATCCACTGTGCCGTGTACCAGCTTCTGCTCAGCCCCAATCGAGCGTTCCATGGGCGAAGCTTCGCGATAATGCTCCGGAACCTGGGCTGGAGTTCCACCCAGAAATTCCACCACTGCTTCATTGCTGAGATGCAGTTCCCAGGCACGGCGCAGGTCGAGCACTCCGGCCAGGGAGAACACCCGTGTCACAGATTTCTCGAAGGCCGCCAGGCATAAGGCCAGGTGTCCTCCGGCTGAGTGCCCGGCAACACACAACCTTTTCAAGTCAAACTTTCCTGCCGGAGCGGGTTTTTCTGTCTGCAGCAGGCGCCATGCGCTGCGCACATCTTCAAATGTTCCCGGCCAGCCGCCTCCGGGATTACCCACGCGCCGGTATTCCACATTCCAGGTGGCGATCCCTGCTTTCGCCAGTGCAGCGCAAAGGTGCCCGGCGTAGCTGAGACCGTACCGGGCGCGCCAGTAGCCACCATGAATGAAGAAAACCACCGGATGTGGCCCTGTGCTCGCGGGAAAACGCACATCGATGAACTGGTTCGCGTCTGTTCCGTATGGTACCCGCGCATCCGGCTCAGGCGGCTGCTTGTCTAAAGTGTTTTGCATCAGCCGCAGTATAGATGATGCTGCGTCGTGTAGCGGTCCGAAGCGTTCTCCAAACCGCCACACGCCCTCGGCTGCTATTTCCAAATCCTAGACTGGTGGCCTGCGCCCTCCGGCGCCGCCCTCGCTTCCACCGCCGCCTGAATCACGGCCTCCTGCTGGTGGAGAGTTCGAGCCGCCTGAAGAACCAGACGAAGACGATCCGCCACTGTTGCCGCCTCCTCCGGAAGAAGAGGAACTGCCGCCGCTGTCGCCGCCCGAGGAAGATGAACCCGATCCGCCGCTGTTGCTGCTATTCGAATACGAACTGCCCCCAGAAGAGGACGAGCCTCCACTGGATGAACCGTCGCTATCGCGGGAACGGTCAGGATGGTCGTTCCGGCTATGGTCATGGTTGTGGTCCGGATGTGGAGGTTTACGTGGCGGTGGATTGCCGTCTGGCGGCGGTTGTGGCGGCGGGTTTCCACCCGGCGGTGGGTTTCCGCCCGGAGGAGGATTGTTACCGGGAGGACGCTTGTAGCGGTCAGCGTGCTCGTATTCGTCGTTATCTTCACGCCGGTATCCGCATTTTTCATTGTCAATATTGCGATCGGTGGATACCCGTCCCGTTACCGGTCCGCGGCAGCTATCCAATTGATTGGTCCGCTGCGTGCGCAGCCGCCGCAATTCTTCCTGTTGCTGGTTGCGGAGATCAAAACATGCTGACGAGCTCTTGCCGTTGGTGCTTTGGCAGCCTTTCAATTCGCCGTCTTGCTGCTTTTTTAAATCGTCGATCTGCCGGTCAAAATTGCGCTGAATCTGCTTGCATGGATTGGGCGTCTTTGGACCAGCCATCAGACTGGAGGGAGCCGCGAGAAGGAGACCCAGTACAGCTAACTTACAAAACCGCTTGGGATACATGTGAGAATGCCTCCTTTCACAGGACCATACGGTAAGCCTGATATAAGAAGGCATCCAGTAGTTTTTGGTTAAGAAGTGGCAAGAAGTAAGTAGCAGCCATCGCTGGTGGAAGAGCGGGCCTTCAGGTCCGCATTACAGCATGTGAAGGTCAAAGGGCTTGAATCCTGCTGAAAAATGCCAAGCCAGAATTTGTGAGAGGAGAGGCTTACTTTATCCCGCCATGATGGCTGCAGGCCCCGCGTCTGGTCTTCGCGTGACTCACGGTTCCATCTTTGCACAGAATACCGGCGGAATTGTCGGTCTTCTTTGATTTGTGAGTTTTGGTGGAAGAGCTCTTTTTACTCTGTGGGCCGTTGCTGGCGCCGAAAGCAAAAGGCATTCCACACATCAGAACGAGCGAGAGCAACAGAGTGCAGATTCTCTTTGTCATTGCAAGTACCTCTTAGGGAAAATTCTACTGAAATGTTGATGAGCCGCAAAGAACGCGAAGATACTAAACAGTGCTGGATCAAATACACATAAACTACTTTTGCTTCCTCTGCGTCCTTTGCGTCCTCTGCGGTTAAAGTTTTTGGTTGTGGCTTCGCTACGCTGTGTTGCTATATCCAAAATTCTTGTTTCCTCGGAAGATTCTCCGTGACCTCGTTTTTTGTTCTTGCTGTGACCAATTTATCTTTAGCTAAAATTAAAGACAATTTTTGACGCACGAAGATTCATAACCTTTTTGGTTTTCCCTCTGTGTCTCAGTGTCTCCCGTGCCTCCGTGGTGGATTTGCCTTTCGTTTCCTCTGCTTACCCCTTTCCTCTGTGTTCGCGTTCTGCGAATCTATGCTGCGTTTGTTCTGTGTGGTGTGCGCTCCTTGTTTTTGCAATGCTTCAACTTCTCGATCCGGCCGCCTTTGCGATCCTAGCCACCTTCTTTTGCGCGAACTGGAAGGTATACAGGGGCTTGATGCCTTGCGCGGCCATCAGGATTTCGCGCACGTGGTATGGGTTGGTCAAACCGGCGAATATGTTCTGAATCACTTCGAATAGGTGCTTGATACCTTGGGCTTCATCAATGTCCATGTCTACCAGGTAATCATTGCCTGTGGTCCCATTACGGGAGAAGGTCAACTGGAGATTTCCCTCGGCATCCAGCGTCTTAAAGCTGGCGAACCTTTTATAGGGCGGAATGTCTTTGTGAAGAGAGAAGTCCGCTGTGCGAAAATCAGCGGATGCCCCGGTTTCTTCCACCAGTGAGGCGTCAATCTTTGCGAATAGCCGGTCTTGGTCCAGTTCAACCATGCTGTGTGAGCTTAGGAAGTCAAAGCATGTTTTCTGTCCCACTTTGGTTTTGGACGATTTCACGAACAGATTCAGCAACGCGGCTTTCAGCTTGGGCTGCAATGAATTGTAGAGAGCTTCTCCATTAAGCCTATCTGTGCTATTAAGCATGATGCTGGAAGCATTCAGGAATGTTTGCAGCTTCTGGTCGAGCTGCCTGAAGTCAGGGGCGGAGATATTGATGACCCGGTCCGCGTCCACGGGAAAGACAATGGATTTTTTTCGAACAACCGTGCCTCCCGGCGGCAACGTGAGAAAAAACTGGATAACCTGGTAATTCGTGGGAGAAAGCTCAAACCGGTAGACTCCGCCTGGAGCATCCTGAAGGCTGATGGCAACATCGGTCCCGCCATTGAGTGGGATCGTCACTTGATAATGGTTGATGTTGTGCTGGTCGAAAATGTCGGCCACCACGCTATGATCATCAAGCCCCTTACCAAGTACATCAACTAACTTAAGACGAATTGTTGTCTGTGTCATCGGAAACTCCTAGTGTCCGGCTCCTACGGCCTTTTCAGCCAGGGCATGAGTAACGGCTTTCAGCGCCTGGGCACAAATCGTGAATGTTGGATTGGCGGCCAGCGCCCCCGGAATGGCAGCCCCATCCACCACATATAAACCAGGCAGCACGGCCTTGCTGTTCGCAGGCTGGTCGGCATCAAAGACCTCGCCGAACTCATTCACCACACCATCCTCATGAGTCGTCCCGATTGGGCAGCCTCCCAGAGGATGGGTGATTACCAGTTTCTTTTTGCCCAGCAACACACCCTGCCAGCCCGGCAAAGTGATGTATTTCCCTCCCATGGCGGAAGAGAACTCACGCAGCAGTGTCTCAATATCAGCCCAGAGTTTTTGTTGTGCAACAGGCTTCTCCCAGCCCACATCCACCTGATCCCCTGGGAGAGTGATGCGGCCATTGGCGTCGTCCTGGCTCATTACATTGAAGAAGAAGGTGTCCGCCATCATCTCCGCTTCTGTCTGGAACTTGGCAGGGTCGGCGGTGTGGGGAATCTCCACTAGACGATCGAAAGGATTGGCTTCGAAAAGCCCTTTCATCAATTGAAAGAAGTTGGGGCTTGCACCGGCTTTATCAAGAATCTCCAGTCCTTTGGATATGAATTCGGCAAACATCGAGGGAATGGCGCAATCTTCAATCTTGATGAAGCGGCCGTTGAAGTTCATGGTGACATGCGAGGTATTGATCGGGCCGCGGGTGCTGTAGACGGGCAGCGCCGTGCCATCAGGATTTTTAGTCTTGTACGCAAAGGCCCCAAAGTCGCCGTTGCTGGAGAATTTGCTGCCCAGAGTGTCACTCAATGGAAGCCGGTTGTCAGCTTGCGACCGCAACAGGATCTCGGTGGAACCTAAGACGCCGCCCGCCAGAAACACGACTGGTGCAAATTCGCTCTTATGTTTCCCCTTACCTGTGAAGTGGTCTTCGAACCTTACTTCATATCCATTATCTTTTTTCCCGATGTACAGCACCTTGCTCTTGGGCATAAGCGTGACGCCGGGTTTTTGCAGAACCTTCTTGAAAAGGGTTTTGTTCAGAGTATGGCGGGCCTGGGGCAGACAGCCCAGCATGCAGCGGCCCTGCCGTTCGCAATGAGTATGTGCAGGAACAGAATCGCTCTCTTTACCCCGGTGAGCGTCGTAGTCAACCACTGCCAGTTCCAGCGGTTCCCAGGTCATCGGCACACCCAGTTTCTTTGAGACTTGCTTGGCCGCTGCGCGCAATACGCGGCTGCGATCGAGAAGGATATACGACTCGTCAGTATCTTTGTCCGTGACGGGATCTACGCCCAGCTTGGCATAGTCAGCCGCGCTCATATCTTTGTTCAGCGGGAACTTGGTCACCACATAATTGAGCCAGCCGCGATTCGCATTGGCATGATTTCCCGGAGGCCCCTCCATCCATTGCCGGGCAGCAGTAAAATCGGCATCATTCAGGTTCAGGCCGATTCGCTGAAGCGCCTCGTCTTTGGGACGAATGGTCACGTTTGAGTAGATCAGCGAGCCACCACCAACGCCATTGGCCGTAAGTATGTCCGCCTGATTGAACATAGAATATTGGTAGAGCCCGTCCCCCTCAAACTGCGTGCGCAGGGCTGCAAAGAAATCCTGCAAGCCTTTGCGATGATCGGGGCGCGGCCAGTACTGGACAGGCATATTGTGATCTTTAGCCCATTTTCCAAAGGCATCGCCGGTGAGAGGAAGAGGGTCAGGTGAGCGCCAGAACGTGCCGCGCTCCAGCATCAGCACCTTCTTGCCCTGGGCTACCAACTGGACGGCAGCGATGGTGCCGCCAAACCCTGTACCAATTACGATTGCATCAAATGGCATGTAACCTCCTCCTATGGCCCAATTGTTAGATAAGCGGCCTCACTGTACTACTGATTGCCAGGAAATCACAGAAGAATCCCTACTGAGGAAAAACGTCAAATTCGGGCATTCCCCTAAGCGTCACTGTGGATAAGTGAAAAATATGGGTTTGCGTTTCAGGAATTATTGGGATGATGCCAATTTATCGAATGAATCTCTCTAATAATGGACTAATCGTGGGTTGACCTGGGCTTTACTGCGGCGCTGGCGGGCTACCTCATACATCACAATGGCCCCAGCCACCGAGACATTCAGGGACGGGACTTTGCCCAGCATGGGGATGGATACCAGGAAGTCGCATTTCTTGCGTACCTGCTCGTGCAGGCCGTGTCCTTCTGCTCCGAGCACGATGGCGCAATCCATCTTGTAATCGATTTGGTCATAAACTTGAGAACCGCGCTCGTCCAGGCCGACAGTCCAGACGTTTTTGGACTTTAGGTCTTCGATGGCGCGATTAATGTTGGTGACTTTGGCAATGGGCAGATACTCTGAGGCTCCGGCAGAGGCTTTTACTACGGTAGAGGTCACTCCCACGGCGCGCCGCTCAGGAATGATGATGCCGTCAGCTCCGGCGCCTTCAGCGGTACGGACCAGGGCGCCCAGGTTGTGCGGATCTTCCACCCCATCGAGCACCACCAGGAAATAATACTGGCCGCGCTTGGTAGCGAGCAGGTCGTCAACATCCTGATATTGCTTTTCCGCGGTCACGGCCACCACTCCCTGATGGTTGGCTGTTTTGGCCAGACGGGTGAGTTGGTCGCGGGGAATCGTACGGACGGGAATGTCTGCCGCCCGGCAAAGCTGGTTGATCTTTTCCAGCCGTGAATCACCGCGTCCTGAGGCAACCGCGACGTATTCAAAGGCGCGCCCTCGGGCCGTCAGGGCTTCTTCCACGGCATGAATGCCAAAGATCAGCATGACTAGAGAGTATAGCGGCATCAAGCAAAAACTTTACCGCTGATCACGCTGATAAACGTCAATCCACTCGCCAACAGCCAGGAGCCAAAAGCCAAGACCCCTCAATATCCTTCAAACAGACTCCACGTCACCATAATACCCAGCACCGCGATCACCATTCCCCCGATTACGTCTGAAAGGTAATGGTAGTTGTCATAGATGGAACTGATGCAGATCAGAATGAAAAATGGTGTGAGCACCAGTCCCAGACGCGGCAGGTAACGCCAGGCAAAAAATGTCGAAACAAAGGCTGAAGCTACGTGTCCACTGGGAAAGGCGTTGCCGTGAACGCCGGCATGGTGCTGAATCAGCCGCACCATGGAGTTGAACATCGCCCCATGAGGAACTTTATCGAGGGCAGCCATGGTGTGATGCGGTCCTTCGGTCGGGAACAACAGATAGATCAGATAAGCGAGGAAATATGTAAAAACCGTGCTTAGAGTCAGTTCGTAGAAGGCCTGCTTATTCTCCCAGGTATAGAGTTTGCCGCCTGCGATCATGAACATCGCATAATAAGAGAAGTAGCCAATATCCATGACTTCAGACCAGAAGGGCGAGGCGAAGCTGCTCATCCAGAGATTCGGCGAGCGTCCGAACCAGGTTCTTTCAAGATGGATGAGCCATGAATCCTGCCAGTGCGGCACAATGGACAGCGAGTATCTGGCGATCTCTTCAAAGCAGAAGATGAACATCAGCACTGGATAGCAGTCGTGAAGAAATCGGGCGAAGCTTGATTTCTTGTCCAGTGCGGCTACCAGCAGGATAAAACAGGCAATCCCAATATGAATTTCCAGAACCCGCAAAGAATTTTCAGAAAGCAGGGAAAGCAGGCCGATGAGGGCAAGATACCCAAGATAAAGCAAATCGACAACTGTGAGCGTAAGATGGCGGGTTTCGATGCGCGTTTTGATAAGCGTTAAGAGTACAAGGTTCTGCAGTACAAAATGCGAGTAAGCACCAAGCTCAGCATCTTGAGTTGCCGTTTTAAGGTAAAAGCATACCCATGGGCTTAATAAATGAGGTAATCACAGACCGTCATGCGGGGCAGGGAACAGTGTATTAGTATTGTGCAACTACACTCTCTTTGCTCGAGTGAGCATTTCCATACAGACGGTTTGTGGAGGAGTCATAGAGCTTGCCTCCCAGGGAAAAAAAGAACCTGCCCGTTGTGCTGTCGATAGCGGGCTACGATCCATCTTCTGGAGCGGGAGTTACCGCTGACATCAAGACCATTGCCGCCCATGGCTGCTATGCGATCACGTGTATCACGGCCCTGACGGTGCAGTCGACGCGTGGCGTGAAGCGCGTCGAAATGGTAGACAGCAGGATCATCACCGAGACCCTCGAAGAACTGATTACCGATTTCAAGGTGGCGGCCGTGCACATTGGCATGCTGGGATCGGCAGAGGCGGTCCGCACCGTGGCTGCTTTTCTGCGGCGCAACCAGCCTGGAAATGTGGTGCTCGATCCGGTTCTGAAATCCACTTCAGGCGCAGACCTGATCTCGCGGGAAGGCGCGCAGGTGATGAAAGACAAGCTTCTGCCGCTGGCAGATGTAATCACTCCGAATATCGACGAAGCCGCCGCGCTCACTGGATTGCCTGTTCACGGTGTCGAAGAGATGCAGATGGCGGCCGCACAACTGCACAGGATGGGTGCCCGCAACGTGATTGTTACCGGCGGACATCTCTCTCCTCCCATCGACCTGCTCAGCCGGAGTTCAGGCAATGATGTAAAGATTTTTCAGGGCGAGAAGGTCAGCAGCAGTCACACTCACGGGACTGGATGCGCCTTCGCCTCTGCCCTGGCCTGTAATCTCGCCCACGATCAGAGCCTGCCGGACGCAACCCGCGACGCTAAACAATACGTCTTCAATGCGCTGAAGAATGCGGTTGCTTTAGGAAAAGGGAAAGGGTCGATCAATCATCTGTACCGGAGATAGACCTTATTTGTACCGGAGACAGACTTTCTTGCTTTATTCAATTATTTATTGCTATTCAACTATTTCTTGCCCTGTCATTCTGAGCTGCGCGCCTGAAGTGTGGTTGCTTCATAAGAATCTTTGGCGCGCAGCGAAGATTTCTGAGGAATATTTCCTTTACCATGCAGTATCAGGGAGTTCTCACGAGAATTGTCGTTGAAACTCCGGCATGCTGAGCCGAATCACTTCGGGACCGTTCGCTGTGCCTTTCCTCGTGCACCACTCTTACACCGGCGGTTGCTGCCCCTGTGTAGACGGCGTTTGCGGCTGCTGGTTCTGCTCGTCTGGTGGAGTCGTTTGCTGCTGCTGTTGTCCACCGCGATCGATCAATTGTGGTCTTTGCTCCTGTTGCTCCGGAGGAGCAGAATTCTGGTCCGGCTGGTTCAAAAGATCGTTCTGCTGCGTCGTTTTCTTCGGCGCAGGTTTATCGACAACAATGCGATTGTCGCGGGTGCGCAAAGCGGGTTTGCCGCCGGTGCGCCGTCTTACCTCCGCATCGGCTTGTAAGCGTGCATCCACCAGATCGCTGCTCTGTTGTGCTACCTGGCCCAACTGCCGGCCTTCCAGTTCCGGCTTGGTGGAAACTGCCACCTTGTTGGCTGCACGTTCAGCGCTGTGGGCGCGGTCATAGAAGGCTTGCGCCGTCTCGCGGTCGCCCTCCATCTCTGCCAGGTAACCCATATTGTTCAACGCGAAGGCATTTTCCGGATCAAGCTTGAAAGCCTGCTGGAAATAGTCACGTGCTGCCTTGCGGTCATTGCGATTCATGGCCGAGACACCCCGCAGGTTGAGGCGCGCCACCTTTGCCCCATTGTCTTCTGATCTTTCCAGCTCTTTACGGGTCTTATCAGCGTTGCGTGCGGCAACTTCACTGATGGGGCGTCCGCGCCAATCCTTGTTGAGCGTGACCACCACAGCCTCACGCGAGCCGCTCATCGCCGACTGGTTGTAATAGCGTACAGCGTCTTCCAGTTCGCCTTCTTTTTCTTTGGCAAAACCTATGTTGTTTAGCGTAAATGGATTACGCGGATCGAGCTTCAATGCCTTCTGCAGGATCAGGTCGGCCTCAGGCGCGCGGTCTTTGGCCAGCAGGGTGATGGCCTCGCTATTCATCTCGTTTACTTTGAGGGGACCTTCCTCTGTATGTCCCGCAATTTTGGCTACGGCCTGCCCCTTGGCTTCGTCGGAAGTGGATTTATCGATCACTGCATCGGAGGTGTTGGCTTGGGCCTGATCGTAGTAACGCTGGGCGCGGTCCATGTCACCTTCAAGCTCTGAAACATACCCGAGATTATTGAGGGTGAAAGGATCGTTCGTGTCGATCAGGTACGCCTTATAGAAGAGTCTCTTGGCCTTCTCAATATTTTGCTTTTTGAGAGCGTCTACGCCGTCCCGGTTGAGTTGCTGGACGGGAGTGAACTTGCTTTTCTTCGGCAACGGGATGCGCAATTCCTGGGCCTGAAGACCTGAAAACGAGAGCAGGCACAACGCCAGTATGGGGAACAATATACGACGCATGAGTTGTCTTAATCCTCGCAGGGCAGAAGCTCTGCTTTGGAGTTGGATGGCTTTTGTCCTCATTAGGTTGGGCTTCTTGTTTCCTTAGCATTGCTTGCCATCTAAGCTGCTGCTCTTCGCATCCAACTGCTTGGTTAGGACTTATGAAGCGTTCCCCACTTTTCATCAGCTCATTCCTATTGCTTTCCGCTGTACTGGTGTGTGCGCAGACCAATCCCGCAACACCGAAACCTGGTTCAGGAGTGCCGGAAACTCCGGTCCCGAGTACACAAACGAGCACTCCGGCCCCGAATGCCGCTTCCACCAATGCCGCGCCGGCCACGCAGACTCCCCCAAATACACCCGCCGTGGCCCCTACTCCGGCCCAGGCTCCGAGTGCGCCTTCCGGCTCCAAAGCGACTCCGCCGCCGGGAATCACCTCTGCGCCGCCGGGAACGGCAGCCAAGCCGGTTGAACCGTCAGAGAACGTCGAACCGATGCAGCCGAAGACTGAAATCTTCGACAGCTCCGCTACCTCTTCAGGAGTGCTGACCACCGACGGACACGACCCCGTTCTCGATCCTCCGCCATTGCCGGGCGGTCTGACTACTCTGGTAGGCGGAACAGTGTCTGGCGTGGATCACATCCGCAATCGCATGACCATGGTGGTATTCGGCGGCGGACACTGGAAGATCGGCTTTGACGAGCGTACCCACATCTTCCGCAATGGAGCGGAGACCACGCAGCTTGCCATTAAGAAAGGCGAGCGGGTTTACGTGGATACCATGCTCGACAAAAAGAACCACGAAATATTTGCCCGTAACATCCGGCTGGGCGTGGCTGCTCTCCCCGCAAATGCTGATGGGCAGATTGTGGATATTGACCTGAAGCACCAGCGGGTCACGCTGCGCGATCAGATTGATTCTGTGCCGGTGCATTTCAGCATAGACAATCAGACCAAGTTCAATCACGGAAGCAACTCTGCTTCACTGGGCGAGTTAAAGCCCGGTGCGCTTGTGCATGTGAAGTTTTCCCCTGAAAGCCCCAACCGCGGACTGGCGCGCGAGATTTCGATCATTGCTGCGCCCGGCTCGCAATTTACTTATGTAGGCAAGATCACGCATCTTGATCTGCGTAAGGGAGTGATGGCTATTCAGAACGTGATCGATGACAAGAACTACGAGGTTAACTTCAACCCCAATCAACTCAAGGATGTGAGAGACCAACTGGCCGTAGGGACTGACGTGAGGATCGTGGCCGTATTCGAAGGCACGCGCTACACGGCACAGTCGATCATAGTGACCAAAGAGCCGGAACCCTCAGAAAAGCAATAATTTGGAAACCCGCTCAGAGCATTTTAGGTTGAGGTGTAGGGAATTCACTCACCCCCCTTGTCATTCCGACCGCAGTCCGACCGACGTAGGAGGGAGGACGGAGTGGAGGAACCCCGAGGATGTCTGCTCCACCATGCTCTTACAAGGTGTTCCCACGGAGCTGTTGAAAGCGCACGCATGATGCTTGCAAGGTAATGAGCGGAGCGAAAGAACCGGCATGCAACTCGGCAATCCCTACATTATTTTCGAAATACGCTCTACTAGTCGATTCTTCGGGTAGAACGCAGGAACAGCAAGATTGCTGTTCCTGCGAGGATGATCCATAAGCCCGCGACGAGACAATAATTCCACTTCCATCCTGAATGGGCGGCTTTGGAGAGCACATACCAACTTACCCACACATAAAACGCCAGGATCACTATCAGTCCTGTAATTTCCCAGCTCTTATGCGGCATCATCTCGTCTTCATGCTAAACCAGAGCATGAACGCAAAGAGCGCATCAATTTCTCTGCGCTCTCTGCGTGCTCTGCGGTGAATCTTTGCGTTTGTCTTGTTACTTTGATATTCGCTCGGCGATGATGATCGTGTAGCCATCTGGATCGAGGAATGAGAACTCGCGCATTCCGTAAAACATCTCCTGCACCTGCATCACGATCCTGGCATTATGCTTCTGCACTCGTTGATGAATTTCATCCAGTCCTTCAGCCTCGATGTACATGGTGCAGGTGCCGCCCAGTTGGGCGTGAACCCCTGCCACCTCGCGCTGATTCAGGAATATCTCCACGTTGCCGCTGGCCACTGACGCGAATACATAAGGCGGCTGTTCCGGTACGTTGAGTTCCTGCTTGAAACCGAGGACGTCCTGATAGAACTTCAGGCTGGTGCTTACGTCTTCTACGATGAGATTTGGCGTGAGTTTTTTGAATTCCATTGTTCCTCCTCAATTGAAGTGGGCGAGCTTGTAATGTAGGAAACCAGAGACATTTCCTCCATCCACGATCTCTGCGAGGAAGAACGTGAGTAGAGTCCCAATGGAACTCGCGAGGTACGCCAGAGGATAGCACAAGCTGTAAAGTCAGCCAACAATTGCAGGATCAGGAATTGATGGCTGATCAGGAGGATCGACGATCTGCGTTTTCTTCGTTTTTACCCAATCTTCTGATTCGCGTAAATTCGCGCTATTCGCGGCTATTTCCCAATCCCAGAGCTTCCTCAGTGACCTTTGTGAAACCTCCGTGTCCTTTGTGGTTAGGTTTTGGTTGTGGCCCTGCTGCGTTGTGCCCTTTGTATTACAGCGTTCGAATTCTTCTCTGCTTGCGACGAATTCTCCTGCGCAGCCAAACGCGGGTGCGGTCTATAGGGAGCAACACACCGCCAAATTCAATACACATAACTACTTTTGCTTCCTCTGCGTCCTTTGCGTCCTCTGCATTGCTAACAATCAAATTCGTCTCAAGCCGCGAAGAATTCTGCTTGGGTAGCTAAATGCTAATCCCATTTCTGATTCGTGAGATTCGCGTCATTGGCGGCTTACTTGCCTTCCTCTGCGCTCTCTGCGTTCTCTGCGGTTAAAGCCGTTTGGTTGTGGCTCGCCACGCTGCGGTAAAAGGTTTTGCTTGTGGGCTCACTACGCTGCGGTGAAACACGAAAGGCGGCGCACTGCGCTACGCCGCCTTTCTTTCTGCCCGGATAGAGGGGAGAGATTATTTGTTTTTCTTGAGAAGAACGCCTAAGGCAAAGATTGCCGTAGCTGCCAGCAGCCATTCAATCCGCCAGATCTGCACGGCCTGCCAATCCAGCAACGTGGTTGCTGTATACAGGAACCCTGTGACCAGTGCTGCAATCACACAGGCCAAACCCAGAAACAGGGCCACAAGAGATGCATTGGTCTGTCCCAGTGCATCACGCAAGGAAGTGTAGTCAAACCACTCCCGGACACCCTGGCCGCTCGGGTTGGCCAGACCTGCATTGCGGTCGGCTCCGCAAACGTGGCAAAAGCGTGAACCCATGACAAAATCCGTGCCGCACCGCTCACATACCTGACCTGTTGCTTCGTTCACAAAAGCTTCCTGCCGCGGCTGAACCGCTGGCTTCCAGAACTCCTGCCTTTCTTCGTAGTTTCGCGCTATCTCTGCCATAACTGTAAGGACCTTTGTCTTAAATCTACGCACACTGAATGCCAAAGTTCAGTGCCTCATAAGTGTGTGATAATGAGGGGATTAGGCTGTTTCCCTCGTTCGGAAAGGACAATGAGTAGAAAGAATTACGTTGTAAAAGCTTCTGCAAGAGTGCCCGGCTGGTGTTCCGGCCGTTGCTGGCAAAAGATTGAAAAGGGGGAGGTATGGGTACCGCTGAAGAAGGGGAGGTAAGTGAGGGCCTTAATTTCTCCTCGGCATGCGGATCACTTTGGGGTTCTCTTCGCTGTTTCTCCAAAAGCGGAGCAACACCAGATCAGCTTCGCAGAATGTGAGTTCTGTGGGACGAATGCTGCCGTCGTTGAAGATATGTTCGTCGAGCAGGGAGTGAAGGCGCAGGATAGAAATGTTCAGATACCCGGCAGCCTCCGCTTCCGTATAAAATTCCTGTTCCGGCTTAAGTGGTTTATTCATAGTGTGTTTCCCTATTCGGGTGTGATGGTTTTACTGCTTCTACTCGGGAAGCGAAATCGGGTAAACTTCCCCATAGCAGCCCTCATGAGACCTTACCTGTCTACTTTCCTTGCCTGCCTCCAGTCAGGCCTGTTCGTTATACTCCTGATTATTGCCTTAACGGTAAACCCGCTGTGGGCGGGCGACGCTGCCAAAGTGCCCACCTTCGACTCTCTCACCCAGAGCGGTTTGGAGCACTATTACAGCCTTGAGTATGACCAGGCCTTCAAGGAATTCCAGAAGGCGATAGACCTTAAACCTGATGATCCTAAAGCAGTTAACCATTTGCTCGAGGCCGTGCTTTTCAGTGAGCTTTACCGGCATGATGCCCTCGATACCAGCCTTTATACCCAGCAGAGTTTTCTAAGTAGTAAACAAATTACTCTCGATCCCAAGGTCAAACAGCAGATCAAAGACCTCGCCGATAAGGCGCTTTCCCTCTCAGAGAAGCGCCTTAAGTCTAATCCTAAAGACGTAGAGGCCCTATATGCCCGTGGGGTTACCAAAGGTTTGCACTCCACGTACTTGGCTCTGGTGGAGCACGCCTGGTTTGCCTCCCTGCGCAACGCTTTAGGCTCCCGCAGCGATCATGAAGAGGTGCTGAAACTCCAACCCAGCTTTGTGGATGCCAGGACCGTAGTTGGCATTCATAACTACGTGGTGGCCAGCCTGCCGGTGGCCGTCAAGATCATGGCTGGAATTGGAGGCATTCATGGGGATAAGAAAAAGGGGCTGGATTACCTGGCCGAAGCCGGGAAGGCTGGAGGGGAATCCAGCGTGGATGCCAACGTGGCTCTCGGCCTGTTCTTGCGCCGTGAAAGCCGTTTTCAGGACGCCATGGGCGTGGTGCATCACCTGGTTGAGCAGCACCCCCACAACTTCCTTTTCGCCCTGGAAGCGGCCAACCTGCTCAAGGATTCCGGCAAGAAACCCGAGGCAGTTGCGGCTTATCGCAATGTGGTCGAGAGCTGCAAGCAGAACAAATTCCCATCCGCTCACGTGGAGATGGCCTATTTCAGCTTGGCAGGTGTCCTCCGCGCACAGGGCCAGTATGCTGAATCCATCCAGGCCTACGAATCAGCCGGGAACGCCACCACCACCAATAATGAACTGCGGCAACGTGCGCTGGTGGCCGCAGGCGAGGTTTCAGACCTGCTCACCAAACGGGATGACGCTGTGAAGGAATACCGCGCCGCCATCGCCCTCGACGGCAGCAGCCCTGAGGCCGACTTGGCCCGCAAATACCTCAATAAACCCTATCGCGAGCATTAGGGAACCGCGCACGCAACGGCTGCGTATATATCTTAGTGAGGCCGATTGGCTGGTGGCTTTTAGCTCTTACTTTTGTTCGCCTGGTTTCGTCGAAGTTGCTCGGCAGCCCGCGTAGCGGGTGAAACAGGTTCGCCCGGTGCGTACCGGGGTTCCCGGCAACCGCCGCTTTTGCGGCTGCTGGGGTAGATAAGCGCCGGGAACTAAAGCCAATGATAGAACCAAGCCCCGTAGGGGCGACACACAATTTGATTGAGATTTGGAATAGCGCTAGCTTAGAGGAAGAAGTCAGGCCGGCCTGACTTGAAAGACAAAAGCCAAACTCGGCGCGAACAGGATATCAAGCCAACCAGAGTCTTAAAGGAGCAGAGACCCTATGTATTGCAACCATTGCGGCAAAGTCATTCAGGATGACGCGCTGTTATGCGCATATTGTGGCAAGAACGTGGCCTGCGCTGTCGTTCGCAAGCGTCTGATGCGTGCGCGCGGGCCCCAACGAAAGATCGGCGGAGTCTGTGCCGCCTTTGCGAATTACTTCGATCTGGACGTAACTCTTATCCGCATCGTGTGGCTGGTCTGTCTCATCTGTGCCGGTATCGGAGCTGTCGCCTACGTTGTGTGCTGGATCGTAATACCGGAAGAGCCGCTGGCGCTGGTTCCGGCTGCCGGTGTCCCCGACAAAGTGGCGAATATGTAAAAATGTTGCCGCACTATGAATGTCTCCAGTGACGGCACAGAAATCTTCTACGAAGTGAGGGGCCAGGGTGTGCCCCTCATCCTGCTGCACCCTTTTCCTCTCAATCATCAGTTCTGGCAGGGTTGCATCCCGCTGCTGGAACATCGTTACCGGCTGATCATTCCCGATCTGCGTGGACACGGCGACTCTTCTCCCGGCGAAGGCCCGGCCACCATGGAGAAACACACGCGCGATCTCCTGCAGCTCTGCAATGAAGTGGGTGTTGGAAAGGCCACATTCGCCGGTGTTTCCATCGGTGGCTACATTCTGTTTGAATTCTGGCGGCAGGCCCGTGAGCGCGTAGCGGCGCTGGTGCTGGCCAATACCCGTGCCACGCCAGAAACTCCGGAAGGACGCGCCCACCACCAGAAGTCCATCGATGCAGTGCAGCAGCGCGGCCCCGCCCAGTTCATTGACGAGATGATCCCCCGTCTGCTCGCCCGCACCACGCTGGAAACGCGGCAGGATCTGGTCGCAGGCGCGCGCCAGATGATGAGCCGCATGAGCGTGCAGGGAATCGTCGCCAATCAGCAGGGCATGATGCAGCGGCCTGATTCCATCCCCACTTTAAAAACCATCAGCGTTCCTGTGCTGCTGATCGGCGGAGAAGAAGATACAGCGACTCCGCTGGCGGAAGCAGCGTTGATGAAGCAGCACATCCCCAATGCCCGCCTCGAAGTTGTGCCCAGAGCCGGGCATTATGCCGCCTTCGAACAACCGGAGTATGTGGGACGACTGTTGCGCTCGTTCGTGGATGGATTGTCCTTGTAACCTTCGCGTCCTTTGCGTCCTCTGCATTGCTAACAATCAAATTCGTCTCAAGCCGCGAAGAATTCTGCTTGGGTAGCTAAATGCTAATCCCATTTCTGATTCGTGAGATTCGCGTCATTGGCGGCTTACTTGCCTTCCTCTGCGCTCTCTGCGTTCTCTGCCCTGAAAATCCCTATGCCGCCATGGGTGTCGTGAGTACCTTCAGACCGAGTTCCTCTAAGCGCTTCGTATGAAAACGTATCAGATGCTGGGAGCGGATTTGATCCAAGAATTTTGCACCCAAGTCCACGTAGTCTCTATTTT
>QHVI01000195.1 GCA_003223515.1 Candidatus Angelobacter sp. Gp1-AA117
GACGATTGAGCGCCTGCGTTCTTTTGGGCGCGAATCCGCAGCAAAGTTGTGGCAGACCATGGAAGGCTTTGGCGCAATTCGGGAATCGAAAGAGTTGAGCAATCTGGGCATAGCACACGGCTGGGCGGGGCTGCTGTATTCCATCCTGTGCTGGTCGGCGGTGAGCCATGATCCATTACCTGCAAAGATCGGAATACGCTTGCAGCAGCTTGGGAAATGCGCAGAGCCGGCGGGACGCGGTCTACGCTGGCCGCGGAACCTCACCCCCAGGGCGAACCAGCAGGGAGGCTACATGCCGGGATGGTGCCATGGCACTGCCGGATATGTTTTCCTGTGGAGGTTAGCGCACAAGATGCTCGGGGATCCAGGTTATCTTGCATTGGCGGAGGGCGCAGCGTGGAACGCGTGGGAGACGGCCGGGCCAATCGGCAATCTCTGCTGCGGAATGGCGGGCCAGGCTTACGCGCTGCTGAATTTCTATCGGCATACAAGGGAGAATGTCTGGTTGTCGCGCGCGCGGGATGCGGCGCGTTATGCCGTGGTGGCGCAGGAAGAGAGTAGCAGCCAGCCGGGCTATGAACAGTTCGCATTCCGGACGGAGAGCTTGTACAAAGGCGAACTTGGGATAGCAGTGCTGGCTGCCGATCTGGAGCGCCCGGAGCAGTCTTGCATGCCGTTGTTTGAAATTGAAGGTGAGTAAATCATTTTTCGCCGGTAGAGAAGTTTGAGAACCAGTTTGGAACCAGGGAGTCAGCGGTTCAAATCCTCTTTCCGGCTATTATTTTCAATAACTTACAGTCAATTGCGGTCTGCCGCCTCAGTGATGTAAGCGAAATTGAGGCTGCGAAAGTCTCAAAGATCGACAATGCACTGGAACCCACACTGGCCCCACGCAATTATCGCGTAGCTGGTTTTCAGAAGGCCTGGATCAGCCCAAAATAAGCTCCACGGCTTCACGTCCGCTGGCTCGTCAAGCTCGAGCATGCCACTTTCTCCAGTCTTATACAGCGCTCGAATTGCCCTTTCCGAGTTCATCTTGTTTGGAAGCAGGGCAATCGCATTTGGAATTTCAGAGCCAGTGGAGCCATCCGTCCTGCGCCATAGGCATGGAACGGCCATGGATCAGCGGTGCGACAAAGACATTTGGCACGATAGAGATTACTCGATTGGTTCATCCTGACGGCGTTTCGGGAGGATTGGTAATCAAAAATCAATTGCATTTAGGTCGAAGAGCGGTTGTCCCCGTCAACTCTGTTTTCAAATGCGATTGCCCTGTGTTTGGAAGAGACTCATCTTCCCAAACGATTTGATTTTTACGTACAATTACCGCTCAGACCATGAATATCGCCGTCATCGAGCGAATGATTTCGCAGGCCGACATGAGCCTCGATGCCCTTCGTTATCTCGTGAGCTGCCGTTCTGAAGTTGAATGGCTTGATTACAAGCAAGAGTTGCATCTTGAAAATGACGCCGCAGCGTGTGAGTTCTCACGCGATGTCTTAGGAATGAAGAATGTAGGTGGCGGTTACATCGTGGTGGGTGTTCAGGATAAAACATGGAGCCCAATCGGCCTGGGCGCGCCGCTGCCCTACGATGGGAAGCTGCTGCGAGATGTTGTTCGAAAATGTTGCGGCCTGGATTTAGACGTCGATATCGTTCCGCATACTGCATTCGGCGATTTAGGGACAGGTCGATTCGCACTGATTTTAGTGCGTGGAAGCAGCCGCCGTAAGAAGCGCAGGGCTCCCAGCGTGGCCTCGAAGGATTTTCATCCCAAAGAGAGTTTCGGGTTTCGTCGTGGCGATATTTATATACGCCGCGGGGACTCCACTGTTCGCATCCAGTCACAATCCGAATTGGAAGATGTGCTCGAACGACTGGAGGCCGTGGCCGACGAGTCGGTAATCGCGGCCTCCTCGCCCTCATTACCATTCGCCGTCTTAGACGGAACCTATCGCCTGCTCGAAAAGGGGTACGATTCATTCGTTGGTCGAACAACCTTAAGAACGGAAGTAGTCGATAGCATCACGAAGGATCCGCGGCTCTGGATCATTGATGTCCACGGACCAGGAGGGGTCGGTAAATCTGCTCTAGTCAATTGGGCCGTGTACGAGCTTTATCGTCGCCGGTCTTTCGAGGCAATTCTGCATCTCTCCGCAAAGGATGCTAAGCTGACATCCCAAGGAATCCAACAATCCGCACGTTCGTTGTACTCGCTCGAAAATTTACTAGATCATATTATCGACCTATTTGCGGAGCCGGTTCCAGACAGTTTCGACGCGAAGAAGGCGGTTGCTGTCGAGTTGCTCGATGCCTGGAGCACTCTGATCGTTCTCGACAACATGGAGACTGTCCAAGATGGACGAATCATCAAGTTTATCCAGCACTTACCGGCTACCACAAAGGCGAAAATACTGCTTACCAGTCGCCAGAAAACGGGGGGGTGGGAGTTACCGGTGCCGGTGAACGAGCTCTCGGCCAACGAAGTCCGTGAGTTCCTTGAAACAAAAGCAAGGGAGATGAATATTATTTTCCCGCTCGATGAAGATGTTTGTGAAAAGGTGAGACTTGCTACAGGGGGATTACCATTAGCAATTCAGTGGACCATTGGACGCTTCAAGGTTACGCACAATTTGACACAGGTACTTCAGGCGGTCGGCCACAAAGACTCTCCCATTTTGGAGTTTAGCTTCCGCAATATTTGGAACCTTCTATCACCTGATGCCAAAGCTGCACTTGCCGTATTGACGATCTTTGATAGCCCACCCGATCTTCAGCAAATTTCAATTGCAACTGAATGGGGAGTGGATCGAATCGATAAAGCCCTTTCAGAGCTGTCAGATGTTACGCTAATTACGCTGAACACGCAGCTTTCGGATGGCAAAACTGTATGTATCGCTCTACCGATTACGCTGTCTTTCGCACGGAACCAACTCGAGGGTATGGGAGATTTCGAGGTCGTTTCTCGCCAGCGGGTTCAAAAATTTAGGGAACAGATGGAGTTGCAGTCTTGGGAGGTGAGAACTTTTACGAGCACCTTCGCCAAGTATGGTCTGTCAACCGAAAATGAACGACGGGCAGCGATTCTGTGCCGCAGGGCAGAATCAGAGATTTTTAGCGGTAATGTAGCTATGGCAGAAGTGCTTTTCAAGCAGGCTCGACAACTTGCTCCTAACAGCGCATATGTTCTCGCGATGAGTGCGAGCGGTGCATTGGCAATTGGAAACGTCGGTGCTGCTTTAGATTTCGTTGGTCAAGCTGAAAGTCGAGTCACAAAGTCGACAGGCGCATTGGTGTTCAGTATTTTCGCTCGAATTTACGATGCACAGCATGATCGGGTACGCCGAGTCGCAGCGCTAAAGCGGGCGGTCGACTATGAACCAGACAATGCGGTTCTAAGACATCAATTCGGAGTTGCACTGAGCATGGCGGGGCGAACTGCGGAAGCAGTAGACGAATTTACGGAGATAATTGATGCAGAGAAAAAGAAACCATATCCGACCGCTACCCTGTTAGTCGCTCTGCGTACCCGAGTACTAAACCTACGTCGTTTATCTCGCAATTCAGAGGCGGAGGCCGACCTGGAGCTTGCAAAAGAGTTGGTGAATAAATATTCGCACCTGCAGAGTGATCCTTGGTTGGCTGACGAGGATCACGGCCTAGCTGTGCCATCAGATGGCAAGTTGTGAGACGTTTTTCTGTCTTAACGCGTAGCTGTTGGACCTCTGAGATCAGGGCCTAGCTAGCTAGTCTATTTAAATGCACAAATCTTATTGTTTTGGATTGAACGGCGAGGCTCCGTGTGGATTCTGCAGCCACAAATTCATATGCAGGCAGACGGCACAAACGAGACGCTGCAGGTTAAAACCGTTGAAGGTCAACCATTTAACCGAAGTTCGTCAGTAAGCGGTCGAGAAACGGTCTAACCCTTTCAGAATCAGTTCAGACGATGGCCGAGTCTGCACTACATTTTGAAAGAGATCTCAGCCGTTCCGGAAGATTTAGACCGAGCTGGTGAAGCAGGGATTTCTGTTCCGCCGTGGGTTCGG
>QHVI01000148.1 GCA_003223515.1 Candidatus Angelobacter sp. Gp1-AA117
GTAGTTGATAAGCAACGGTTGGGACTTGCTGCCATATTCATTGCACTGATTTCTTTCAAGTTAGAGCTTGTTGGACTGGATCCGCTGTTGCTGGTCGGAGGATGCGTTTTTTGTAATGACCTGTCTCGGCTTCGCAGGTCCTCATTGCCGAAAGCGAGACAATTAGCCGGGGATTTCTCTGATCTGGCAGGCTTCATCATCTTGTTTGTCGCGGCCCTCATTTCATCTCTACGACAGACAATGGATGGTACATATTCATGGAGAGAAATTTCCGTTGCTGCTCTGGCCATTTTGGCAATGGTATTCGCCGGGTGGTGGGCCAATCGCCATCCTGCCCAACCTTTTGTCCAGGAACTGGGGCCTGAATCAAAATAGCGTCACTCCCAATGGGTACAGAACTACATAAATGCTTCTGACAGCAGGCGGTGTATCCTGATCCCGTTATGCCCGACTCCGCTGAGCAGCTCCAGCAGCTTTATGTGGCTGGCTTCGATCTCCAGACCTTTGACCGCTTTCCCAAAGCAATAGGCGTTCTTCGGGACAACTGCATCGCCTTCCTGGTACCCGGTCCCGAGGGACTCCAGATTCTAGGAAACGTAGGCTGGCGCATGGGAGAGAGTTTGGGGCCATTGGTAGAGCACCATGGCCGCCAGATATTTCTGCACAAAGGCGAGGAACTCGAAGCCACCCCCGAGCGCATCGCGACCCTGGATAAGTTCAAATCAGATCTCAAAGCCATCCTGCGAGGTCAAGCCATCCAGCCTTCACAGCAATAGTGGTGTGGCACAGCCGCCCCCGGCTAATGCCACTTACTTAAGCATGGGACTGCTCAACAGCTTGGGAAAGAGCGCAGAAAAGGTCACGATAAGCCGAGCGCCGGAGGCGCGGGATTATTGAGCCCACGTCGGAAGACGTGGGAAAAAGGTTAGATCGAAGAACAGAGCCCCGTTAGGGGCGACACAATCAGGCTAAATTGTCTTAAGTAAGTGGCACAGCCGCCCCCGGCTGTGCGGATTGCCCTAGATCAAAACCACCTTGGGCTGAAACAAAGTTCCGGCCACCCGCTTGGCCAGGCAGATCAGCCGGCTTTGTCCTTCAAAGACCCTTACCATTCCAGCCTTGCTGAATTCCGGGAGATTGACCGCCGCTCCATGCCGGATTTTGACCAGAGCCTCAGGAGGCGCTGTAACCGCAGGGAACTCCGGTAGGATCAGCCGGGGATGCAGAAAGAGGCTCTCAATGCCCCTCATATCCAACGTCTGATAATGAGTATTATGTAAATAATCCGAGTTACCTTGTGAATCGCGGCTCCTGGCGTCTATCTGCTCCAGGCTGTAGGCATCCTCAAGCTGAAATTCCCTCACCGCTGTCCGGGTCAATTCTTCCAAATGTGCTCCCGGCCCCAGTGCCTGTCCCAGTTCATGAGCCAGCGACCGGACATACGTTCCCGAACTTACCCACGCTTTGAACCGGGCGCGTTCGCCATCCCAGCTCACCATCTCGAATTCCTTGATTTCCACCGGCTTGGCTTTAAGTTCTACCTCCTGCTTCTTTCGGGCGAGCTTGTAGGCCGGTACGCCACCAATCTTTTTGGCCGAAAACGGTGGAGGTATCTGTTCCAGGTGTCCGGCAAACCGGGCCGCTGCCTCCTTGAGCTGCTCCAAAGATAGGGAGACCGGTTTCGGTGGTCCGGCGGGTTCACCCTCGGCGTCATAAGTATCGGTGGCAAAGCCGAAGCGGATCACGCCCTCATAGCGCTTGTCGGCATCGTTATAGAACTGGGCCAGGCGGGTGAAACGTCCCAGAACCAGGGGCAGCACCCCGGTCGCCGACGGATCGAGCGTGCCCAGGTGCCCGACCGAGCGCTCGCCCAGAATGCGGCGCACCCGTGCCACCACGTCATGAGAAGTCATTCCCGCCGGTTTGTTGATGATTAGAACGCCATCCACTTGAGCAATCCCGATTTCTCTAGCATCATAATTGAAGCCCGTACGATCCAATGATTCCCATTCGCGACGACGCTCCGCGCAGCACCTTCCCCTATGTCAATTATTTTCTGATTGCTCTGAATACCATGGTCTTTTTGTTTGAGTACTCATTGGGCCGGCACCTGCAGATGTTTCTCAACGAGTTTGGCTTCATACCGGCACGGATGAACGCCTGGCTCTCGGGTCAGCTTCCAATCGATGCCGTCATCGTGCCCATCTTCACCTCCATGTTTTTGCACGCCTCATGGCTGCATTTGATCTTCAACATGTGGGCGCTCGCCATCTTCGGAGACAACATTGAAGACCGCCTCGGGCATTTCCGCTATCTGGTCTTGTATCTGCTGAGCGGCGTGGGAGCCACCATCACTCATTATTTCTTCAATTTCGATTCCCGGATTCCCAGCCTCGGCGCCAGTGGAGCCATTGCCGGGGTCATGGGCGCCTACCTGATATCTTTCCCCTCGGCCCGTGTGCTGACCTGGGTATTCGGATTCTTTATCTTCTGGGTGCCCGCCTGGCTCTGGCTGAGCTTCTGGTTCATCGTGCAATTTCTGAGCGGCGCAGCCAGCGCCATTGCCTATTCAGCCCAGACCACCAGTGGAGTTGCTGTGTGGGCGCACGTAGGCGGCTTCATCTGCGGCATGGTGCTCATCAAGCTGCTGCCTCCACGGCAGAAATATTATTTGTATGAAGGATACTGAGCTTTTCTTCAATCCCGAACGCCAGCGAGGAAACCCTATCTGGGATTTCAAATTATGGCAATTACCAATTATGGCAATTTTGGCAATTTCAAAGCACTCCTGCCGTAGGCCCCAGCCTGATCTCTTCAATGGTCGCATTTGCCGGCAAAGTCAAAACGTGCACCACGGCTTCAGCCACGGTCGCCGGTGAGAGCATTCTTTCTCGCGGAGCGTCTGGCCAGAACTGATCCCAGATCGCCGTGTCAGTGGCTCCGGGGATCAGCGCCAGCACGCGAATTCCCTTCTTTCGCAGCTCCTGCCGCAGGACGTTGGTAAATCCCATCGCGCCATGCTTCGAAGCGTTGTACGCGGCCATGCCTTCAAATGGCTGAAGAGCGGCGACGGAAAGGTTGTTCACAATGGTTCCGCCGGCGTGCATCAGTGGCAGCGCTGCCTGGGTGCAAAGAAATGTGCCGGTGAGGTTGGTATCGATGACTTCTTTCCACGCGTCAAGCTGCAGTTCTTCCACTGGAGCCAGTGCGTGAGCAACGCCGGCATTATTTATCAGAATGTCGAGCCGGGAGTGGCGCTTGCGGACTGTATCAAAAAGATTCTGTACGTCAGCGGCGCTCCTTACATCGCAGCCAATCGCGTTAAATTGGCACTTGCTGAGGGAGAGCTGCCTGACTGCATCCGTCAGAGAAGCAGCTTTTCGGGCCGCAACCACCAGATCACAGCCCTCGCGTGCCAGGGCCTCGGCCAGCGCCAGTCCAATGCCGTGGCTGGCGCCGGTGATCACCGCAACGTGGCCTTTCAGAGACTGCCGTTCTGTCATCTAGAAAGAATAACCGTTCTTTCCATTGCGGATAAGTGATAAGAATTCTTCCCGGGTCTTTTCTGCCGTACGGAAGCTCCCCAGCATGTGAGAGGTCACGGCGGACGAATGCTGCTTCTCTACGCCGCGCATCATCACGCACAGGTGACGCGCCTCAATCACCACGCCCACGCCCTGCGGTTCAATGGCCCGCTGAATGGTCTCGGCAATCTCCACGGTCAGCCGCTCCTGGATCTGCAGGCGGCGCGCAAACACATCGACGATGCGCGGAATCTTGCTCAGGCCAATCACTCTCCCATTGGGAATGTATGCTACGTGCACCTTGCCGAAGAATGGCAGTATGTGGTGCTCACACAGGCTGAACATCTCGATATCTTTGACGATGACCATCTCGTCATAGGTCACCTCAAAGAGAGCGCCTTTCAGAATCTCATCCGGGTTTTGCTTGTGTCCCTGGGTCAGATACTTCAGCGCCTTCTCCATCCGTTCGGGAGTTTTCAGCAGTCCATCGCGGGTGGCATCTTCGCCGAGCCGCACCAGCAGTTCGCGCAACAGCTCCGTGGTGCTGGCCGCCATTAATGTGACTGGTTCTTCCACTTTTCTCACTGTGTACGTCCCTAATTCCGAATTTCTCTTCCACCGGCGTATTCAAAGGAGTTCAACATCGTTTCCTCCATCCGTACCTTTTCAATGGCTGCGTGCTGGAAGCCTCGCTCGAGAATGTCATAAATCTCCATGCACAGGTTCTCGGTTGTAGGTACGACTCCTTGAAATTCCGGTAATGTATTGAGGTTTTCGTGGCCAAAACGTTCCAAAATATTTTCATGGACAAACCCGTCCAGATCGGCCAGGTTGCATACCATCCCCGTTTTCGAATCGACCTGCCCAGTCACCGTGACCTCCAGCGCGTAGTTGTGTCCATGGCCGTGTGGATTATTGCATTTGCCGTAAACGTCACGGTTTTCCTCCGCTGACAGCGCATCACAGTGCAGGCGGTGCGAAGCCGAAAACCAATACCGTTTTGTAAGATAGGCCTTCATGCTTCGCCGTAATAATCCACAAACAGATCCGGCGTCTCATACACCCGGATGCGATGCAGTTGCGCCACATTCAGCTTGGGCTTGAGCCACGTCCAGATAGTAATGGCCAGGTTTTCCGTGGTGGGAATGCGCTCATGAAACTCTGCCACTTCTTTGTTCAGGAAGCGGTGATCCACGGCCTCGATCACTTCCCTGTTCATGATCTCTTTCAGCTCTTTCAGGTCCACCACAAATCCTGAACGCTGATCCACCTGGCCCTTTACGGTAACTTCCAGCGTGTAATTGTGGCCGTGGCCGTGTGGATTATTGCATTTCCCGAAAATTCGTTTGTTTTCCTCCGGCGTAAATTCCGGGTTGTGATAGAAGTGCGATGCGGAAAACTCAGCTTTCCTGGTCAGGTAAACCATTCTTCAGCCTTTAATGATGAAATTTCCTTCTTGCATAGATGCTTTTGCAACTGCCGTGGGTTCTGAATGTGTATAGCGGCGTCCCTTCCATGTCACCGCGCCCCGTATCATGGCGTGGAGATACGAGCGCAGCAACAACACCGCAAACAGCGGCAACCCAAAGATCGCCATGAAATTAGCACGCCAGGAAAAATGCGCTGCCCGGATTCGCAGAAGAAAACGAAAATAGAATACTCCTGCGGCTGCCGGCAATGCCCATCCTGCTTGTGGATGATGAACCGTAAGCAATATGGCTCCGGCAATCAGGGCACCGGTAATTATGCCGAATTCCAGCAGGCGAATGATAGCCAGCAGTACCGTGTGATGAAAAAGTAAAGTGAGATTCTTGGTCCACCCTTCAACCATGGCAGAAAAACTTCGGTACATGCGCGTGCGGACGATTCCACCACCGTATCGAAACCAGGTTCTCCGGCCTGCATTCTTGAAGAGTCGCGCAATCTCCACGTCTTCCAGAACACAGGTCGCTACAGCAGCGTGTCCGCCAAGCTGCTCATAGACTTCGCGGCGCACCAGCAGGTATTGTCCATTGGCAGCCACCACCGGACTGGCCGGATCATTGACCGCCTCAGTGGGATAGGTGCGCGTCAGGTCGGCAAAGACCACCGGCATGAGCGCGTACTCGCTCCACGTCACCACCTCCTGCTCCGGTGAATACGAGAGCAGATCGACGTTGCGCTCTTCGGCCTCGGCCACCGCAGCCGCCAGCGAGCCCGGAAGATGGAACGTATCTGCATCGGTGAACAGCAGCCACCGGGCCCGCGAACCCACCGCGGCCATGATCAACGCATTACATTTTCCGCTGATACCCGGAGCAGGTTCGCGCGAACTGATTACACTGACACCCGCAAACGACTCGGCAATGCTGCGCGTCTGGTCGGTTGAGCCGTCATCCACCACCGTAATCTGGAAATCGATTCCCTGCTGGCCTGTCAGCGACTGCAGGCACCGGCCTATGCATTCCTGCTCATTGCGGGCAGGCACAATGACCTGAATATACGGATTTTGGCGTCCAGAATTCATGCAAAACGGTTTATTATACGAGTGTGAAACCCCTGTTTTTGATTATTCTTGCGCCAGTGCTGCTGCTGGCCTCATGCAATCTTGGCTCCAGGCCGCGCATGATCGGCTCTCCGGCCCCTGATTTTACTGTCCAGGATTCAGACCATACAGTATCGTTGCACGACCTGAAAGGTAAACCCGTGGTCCTCAATTTCTGGACCAGTTGGTGCAAACCCTGCATCGATGAAATGCCTTCTCTCGTTCAATTGCAGAAACGCATGGGCAACCGCGTAACCGTTCTGGCCGTAAGCTGGGACGAGGACGACCGCGCCTATCATCAGTTTCTCCAGGATTACAAAGTCGACCTGCTCACCGTGCGCGATGGCCGAGCGATGAGCCGGACGCTGTACGGTTCCACCGGCCAGCCTGAGACCTTCATCATTGACGCTTCCGGAAAGATCCGGCGCAAGATCGTCGGCGCCACCAACTGGAGTGACCCCTTAATGATTGATTACCTGAAGGCCCTCTAGGTTACAAACGAGAATTTTTTGGGAGCACCACGCCGCCAAATCCAATACACATCAACTACTTTTGCCTCCTCTGCGTCCTCTGCGCCCTCTCCGGTAAAAGCCTTTGGTTGTGGCTCGCCGCATTGTTCTATAATCCTCGGTTTCCTTGAGGCATCACCCATGAAATCACTCTTCGCTCTTCTGTTGCTCTCTGCCGGCGCCTTCGCCCAGAATTCCCAGCCGCGCGTTGTCCATTACGAAGTCAAGCCCAGCGAACTGAAGTACACCTTCGCCGCTTCTTATCCTCCGGTGGCGCGGCTCAAATCCGGCGACATTCTCGAGACCAATACCGTCGATTGCTTCGGCAACGCCGTCAAGAAACCCGGCGACACGCTCAGCATGGCTCCCGGCGACAATCCCCTCAGCGGCCCTTTCTTTATTGAAGGCGCAGAACCCGGCGACACGCTGGCCGTAAAGATTCTCGAAATTAAAGTTGACGGTAACCAGGGCATCGGCGCACTCGCTCCCGGCTTCGGGGCCATCAACTCCACCAATTACACGCCCATGCTCAACCCGCCCATCAAGGAAAAGATCTGGTTCTATCCCATCGATCACTCCACCAACACCGCTACATTTCAGGCGCTCGATTCAAAATTTGCCGTGAAGATTCCTCTGCATCCATTCTTCGGCTGCATTGGCGTAGCCCCCGCCGGAGGCGAAGCCCGCAGCTCCGTGGTCCCTGAAGCATTCGGGGGCAACATGGACTCCCCCGAAGCCAGCGTCGGCAACACCGTCTATTTTCCCGTGAACGTCTCCGGAGCCATGCTCTTCCTGGGTGACGGACACGCTGCCATGGGCGACGGTGAAGTTGCGGGCACCGCCATCGAAGTCCCGCTGCGCAGCCGCGTGCAGGTGCAGGTAATCAAAGGCCAGAAAATAAGCTGGCCGCGTTTTGAAAATAATGACTACATAATGACCGTCGGCGCCTATCGCCCGCTCGATGATGCCTTGCGCATCGCCTTCACCGAACTGGTCGGCTGGATTCACAATGACTACGGCCTCTCCGAAATGGACGCCTATGAGCTACTCTCCGAAGTAGGCGAGATTCATCTCAACGAAATGGTCGATCCCAATTACGTAATCGTCGCCAAAGTCAACAAGAAATATCTGCCGCCGCCGAAATCAACCCATTAGCATTTGTTACCTTTGCGTCCTTAGCGCCCTCTGCATTGCTATATCCAAATTCTTGTCTTCCTGTGAAGAATTTCATGCTGCTTTTACCCCCCTTCCAATCCCAGCTTTGGCAACCCAAAAAGTCTTGAGGAACTGAAACACTGCCAGATCAGATACACATAAACCTACTTTTGCTTCCTCTGCGTCCTTTGCGCCCTCTGCGGTTAAAGGTTTTGGTTGTGGCTCGCCACACTGTGTTGAAAAGGTTTTCCTGCATTGTTCATAATCCTTTGCCCCTGCGGTTCACTTTCGTGTCGCTACCAGAATCTCTTGGGAGCAACACGCTACCAATCCAATACACATCAACTACTTTTGTTACCTCTGCGTTCTCTGCGTCCTCTGCGGTAAAAGGTTTTTGGTTGTGCCCACGCTGCGGTAAATCACAGCTTTGCTCTCCGCAACCGCAACGCATTCCCAATCACCGATACCGAACTGAAACTCATGGCCGCCGCCGCCAACACCGGACGCAGCAGCAATCCAAAGAACGGATAAAGAACGCCCGCAGCAATGGGAACGCCCAGCATGTTGTAGATAAACGCAAAGAAGAGATTCTGGCGAATGTTGTTCATGGTCGCCTGGCTCAGATTCCGGGCGCGAACAATGCCGCGCAGGTCGCCTTTCACCAGCGTAATGCCCCCGCTCTCAATCGCAATATCTGTCCCGGTGCCCATGGCGATGCCTGCATTGGCTTGAGCCAGTGCGGGTGCATCGTTGATGCCATCTCCGGCCATGGCTACAATGCGTCCTTCTGCCTGCAGGCGTTTCACGATCTCGAGTTTCTTGTCAGGCAGCACTTCAGCCTCGAATTGCTCGATGCCCAGCTCGCGTGCGATGGCTTCAGCCGTCTTGCGGTTATCACCGGTGAGCATCACCAGCCGCAAGCCCATCTGCTTCAATGCTGTTACCGCTTCGGGCGTTGAAGCTTTGATTGGATCAGCGACAGCAATGAGTCCTGCAGGTTGTCCTTGTACGGCCGCCAGCATCACCGTCCGGCCTTTCTGCTGAAGGACAACCGCGCTGTTCACCAGTCGGGCGACATTGATGTTCCTCTCCGCGAACAGGGTCTGATTCCCTACCGCTACTTCCCTGCCGTCCACCTGGCCCACAACTCCCTTGCCTGTAAGTGAACGGAAATTCGAAACGCGGCCCAGCGCGATATTACGTTCAGCCGCAGCTTTCACCACCGCCGCCGCCAGCGGATGCTCGCTCGACTGCTCCAGGGTGGCCATCAGCCGCAGCAATTCGTTTTCATTGAACCCGGCAGCGGCGATCACCTCGGTCACCCGCGGTTTGCCCTCGGTCAGTGTTCCGGTCTTGTCCACCACCAGCGTATCGACCTTTTCCATCATTTCCAGTGCTTCAGCATTCTTGATCAATACTCCAGCGTGCGCGCCCCGGCCTGTACCCACCATGATCGCCATCGGCGTAGCCAGCCCCAGCGCACACGGGCAGGCGATGATCAGCACCGCCACCGCATTCACCAGCGCATGAGCAAAACGCGGCTCCGGCCCCCAGATCATCCAGCCAATAAAGGTGAGCACCGCCACCAGCACCACCGCAGGAACAAAATAGCCTGAGACTTTATCTGCCAGTGACTGAATCGGAGCGCGGCTGCGTTGCGCCTCCGCCACCATGCGGACGATCTGCGCCAGCAATGTCTCTGAGCCCAGCTTTTCAGCGCGCATGATGAATGAGCCGGTCTGGTTCACGGTCCCGCCAATGACTTTTGCTCTGGGCTGCTTCTCCGCCGGAATCGATTCGCCGGTGATCATCGATTCATCCACCGCGCTGCTTCCCTCTTCAATCGCTCCATCCACCGGCACACGATCGCCCGGCCTCACCCGCAGCCGGTCACCTTTGCGCACCTGGTTCAGAGGAATCTCTTCCTCCGAACCATCCGGCCGCAAGCGCCGCGCTGTTTTCGGATTCAGGTCGAGCAGCGCGCGAATGGCCCCGCTGGTCTGGCGTCGTGCGCGCAACTCCAGCACCTGTCCCAGCAGAACCAGAGTCACAATGAATGCGCTCACCTCAAAGTAAACATCAGGATGTCCAGCGGGAAAGATTTGCGGAAACAAGATAGCAACGATGCTGTAGACATAAGCCACGCCTGTGCCCAGCGCAATCAGCGTAAACATATTAAGGTGGCGGTTCACGATCGAATGCCAGCCACGCTGAAAGAACGGCCATCCGCCCCACAGCACCACCGGAGTCGCCAGCGCCAGCTGCAGCCACTCCTGCCAGCTCATCGGCAAATTGCGCAACGGACTGCCCTCGGCCATGCCTCCCATCGAAAGCACGAGCAGTGGAATACTGAGCGCCAGCCCCACCCAGAACCGCCGCTGCATCGAGCGCAATTCCGAATCATCTTCCTGCTGTGTACCGGGCAGAGCCACACGCGGTTCCAGCGCCATCCCGCAGATCGGGCAATTGCCCGGCTCGCTGCGAACAACTTCCGGGTGCATCGGGCAGGTGTACTCAACCGTTTCCGGCTCCAGCGCCATTCCACAGATTGGACACGGAACCGGGCTGCTTTCCCTCACTTCCGGGTCCATCGGACAAACATAAGTGACCTTGCCCTTCATGGCAGGGATAGGCGGCGCAGGTGGCGCAGACGCCACGGACGTCACGGACGCCACGGACGAATGTTGCGCAGGTTTGGCCGGAGCAATGCCGCCTAGCTGGACAATCTGGCTTGCCGGGGGCTTGGGTGCAAGATACTTCTCCGGTTCGGCCTTGAAGCGCTCCACGCAACGCGGACTGCAGAAGTAATACGTCTTTTCTTTGTAGTCCGCCGACCCGCGCGCCTTCTGCGGATCGACATGCATGCCGCACACCGGGTCCAGCACTGTGTTGGGTTTCTCCCGAAATGTTCCCGCCATGGGCTCGTGTGAATCCATCTGGTTCTGTTCCACGTTTAATTCGACTATATTAGAGTGTCTTACGATTCATTGCCCTTCAGGAGCACTCATGACTTTGCTGGATGTGGTCTTTAAATATGGTACGCCGCCCGGAGAGAAAGAAATGTGGGCGCTCAATAGCGCCTGGGAGGTCTACGGCATCCGCAAAATCAAGTTCGACGTCAACGAACACACCATCCGCGTGGAATATGACGCCTCACGCCTGAACGATGGCGAAATCGCCGCCATCCTGCGCCGCGCCGGCATTGATCTGAGAGAGAAAGTACAGCTCGTCTGACAGCAAGCACTTAGCCTTTAGCACTTAGCCTTTAGCACTCAGCCATGTAGCACTCAGCCATTAATTAACACTGGTGCTCTGACCGTGTGTTGTAGCACTCAGCCATCAGCACTAGCCGAAGTTCGTCAGTAAGCGGTCGAGAAACGGTCTAACCCTTTCAGAATCAGTTCAGACGATGGCCGAGTCTGCACTACATTTTG
>QHVI01000149.1 GCA_003223515.1 Candidatus Angelobacter sp. Gp1-AA117
TCGAAAAATGCTGGGCCAAGATCAAGCTGGTCTTACGAACTCTGAAGGCACGCACGGCTGAGACTCTGGATCCAGCCATCGCGGAGGCTATTGCTGCCATTACGGCGCAGGATGCCATGGGCTGGCTGCACCATTGCGGGTATCAGCACACTAAATGCTAAAACGGCATAAGTAAAACCTTACCGCTGATGACGCTGATTTACGCTGGTAAACCTTCACCACAGATCAACACAGATGAACACAGATTATGTGTGAGAATAAAGCCATCTTCAATCTGTGTTTATCAGTGTTTATCTGTGGTGACGTTTGGTTTTGCTAATTGCTAGCTGCTAATTGCTTTCTTCTGATACCCTTCTTTCTTCCCATGTACCCACCTCAATCACACGTAGACCTGCAAGCGGCGGCGCGCCAGTCGATGATTCAGAATGGCTTCCATCCGGATTTTCCTCCGGAGGTGCAGCAGCAGCTTGCCAACCTTAAATCACGTCCGCCGCAGGTAGCTCCCGGCGGCCAAGTGCACGACCTGCGCAATCTTCTCTGGTCATCAATTGATAATGACACCTCGAAAGACCTCGACCAGATCGAATACGCAGAACGGCTGCCCAATGGCGACGCCAAAGTGCTGGTGGGCATCGCCGACGTGGACGTCTTTGTTTCCAAGGGCACACCCATTGATCTCCATGCCCAGGGAGAGGCCACGACGGTTTACACCGGCGCGCGCAATTTTCACATGCTGCCGGAACAGCTTTCCGAGAGCGCCAGTTCGCTGCTGGAGCAGGATCAGAAGATGTGCATGGTGATTGAGTTCGTGGTGGGCAATGACGGATATGTGAAATCCAGCGATCTTTATCCGGCGCTGGTTCATAACAAGGCGCAGCTTGCCTACAACGCAGTCGGCGGATGGCTGGAAGGGAACGCTCCTGCACCGCCCAAAGTGGCCGCATCCGCCGAACTGCAGGCGCAGCTCAAGCTTCAGGACGAAATCGCGCAAGCGCTTAAAGACGCGCGCTTCCGTCACGGCGCCCTCAATATTCAGAACACAGAAACGCGGCCCGTGGTGCAGCATGACCAGGTAGTGGATATTGTGCGCCAGGAGAAGAACCGCGCCACAGAGCTGATTGAGGATTTCATGGTGGCCGCGAATGAAGCCGTGGCGCGCACGCTGGTGGAGCGCAAGGTTTCGTCCATCCGGCGAGTAGT
The DNA here is from genome assembly GCA_003223515.1 of Candidatus Angelobacter sp. Gp1-AA117. GTDB lineage: Bacteria > Acidobacteriota > Terriglobia > Terriglobales > Acidobacteriaceae > Angelobacter. The sequence goes on from QHVI01000149.1 coordinate 1,201, forward strand.
GAAGACACCTGAGCGCTGGGATCGCATTGTAGAGCTGGCAGGCAAGCATGGCACGCAGCTTCCGGCGCAGCCTGATTCCAAGGCACTGAATGATTTTCTGACTTCCTGCCAGGCCAAAGATCCGGATCACTTTGCCGATATCTCGCTCAGCGTGGTGAAGCTGATGGGGCCGGGTGAGTATGTGTTGCAGAAGCCGGATGATCCGGGGCAGGGGCACTTCGGACTGGCAGTGCAGAACTACACGCACTCGACGGCGCCCAACCGCCGCTTTGCCGACCTGCTTACGCAACGCCTGATCAAAGCTGTGCTGGCGGGACAGCCCGCTCCTTATTCCGATGAGGAACTCGGCGCCATTGCCCGCAACTGCACAGTGAAAGAAGATGCGGCGCGCAAGGTGGAGCGCGAGATCTCGAAGAGGATTGCGGCGGTGGTGATGAGCGGCCGGATCGGCGAGGTGTTCGATGCCATTGTGACCGGCGCAACCTCGCATGGGACATTCGTGCGGGTGATGAAGCCGCATGTGGAGGGCATGCTGGTGCATGGGCAGCAGGGTGTAGACGTGGGGGATAAATCAAGGGTGAAACTGGTTAGTACGGATGCCAATCGCGGGTACATAGACTTTGCCAGAATTTAACCACAGAGGACACAAAGGTTCATAGAGGGCACAGAGCAATTTTTTTGCCGCTGATGAACGCTGATAACACTGATTTGAAAAAGATAATCTGAACCCATTAGCCATCAACGGCACAGAGAGCGCAGAGGAAAGCTTTATGAATTCAACAGTCAGAATCGCAAGACTATTTCTCCTGATTCTATTTCTGGGAACGGTTTCATTTGCACAGCGGTCTTCCTCGCTCAATGATGTGATCTCTACGCTGTTTGCGGGAAAGGGGTTTGATCAGGCGGCGATTTCGCCCGATGGACAGCAGGTTGCGTGGGTGGAAGAAGGGAAGATTCTTGTCAGAAATGTCAGCGGAAATGCCACTGGCCGGCGCATCACCGCGGGAACAGCAGGGTATGAAAGTTCGATTGCATGGTCGCCCGACAGCAAAAATATCGCGTTTCTTTCCTATACCGGTTCCCCTGGACAGCTCTATGTTGCAGACGTGGCCAGCGGTCGCGCGCGCAAGCTGACTAATGTGAAGGGATTTCTTTCGAATCCGGGATGGTCGCCGGATGGCAAGACCATCGCACTGCTGTTCATCGAAAATGCGCTGCGCTCAGCCGGGCCGCTGGTGGCCGAGGTGCAGCAGACGGGCGTGATCCAGGAGGCAGTCACAGAACAACGCCTGGCACTCGTAGACGCGGCCAGCGGCAACCTGCGCCAGATTTCTCCGGCTGACATGTACATCTATGAATACGACTGGTCGCCGGACAGCAAGCGCCTGGTGACCACAGGCGCTCCCGGTAACGGAGACAACAACTGGTACATCGCGCAGATTTACACCATCGATGTGGCCGGCGGGCCGATGAAATCCATCTACAAGCCATCCGTGCAGATTGCCAATCCGGTGTGGTCGCCCGATGGCAACTCTATTGCCTTCATCGAAGGTCTGATGAGCGATGAAGGCGCAACCGGCGGCGATGTCTTCGTGATTTCGCCGGAAGGTGGTCAAGCGAAAAACATTACGCCGGGAATGAAAGCCTCGGCAAGCTGGCTGCTGTGGCCGGCGAAAGGGCAGAAGCTGCTCTTCGGCGAGTGGATCGATGGCGGCTGCGGCATTGCCGCCATTGACGTTGCCAGTGGCACAGTTGAGACGCTGTGGAACAATCCGGATTCCATCAGCGCTGACCTGGGTTCTGCCGGTTCGTTTTCTTCTGACGGCAAGAGTGCAGCGGTGATCCGCCAGTCTTTCAGCCATCCGCCGGAAGTGTGGGCTGGACCGGTTGGCAACTGGAAGCAGATCACCTCCAGCAACGCGAGCCTCAAGCCTGCATGGGGCGAGGCTAAAAGCGTTCACTGGACGAATGACAATTTCAATCTGCAGGGCTGGCTGCTCTATCCGCGCAATTTCGATCCGGCGAAGAAATACCCGATGGTGGTGCAGGTGCATGGCGGACCGAGTGCCATGGCGCGTTCCTACTGGCCGGGCTCGCACAGCTTTGGCATAGCGCTCTCCGGCGCAGGTTATTTTGTGTTTACGCCGAATCCACGCGGCAGCTACGGCATGGGCGAAGAGTTTACGCGGGCCAACGTGAAGGATTTTGGCTATGGAGATTTTCGCGACATCATGACCGGAGTCGATGCGGTGCTCAAGCAGGCGCCGGTAGATGAGCGCCGGATGGGGATTACCGGCTGGAGCTATGGCGGCTATATGACCATGTGGGCGGTCACGCAGACCCATCGTTTTGCCGCGGCGGTGGCGGGCGCTGGCATTGCCAATTATCAGAGCTATTACGGTGAGAACCAGATTGACCAGTGGATGATCCCATTCTTCGGCGCATCTGTGTATGACGATCCCCAGGTGTATGCAAAGAGTTCACCGATTACCTTCATCAAGAAAGTGAAGACGCCCACGCTGGTGCTGGTGGGCGATAGTGATGGCGAGTGTCCGACGCCACAGTCGTATGAGTTCTGGCACGCGTTGAAGACTCTGGGTGTGGAAACTGAATTCGTGGTCTACGAACATGAAGGACATTCGTTCGCGAAACCCGAGCACCAGCGGGATGTAATCGAGCGCGTGGCGCAGTGGTTTGACAAGCATCTCGGCAGCTAAACGAAAATCTTTGCCGCTGATGACGCTGATTGCATCGATAAGGCGAAAGAATTCACCACAGCACAGATCAACACGGATAGGAATATTGGACTTTAGAAAAGAAGTCATGCCCTGATACAAACCATTTGTGCGTCGTTCATCCACCAAGTACAGCGGATTACGCCGGTAATCCAGACAAAGCCTTATGCCTAAAGCATTGATGCTGCGCTGGTTGTGGTCATTTTTCATTAACAATTATTTACAATCCTTATGATCAAAACCAGTGCTGGTTCCAGCAATATCAATAGTGTTGATTTAGAGTCTAAGTAATGAAACCCCAGGCCTGCGCTGGCTACCGGTGATGACCGCGATGCCCAAGTTGATCTGGTAAATTCAAGCTCCTGCTCCCAGAGAGGACATGGATGTTCAAAAATTTGCTCACAGGTTCACCGGCCCGCCGGACAGGCATGTTTCTTTTTTGCCTTTGCCTGCTTGTTTTTTTATTGAGTTGCAGTAAGCCCGCCGCGCAGCAACCGCAGCAAGGCAAAGGAGGCAAAGGTGGAGGCCGAGGTGGACAGGGTCAGCAGGCAATCTCGGTGACCGTGGCCAAAGCTGAAATTCGCGACCTGCCGGTGTATCTCACGGGATTGGGTTCAGTTACGGCTTTCAATACTGTGGTGGTGAAGAGCCGCCTGGATGGCCAGCTTGTGACCGTGGCTTTCAAGGAAGGGCAGAACGTAAATAAGGGTGATCTGCTGGCGGTCATCGATCCACGTCCTTATGAAGTAGCGCTCAGTCAGGCGGAAGCCACCTTATTCAAAGACCAGTCTGCGCTCAAAGATGCCAAGCTGAACCTGGCGCGTTTCGAAGACCTCTTCAAAAATGGCGGCGTCATTTCCCGCCAGCAGCTTGATACCCAGGCGTCCCAAGTAGGGCAGCTTGAGGGCTCGGTGCGCGCTGACCAGGCCCAGGTGGACAATGCCAAGCTCCAACTCGCCTATACCCGTATTACTGCTCCGATCAGCGGAAGAGTGGGACTGCGCCAAGTGGACGTGGGCAACATGGTCCATGCCAATGATGCCAACGGATTGCTAGTGCTCACGCAGTTGCAACCGATCGCGGTGATCTTTGCATTGCCGGAAGACAATCTGCCCGAAATTTCCAAACAGATGCACAAGAGCACGCTGGCAGTAGATGCTTACAGCCGTGACGACAAAACCAAACTGGCAAGCGGCAAACTGCTGACCATCGACAACCAGATCGATCCCACTACAGGCACCGGGAAGCTGAAGGCCGTATTTACAAACGAGGGAAGCTCCTTGTGGCCGAACCAGTTTGTGAATATCCGGCTGCTGCTGGAAGTGCGGAAGAACAGCATGGTTGTGCCGACCGCTGCGATTCAGCGCGGCCCACAGGGCGCCTATGTCTTTACCGTAAAGCCGGACAAAACTGTAGAAATGCGGACGGTGACCATCGCCTTGACTGAAGGAAATTTCACTGCCATCAACACTGGCGTGAATCAGGGTGAGTTAGTTGTGACCGACGGACAGGACAAGCTACAGGCGAACACCAAGGTGGAGATCAGGGAAGGACCGGGGCCGGGCCAGCAGGGGCAAAAGACCGAACAGACTGCGGAGACAACGGTACAGTAATGAGTCCATCGCGGTTATTTATCCTTCGCCCGGTGGCCACCTCGCTGCTGATGGTTGGCGTGCTGCTGGTGGGCATTGTTGCGTACCAGCAGTTGCCGGTTTCGGCGCTGCCACAGGTGGATTATCCAACGATTCAGGTGGCCACGTTTTATCCCGGTGCTTCGCCGGATGTAATGGCGTCATCAGTCACGGCTCCGCTGGAGCGCCAATTCGGGCAGGTGCCCGGCCTGAGCCAGATGACCTCCACCAGTTCCCTTGGCAGCTCCATCATCACGCTGCAATTCAACCTGGAGCAGAGCATTGATATTGCCGAGCAGGAGGTACAGGCAGCCATCAACGCGGGCACAACCTTCCTGCCGCGCGACCTGCCCAATCCACCGATTTACAGCAAGGTGAACCCTGCGGACGCCCCCATTCTTACGCTGGGGCTTACTTCCACCAGCCTGCCACTCTCGAAAGTCGAAGATCTTGCGGATACCACGCTGGCGCAGAAGATCTCGCAGCTTTCCGGGGTGGGCCTGGTTTCAATCAGCGGCGGACAAAAACCGGCAGTGCGCATTCAGGCCAATCCCACAGCGCTCGCATCTTACGGTTTAAGCCTGGAAGACCTGCGCACGACGCTGGGCCAGGCGAATGTGGATCAGGCCAAGGGTATTCTTGAGAACCAGCAACAGGCTTACACAATCTCTGCCAACGACCAGTTATTTTCCAGCGCCCAATATAAAACGGTCATCATTGCTTACCGCAATGGCGCGCCTGTTTATCTTACCGATGTAGCCAACGTAATTGACAGCGCGGAAAACGTGAAGCAGGCCGCGTGGATGAATCTCTCCCCGGCGGTAATCGTGAACATCCAGCGCCAGCCGGGAGCGAACATCATCAGCGTGGTGGATCGTATCAAAGCCGTGCTGCCACAACTGCAGGCGGCGATGGGCCAGTCGGTGAAGGTGGCTATTCTCACCGACCGTACTGAAACTATCCGCGCTTCAGTAAAAGACGTCCAGTTCGAACTGATGCTTACGGTCGTGCTGGTGGTGATGGTGATCTTCCTCTTCCTCAGGAATCTTTCGGCCACCATTATTCCCAGTGTGGCGGTGCCGCTCTCGATTGTGGGCACCTTCGGGGTGATGTACCTGCTGGGCTACAGCCTGGATAATCTCTCGCTGATGGCGCTGACTATCTCTACCGGTTTCGTGGTGGATGACGCCATCGTGATGATCGAGAATATCGATCGTTTTCTCGAGGAAGGCCATCCCCCGTTGGAGGCTGCGCTGCGCGGCTCAGGGCAGATCGGCTTCACCATCATCTCTCTTACGGTTTCACTGATCGCGGTGTTGATTCCGCTGCTTTTCATGGGGGACATTGTTGGCCGGCTCTTCCGCGAGTTTGCCGTAACCCTCTCCGTTACCATTCTCGTCTCCGCAGTTGTTTCGCTGACGCTTACGCCTATGATGGCGGCGCGGCTCCTGAAGCAGAGAGACCAGGCAAAGCATGGCCGCTTCTATGAGGCTTCTGAGCGTTTTTACAACCGAGTGATCGAGTTCTACGGCCGCACCCTCAAGTTTGTGTTGAGACATCAGCCAGCCACGCTTCTGGCGACATTGTTGGCAGTTGCCGCCACTTTATTTCTTTACGTAGTGGTGCCCAAAGGGTTCTTCCCGGTGCAGGATACGGGCGTGATCCTGGGCATCTCAGAGGCGCCGGAGAATGTCTCGTTTGCCGCCATGCAGGAGGGACAAAAGGCTCTGGCCAAAGTGATTCTTCAGGACCCGGATGTTGCCAGCCTCTCCTCTTTCATCGGCATCGATGGCACCAACACGACGCTGAATAGCGGCCGCATTCAGATCAACCTGAAACCGCATGACCAGCGCAGCAGCAGCGCTTCGGAGATCATTCGCAGGCTGCAGCCCGAAGTGGAGCAGGTGAAGGGCATCACCTTATATATGCAGCCGGTGCAAGATCTCACCGTGGAAGACCGGGTGAGCCGCACGCAGTTTCAGTACTCGCTTGAAGATACAGATGCAAATGAGCTGAATGACTGGGCAGGACGCATCGTCTCCCGGTTGCGAGAACAGCCGGAACTGCGGGATGTGGCCAGCGACCAGCAGAATGGCGGACTTAAGGCCGACCTGGTGATCGACCGCGATACCGCCGGGCGGCTGGGAATCCTGCCGCAGGCCATCGATGACACGCTGTATGACGCATTTGGGCAGCGCCAGGTCTCAACCATTTTCACGCAGCTCAACCAGTATCACGTGGTACTGGAGGCTGATCCGCAGTTTCAGGATGATCCTACCGATCTGAAGAGCATCTACGTGAAATCTACTACCGGGGCACAGGTGCCGCTGGCTGCCTTCAGCCATTTTGAAATCTCCAAGACCCCGCTGGCGATCAATCACCAGGGACAGTTTCCGGTAGTTACCATCTCATTCAACCTGGCTCCGGGAGAATCGCTGGGTAAAGCCACAAAAGTTATTTCGCAGATAGAGCAGGAGCTGGGGATGCCGGCCAGCATTCATCCCAGCTTTCAGGGAACAGCGGCAGCTTTCCAGAATTCACTTTCATCGGAACCCTGGTTGATTCTGGCGGCGTTGGTTACCGTGTACATCGTGCTGGGCGTTTTGTACGAGAGCTACATCCATCCGGTAACGATTCTTTCCACGCTGCCCTCCGCCGGAGTGGGAGCGATTCTGGCGCTGATCCTTACGCGCAGCGATCTTACGGTGATCGCACTCATAGGAATCATCCTGCTCACTGAGCTGCGGCATCCGCTGGGCATCACGATTATCGGTGGATTGCTGCTGAGCCAGTTGTTCACGTTGTACACCACTCCAGTGATTTACTTGTGGTTTGACCGCTGGGCGAGAAAATTTGAGCGGTTCAAGATTGGGAACACGATTCAACCGGTGAAGGAACCCTCGGCGGCCGATTGAAAGGCCTTTACCGCAGAGAACGCAGAGGGCGCAGAGGAAGCAAATCTACCACGGAGACACAGAGGCACGGAGACACGGAGAAGATATTTTCTGAGGTATTTGTACTACGAGCATTTTGAAGAACAGAAGAATGCAAGAACGAGACAAAGCTAAGAGCTAAAGGCTAATAGCTGCTTTTCTTCCATGAATATTTCTGCTCCATTTATTCGGCGGCCGGTGGCGACTTCGTTGCTCACCCTTGGACTGTTGATGGCCGGAATACTGGCGTACCCGCGCCTGCCAGTAGCGCCGCTGCCGCAGGTGGAGTATCCAGTCATACAGGTTTCCTCCGGATTGCCGGGAGCGAGCCCGGAGACCATGGCGTCGGCCGTGGCCACACCGCTGGAGCGCCAGTTTGGGCGTATTGCGGGCGTCAACCAGATGACCTCAACCAGCGGCCTGGGTACGACTAATATCACACTCCAGTTTGACCTGAACCGCAACATCGATGCCGCAGGACGCGACGTGCAAGCGGCCATCAATGCGGCCCTCGGCCAGCTTCCTGCAAATCTGCCTACAAGGCCCAACTACCGCAAAGTGAATCCCGCGGACGCGCCCATCATGATCGTGGCGCTTACCTCGGACACCATCATGCTGCCACGCATGTATGACGTGGCTGATTCCATCCTGGCGCAGAAAATTTCGCAGATTCCAGGAGTAGGACAGGTATTTGTGGGCGGCGGAGCGCGGCCTGCCGTTCGGGCCGAATTGAATCCTACGTTGTTGAGCAAGCTGGGAATTGGCGTGGAACAGGTGCAGGCCGCCCTGGCCGCGGCAAACGCCAATCGCCCTAAAGGTGAGATTGCGAACGCCGTCAATGCATGGCAGATCACAGACAATGACCAGATTTTCAAAGCGGATGATTACAAGAAAATCCTGGTAGCCCGCAACAATGTGACAGGCGTGCGGCTGGGCGACGTGGCTGACGTGCAGGACTCGGTTGAGGACACGCGCAACGCCGGTCTTGCCAATGGACATCCGGCAGTGCTGATGATCATCTTCCGGCAGCCCGGCGCAAACATCATCAAGGCTGTAGATAATGTCCGCGAGCTGTTGCCCCAGTTGCAAGCTTCGATTCCAGCGGCCATCCATCTTGACGTGGTCATGGACCGCACTACCACGGTGCGCGCCTCGGTCCGGGATATCCAGATTACGCTCTGCATCTCGGTCGTCCTTGTGGTGCTGGTGGTCTTTGTTTTCCTGCGCAGCCTGCGGTCTACCTTCATCCCCAGCGTGGCGGTGCCGCTCTCACTGATTGCCACCTTTGGCGCTATGTATCTGATGGGGTACAGCATCGACAACCTGTCGCTGATGGCGCTCGCCATCTCTACGGGCTTTGTAGTGGATGACGCCATTGTGGTGCTCGAGGACATCACGCGTTATCTCGAGCAGGGCATGGATCCGGTGAGCGCGGCTTTTCGAGGTGCGCGGGAGATAGGCTTCACGGTGCTCTCGATGAGCACCTCGCTGATTGCGGTGTTCATTCCCATATTGTTTATGGCGGGGCTGGTAGGCCGGTTGTTCCGCGAGTTCGCGGTGGTGCTGAGCACCACGATTGCGGTCTCGCTGCTGGTTTCGCTCACAGCCACTCCCATGATGTGCGCAAAGTTCCTGCGGCCGATCCAGGAGGAAAAGCACGGCTGGTTCTATAGCGGCAGCGAGTGGGTTTTTGAGTGGATACTCAAGATCTACAGGGGAAGCCTGGGCTGGGTACTGCGCCACCAGATGCTGGTGCTGCTGCTCACCATTGGAACGGCGTGCCTCAGCGTGTATCTCTACATCATTATTCCCAAGGGATTTTTCCCGCAGCAGGATACGGGACGGCTGGGCGGCGGAGTGCAGGCGGATCAGGATACTTCTTTCCCAGCGCTGAAAGAAAAGATGACCCGCTTCGTCAATATCGTGCAGCAGGACCCGGCGGTTTCTACAGTGGTGGGCTTTGCCGGCGGCAGCGGACCGGGCGGCGGCGGTGGACGCATGTTCGTAACCCTCAAGCCGCTGCAGGAGCGCAAAGTAACTGCCGACCAGGTGGTGAACCGCCTGCGTCCGAAACTCTCGGTAGTGCCGGGAGCTACGTTGTTCATGCAGGCTACGCAGGAATTGCAGATTGGCGGACGGCAGAGCAATGCGCAATTTCAATACACGCTGCAATCGGAAAATCTGACCGACCTGAGACAGTGGGCCCCGCGCATCTATGAAAAACTGCGCACGTTGCCGGAATTGCGCGACGTGAATACCGACCAGCAGGAGCACGGCCTGGAGGCGCAGGTGATCGTTGACCGCGAAACCGCCGCCCGCCTGGGAATTACGGCAGCCCAGGTGGACCAGGCACTGGGAGATTATTTTGGCCAGCGGCAGGTCTCGGTGATGTACCGGTCACTGAACCAGTACCACGTGATCATGGAGGTGGCTCCTGAATTCCAGCGCGGCCCGGATGCGCTTAAAACCACTTATGTAAAGTCATCGAACGGAGCCGTAGTGCCACTCTCGGCCTTCGCCCGCTTTGCGCCTTCATTCACGGCACTGCAGGTCAACCACCAGGGAATTTTTCCTTCGGTCACGCTCTCATTCAATCTTGCTCCGGGACTTGCGCTGGGACAGGCGACCAAGGTGATTGAGACAGCCATGCGCCAGATTGGCGTTCCTTCTTCCGTGCATGGCGGGTTCCAGGGATCGGCGGCTGCCTTCCAGGAGTCGCTTTCGAAAGAACCGATCTTGATTCTCACGGCGCTGATTACCGTGTATATCGTGCTGGGAGTGCTCTACGAGAGTTTGATTCATCCCATCACTATTCTTTCCACGCTGCCTTCCGCCGGTGTGGGGGCGTTGCTGGCGCTGCTGATTACGGGATCGGATCTCAATGTAATTGCCGTGATCGGGATTATCCTGCTCATTGGCATTGTCAAGAAGAATGCCATCTTGATGATTGATTTCGCGCTGGAAGCCGAACGCCGGGAAAACATGTCTCCTGAAGAAGCTATCTTCAAGGCCTGTATGCTGCGTTTCCGTCCGATCATGATGACTACCATGGCCGCGTTGCTGGGCGGCCTGCCGCTGGCATTAGGCACCGGCACCGGATCAGAGCTGCGCCGCCCGCTGGGCATCGCCATCGTAGGCGGCCTGATCGTAAGCCAGGCGCTCACGCTATTTACCACGCCGGTGGTTTATCTCTACCTTGATCGCTTCCGTTTGCGTGTGGGTGACCGAACAAAGGCGCATCATCCTCAACCGGCTTTGTCTCATCCGGAGCGGGGTGGGAGAACGCTATAGTGGATATGTCTCATTGAACGGCATTGAGATGGAATCTTCCAAGAGCGGGAACGATGAATCCGGTCCAATCTGAAGTGCTGATCTACCTATTAAGAGGCAAATCTAGAGCAGTTACAGCAAAGCTGTAGCCCAACAGAACGAACCAAGGCGTAGAGACGGTGCACTGCACCGTCTCTGAGACGCGCTCTTGCGCGGCTCACAGGTTCATTATGGGCTACAGCAATTCAGGAATCGCTATAAACGCTGTACATAAGGCGCGTGTTCTTTATATCTGACCATCAATTAGATTTCGTTACCTGACAATTGGATCGGCAGGTGGCGTTTTTGGTTTGCGAGTCCGGAATTTGGTCGCTGGCAGGGCGACCTTTTGTGTTGTGGGCCCCTCGATTTTTTGAGATGTGCTAGTGACGCCAGTTTTTGGTGCGAAAACTCCCAACATTTTGGAGTCATTTGAAACAGCTGGCTTTTGTATATTGGGTGTACCAGAAGTTTTAGCATTGTCATGAATGATAGATTGCTGTGATGTGGTAACTCCAGATATCGGCGCTTTGACTGTGGCATTCACCTGGACCACCGCCATCGTCTTGACCATTGATTGAAGTACATAAAGCTTTGCTGTATAGGCCCCTGCAGTGCTTGCAGAGAAGCTCACCTGCGCCTGGCACTCCTCATTGACCTGCAAATGGCGGCAATGAGAGGTCTGCTGAAAATGCGCTACTCTCATTCCGTCCGATGTACGCAGCAGCAAAGATAAATCTGTGAATTCAACCTGGCCGTCATTACGGATGGTGACCATCTGGGGAGGAATGTCTGTAAGTCTGTTCTGGGTAAGCGAACCGTAAAAATTGAGTGAATCTGGTATGACCGTAACGTGAGGCCGCGGTTCATTTGCTTTGTTCCACTGCAGGCCAATGTTTTGGGGCGTACCAATGTTCTGGGCATCGTGTTCCACTTGTAAACTGGCGCTACAATTAAGGGTGTTTCCTAAATTCCTGGAATTAAATCCCACCGTGATCAGGCAACTGGCCCCGGCTGGCAAAGCTGTGCAGGCATTACCCTGGACCGCAAACCTATCACAGCCTGCCTCCAGCACCTGGACTCTCTTTATTTGTAATGGTTCCTGGCCATCATTCCAGATAGACACTTGGTGTGATCGTCTGGGCTGTGAACTGAAATCAAGAACCATCGGGTCGATGCGGATCGATGCCGGTTTTAGAACTGGGGTGTGGTTGGCTTGTGGCGATTTGGTAGGCGACGGGGATTTTGACGATGGAAAGGCCCCAGCGCTGTGAAGCAGTACTGCATGTGAATCTCCCACTCCATCATCAATCTTAATTACAGCTTCGTGCAGGCCTGCAGTATGCGGCTGGGACTGTACACTAATCTCGCATCTCTTTAATTCATTTGTATTCTGAATACATGCGGCGGCGTTGACCTTGAATTCTCCCGCTGCGGGACCTTGTACTGACACGGCGCGGATGTGAAACCACTCTTCTCCCTCGATCGTCACTGGCTTTACGTCCGAACTCTGACCGAGTGGAAGGCGTCCGAAATCCAGGTCAGACGGCCTTATCTGTATGGTGGTCCTGAACCCGGTCCCCGTCAATTCCACTGCAGTACTCTCGCCTGAGCCGAAATCAATTACCAGGCGTGCGCGTCTGAGACCAGGTGCACGAGGACGAAACTCTACGGGAAGCTGACAGGTTTCTCCCGTATTAATACCAGTGCAGTTTTGTCTTTCGTAGTCGAAATCAGAGGTCGCTTCTCCAATAATTTTAATGATTGGGTGAATTTCAACGGAGGTTCGGTTCGTCAGCATCAACGGACGAAGGGTGCTGCCGCCCCCTACTCGCGTATTACCGTAATCGAGCGCAGCAGGAGCCACCGTAAACTTCGGCAGATGCCATGCCAGAGTCGCAAAGACTAACAACAACAGTGCCCCGCCTGCTTTTCGAAAGTCCCGATGCGGTGCTTGCGGGGCCGGAATAGCCATCTCGAAGCGCAGTTGCTGGGTTGTCATTTGTCGAATCCGGCAGCGTGCCCCAAAGGAGCAAGTTTGATAGTTCCCTTAGTTTCATCACCGATGAGGCGTAAGTCGCCTGTAATTTGCAGGAGCTTTGGATCAGCTTGTTCGGATTTAGAGCTCCCCTTAAGGAGATCGCCTAACTGATCAGCGCCCGTGGTCAGCGCAAGCCAGGTAAAAGCAAAGTCCATGATTCCTCCGGCATTGCTCCCAAGAGCTTGCAAAAAACGCAGGTCCGGAAAAACCAGGATGATAACAAGTGCCAGCGCACCGGCAGCGCAGAACTCTACTGTTTTCTGCGCTCGTATTGCGTGCGCTCGCTTCTTATGATCTTTCAAAGTGGCAGGTTCCGGAAATCTCTTCTGCCAGTAATCAAGGCCTGCCAGCAGGAATAGGCCCCCGGCTTTTGTCCTGTCAATAACAAATGAAGCAAGAACAATCATGGCCGCCACACTTACACCGTCGTGTTTCATTTATACATCTCCTCCGAGAAGAGCTTTCTCTTTAGGCTCTCGGTTATTGATAAAGCAGGCACAACTCACTGATAGTTGAACAGCAGTTGTGCCGCCTGGCTAATCTCCAAATACCTGTCGGATGTTCGATGGTACCCAGCCAACACCAACCTTTTTACCTTCGCTGAAAGTCCACCGGAATGTGCCATCGTTGCGGCCCTCGTGGCAATACCACATCAGGTCGCCGTTCTCCGTAATGGCATAAATGATGCCGTCACCACCCGAGAACACATTCTGGAACACTCCCCAGCCGATGCCGACCTTCTTGCCCTCGCTGAAGGCCCACCGGAATGTGCCATCGTAGCGACCCTCGTGGCGATACCACAGCAGATCACCGCTGTAGGTTATGCCATAGATAACGCCGTCACCACCGGAGAACACATTCTGGAACATGTTCCAACCAATCCCAACTTTTTTGCCTTCACTGAATTCCCACCGGAATGTGCCATCGTAGCGGCCCTCGTGGCGATACCACAGCAGATCACCGTTCTCCGTAATGGCATAAATAATGCCATCACCACCGGAGAATACATGCCGAAATGTTCCCCATCCAAATGCCAACCGTCTTGCCTTCGCTAAAAGGCCATCTGAAAGACCCATCCGCGCGGCCCTCGTGGCGATACCACAACAGGTCGCCATTTTCTTTAATGCCATAGATGATGCCGTTACCACCGGAAAACAAGTGCTTGAAAACCCAGCCGACGCCAACCTGTTTACCCTGGCTGAAAGGCCATCTGAAAGACCCATCCGTCCGACCGTCGTGGCGATACCAGAGCAAGTCATTGTTCGGTCCAACTCCGTAGATTACCCCTTTAGTAATCGAGTAGATCGGAGCAACCTGTGGGGTAATGGCGAGCTTGATAAGTCCTGCGTGGTTTAACGAATTTGGGGTGGTGATGAGTGCGGGAGCATCAGATACTTGTGCCGTCCAACTAAAGGACAAAAGGGCGCCAAGTATCCACATTTGGATTGTAGCTACAAACAGGTTCATTGCTTACTTCCCTTCTTGAATGCGGAGGCTTTAAAACTTCTCGTCCGCATTCAGAAGTTTGCGACAACTCGCTTTTGTATGGAAGTAAGTTACGTCGTTGAGGTAGCGCTTTTTCAAGAAGCGCAATGAAGAGTTGTTGTAGGCCTACCTTCGGGGTGTCGTTCTGCTGGCAAGTAACTTATGCGCTTCTTGCAGCACTGGTGAGTTGTTTCCTTCAGTGAACCATCCTGCCACCCTGGTTAGTACCGCTCGTCCGTCCACTGCATCGCCAGACTGGCAACTCAGGCGAAAGTAACTGATACTTGCCCGCAATTCCAGCAACCGGGACTGCGTCTTTCCAGCCAATTGGAGAGCGCGGTTGAATTCGCCTCTGGCCTCAGCCATGTGAGTGTTCTTGCCAATGGAGAACAGTGCTTCCCCGCGCACCCGATGGGTTTCAGCCTCGTAACAGCGGCCCTCTGTACGCTGCGCGAAGTCGAGGGCCTTGTCACATAAACTGAGGGCTTCTTCGCAGGCTCCTTCAGCGTGTAACGCCTCTGCGAGCAGGGTGAGACAATAAGACCGTTCAAGCAGTGAACGCATCGTAAGTTGACAATCGAGACTTTTGCGGATCTCAGAGATGCCTTCGGCTGCCCGGCCCAGATGCGTCAGTGATGAGCCCCTTACTAGTCGTGCCCATTCCAGAATTTGCATCAGACTGTGCTCATGCGCCAAAGCCATAGCCAGTTCCAGATGCCGGCAGCTTTCGAGGTATTCACCGCAGGTGTGATGGATCCAACCTACCCAGAAAGTCGCATAGGCCAAACTAGGGGGATGCGCCAGACGTTCCGCAAGCTCGACTGAGGCAGATGCTTTCTCGAGCGCCTGGTCCGGATATCCCATGATTACCAGTAGTCGTGCCCACATGCTGAGCGAGGTCACGCACCAATCAAGCACATAAAGCGAACCGTGAAATACGTGCTGGTTTACCGGGTAAGTGGAGAAAATCTGCTCGAATGCATTACGGGCTTCTCCTAACTCTCCCATGAATGCAAAAGTCGTTCCCAGGGCATGGAGCGACTGGATGAGCGCGGACGGTTCAGTGGATGCTTTCGCTGCCGTATTCATTTCCTTTGCGACTTCCAACGCGTGTGCCAGGTTACCCGTATTTACGGCACACGTATGGAGGCCCCAGAGAACAGGCGAGAGCCGGCGAGTCTCGTTCAACTTAAGGCAGAGTTCCTTGGAGCGCCGGTATGTCTTTTCAACTTCGGGAGCGCCATATCCCCGGGCGATCATCAAAGCCATGCCTAATGTGAGTGAAAACATCAGCTCCTGGGCATCGCGTTCCCGTGTTTCCGGGAGAAATGCGAGAGCGCGGAGGCCGCGTTCGCAAAGCATGATTGTTTCCACGTATGCGAAGACACGCGCAGCATTTCGGGCCGCTTGCAGGAAGTAATGTGCGGCATTGGCATGGTCGCGTCCCGCTTCGAACAGCACTGCCAGGTCTGCCGCAACCGGGCGCGAGTTGTCACCCGACAGGTTCGCCAGCACTCGCGCAGCATCGAGGCTCAGAGACGCGCGCGCTGCAGCCGTCAATGAAGCATAAAGCGCGTTCTGATAAAACACATGGATAAACTGATAGCGGACTGAGAAGATGCCATTCGGAAACTCCGTTTCCGCCAAGGTATGAACAAAATTATGGACTGCCTCCAGTTGCTGAAGGCGGTCCTCTATCTCCACCGGGTCTCTGGAAAGCATCTGTGCGATTACTGCCGAGTCAAATTGCTCTCCCTGCACTGCCGCGCACCTTAATATGCGGCGCTCCTCCTGATGAAGCCGCTGAATCTTAAGCTGGATCATGATTTGAATGCTGTCCGGGATGATTTGGCGTACTTCACTCATAGACCGCATGAGCCTCCAGGAGCCGTCTTGCTTTGCTGCTATCCCCCGGTCTCGCAAAAAGCGCAGCATGTCCGCCATAAATAGCGGGTTGCCTTCGGTTCTGTCGTATACCACCTTGATGAATTCCTTCGGGAATAAGTTCTGCGGAAATTCTGCGGAAATGTAGGTCTTTATATCCGAGGGGCTTAGAAAAGAAAGCACCAGTTCCCGGCATAAGCCCCGGCGTTCGAGGTCGAACCTCAAAGGAAAGAAGGGGTGTTTACTCAGCAGGATTGAAGTGGGCCGGTAGGTCGTGAGCACCAGAATGCGCATGTTCCGCATCCGTGTCCCCAGATATGCCAACAGATCACAAGTGGATGCGTCGGCCCAGTGCAAATCATCAAGAAACAGGATGACAGGCCGAATCGCTGCCAACTCCTGGAGAAAATAGACGAATTCCCGCCGCATACGCTCGTGAGACGTGAGCTTGCTCTCCTTCGCCGGCGCCCGCCCGGACACATTCATATCCGGTGAAATCTGGAGGTGCCACGCAGGGGCTGATCTTTTCAGAACTTCAATTACATCGTTCCTGGATTGGCCGTGCCGCAGGTCGTCCAGGGCTTCGAGGATTGGGGCAAAAGCATCGGTTTCGGCAAGACGTTCAGAACAGCGCCCGCGGGCTACCCACACTGCCGCGGTTTGCCCTTCAATTTCAGCAAGAAAATTCTCGATCACGGTGGTCTTGCCAATGCCCGCTTCTCCGGAAACCGTAAGCATCTGGCCAATTCCATTGGAGACGGATGCGAACGCCGCACGCAGGCTGTTCTGTTCTTTTTCGCGTCCCACTGAATTGCTGTGCGTGATTGAAGAAGCTTGCGGTACTGTCGTTAGTTCCCGCCAGATGAATCGCGGCACATAGCCGCCTCTGGGGAGTTCAATCATCACCGGATCTGCTTGGCCGCTACCCTGGTAATACTCCGCCAGCTTACCGCGCAAGCGGATTGCCTCAACGCGGACGATGTTATGTATTATGGGATCGTAGTCTTTACGCGGGAATATTTTAGGGCCTATTATTTTTTCCGTCAGTTCTTCTCCCCGACCGGCAAGAACACTCTCGACTGTAAAACGCAGAAAATTACTGTGACGGAGAGCCCTATGAAAAAGACGGTGCGCGAGGATTCGTTCTAATTGCTCAACTATTTCAGGTGGTTTCGGGTGCTTCCCCTCGGAGCTATCGCCGGACAGATTTGGGCAAGTCGGCATGAAAGCTCTCCAATCAAAGCTCCTTTATTATAGTCCAAGAGCGGACATAGGTAACCTACCTTATTCTATCCGGAGATAAACGTAACTTACTTCCATAAGAACAAGAATTGCCACAAGCTTGGAGATGCGGACGAAGACTTTAAAGCTTTCGCCCGCGAGCGATTGTAGTCATACCATACAAGGCTTAGATAGAAACTGATCGTTGCGACCGCCGGGGCCAGGCTGTTCGATGAGTACTGCGCCACCCCAGTAAAACACAGAGTGCCGGTACCCAGGTCCCAGGCACTCCCAGCGTAGAGTTGCACAACCAGGCGCGCGCGGCACCCGTCCACGGGCGCTCTGGTTGTGAGTCCTTACAGTAATTTACTTTTCAACCTGATTAAACTGCGGCAGAGTTATCACTGCAAGTTGAAACCAACTTGCTAGAAACATGGATTTAGAAATGAATGCCTTACATAAATTCGGGAACTTAGCTTTGGGACTTGTTGCTCTGGTACAGGTAGGAATTGCCATCACCGAGATGTTTTTCTGGAAGAACCCAATCATCTATGGCCGAGTCAGCAATTTATTCGGAGCCGATGTTGCGGTCCAGGCAGCCCCGATTGTTGCCAATGCGGGTCTTTACAACGCCTTCATCGCCGCCGGCATAATCTGGGGGCTGCTTGGAGCGGGGAACCGCGTCCAGATCAAATTATTTTTTCTTGTCTGCGTCATAGTTGCCGGAATCTTTGGCGGAGTGACGTTAAAGAGTGGTGGCCCGTTAGTATTGCAGACCATTCCAGGTACGATTGCCCTGCTGCTTGTCTGGATGTGCCGAGCTGAAAAACCCAGGCGAATTAGCACTGCCACAATTGTGGAAGGATAAGCTGAACGAAGCGTCTCAATACCGTTCTCGGAAGTGTCTGTGGTGCGGAGTGAAGACCCCCGAAGTAATTTGCCCCATAAAACATCAGGAAATTTCAACAAAAATGCATCGCAAGAACTCTCTGATATTGCATGGCAGACGTAGCATTTCTGCGCCTGTGGTGTATCTCTATCTCGACCGCTTCCGCCTGCGTGTGGGTGACCGAACAAAGGCGCATCATCCTCAACCGGCTTTGTCTCATCTGGAGCGGGGTAGCGAACGGATATAAGTGAAGAAGCCGCGAATAACGCGAATCGCATGAATTTACTCGAATGAACCTTCTTGGTTGCCGCAGATGCATAGATGAACGCTGTTATGCGAAAATTCCAGAATACGATGAGTTGATTGGCCGTAAGGAGTAAGTATGAGAACGGCTGAGGCTATTCGATCCGTCCTTTTTTTGTCAGTGCTGGTTCTACTAGCAGCAATCTGTGGATGCGGCGGGGGAGGACAATTCAACCCGCCGCTACTACCCCCGACGCCGAGCACTGGCCAGATCTTTGTGGCCAATGGTCTCCACAGCACCATCTATCGTTTTGGCATGGGCGACAATGGAGATATAACCGCGAAGGCGAAAATTACTTCGACTTCATTGCATGCGCCCATCGCTTTGCTGGATGACACGGTGAATGACCGCCTTTACACCTTCAGCCTGGCCGATGCCG
>QHVI01000061.1 GCA_003223515.1 Candidatus Angelobacter sp. Gp1-AA117
TGTTTGCCTTCCTCACAACATTGCAAGATTCTGCACCGCAAGTCGTCCCCTAATGCTTTTGCCATCCTCTATGTTGTCGCAGGAGCTTCGCCGAACCTGACAATAGCATAACTTTAATCAGTACGCTATTAACTAAAATGGTATAATTTCCTCCGCGTTCTCCGCGGCCTCTCCGGTGAAAAGGTTTTATGTCTACCCGTGAAATAAACATCGCCTCAGATATCACAGCCCTGTCCCGCATGGGTGCCGATGAATTTGTTCGCCGTGCCAAAGAGAGCATCGCCGAGCACGGAATATTCACCGTCGCCCTCTCCGGAGGCTCAACCCCCCAGGGCGCTCACGCTCTGTTGGCAGAGTACAAGGATTTGCCCTGGAATAAAATCCACATCTTCTTTGGCGACGACCGCCACGTCCCCCCCGACGATAAAGACAGCAACTACCGCGCCGCTAAAGAATCACTGCTTTCGAAGATCAATATTCGTGCTGAAAACATTCACCGCATATACACCGAACTGGATGCCCAAACCGCCGCCCAGCAATACGAAGATGAATTGAAGAAATTCTTCCAACTTCCTGCAGGCCAGTGGCCCCGCTTTGATCTCATCATGCTGGGCATGGGTCCCGATGGTCACACTGCTTCCCTTTTTCCGGGCACTGCTGCTTTGAATGAAAACTCCCGATGGGTAGTCGCCAACTGGGTGGAGAAGCTCAACACCTGGCGCATTACCTTCACTTTTCCCCTGATCAACCACGCCGCCGAAATCCTCTACCTGGTGGCCGGCGACGAGAAGACCGATGTATTAAAAGACGTGCTCGAAAATCCAAACAGAAATCTTTATCCCTCTCAGCGAGTGCAACCCATCGATGGCAAAATGATCTGGGTCATCGAACACGGCGCCGCGAAGCTGCTGACAAATCTCAAATGATCAGTCAGCAGCAGTAAGGCTGTTGTCTTTAATTTTTCGCAATCGGCGTGGCGGGCTGCAAAGCCATAAAAACATTGTCTGCAAATGCAAAGAAAGTATGGGCGTTCCTCAAAAGAGATCCGCGCAGCCGAGGGTGGCTCCGTTGGCTATCGCGGCAGGAATCCCGGCGGCTGCGGTCCATTCGATCTTTTTAGATGTTCCCGGGATATGTGACCACCGTCACGGTTCAATCTGCGGTGCGGTAGTAAGGTGAACTGTACGTCTGGAGGAAGTCATGAAAGTCCACGATGTAATGTTGAAGAAACCTGTTTACTGCACTCCGTCCGATGACATTGCTCTGGTCGCAGCAGCGCTCAACGATTACAAGACCAGCATCATGCCGGTAACGGAACACCACCGGCTGCCTTCGAAACTGGTTGGCCTGGTGACGGCCTGGGACATCTGCGACAAAGTAGTGGCAAAGGCCAGAGATCCCTACGCCGTGAATGCAGGCGATTGCATGTCTATGCAATTCGAGTTCTGCGAGCCGGGAGATTCTATTGACCAGGCGCTTCTTAAGATGCGTGGGGCCGGAGTGTTGAGACTGCCAGTGACGAATCAAAAGGGAGAACTGGTCGGCACTATCTCCATGGGAGACATTATTCGACACCAGGCGGCAGACAGCAGAAAGCTCTTTGAAATAATGGCGGCAGTCTGCGTCAACGACGGCGCACCGGAACACATCGGCGAAGTAGTTGGGATGGCGGTATAGCAGTCAGCATTCAGCCTTTTGACATTCAGGAGGGCGTTTAACCACAGCGTAGCGGAGGCCCAACCGAAAAACCTTTAACCGCAGAGGACGCAAAGAACGCAGAGGACGCAAAAATAGTTTATGTGTATTTGCTCCGGCACTGTTTTTATATCGGTCCCGATGACCTGATTCCTGAAATCTCCCGACCCTCCATTTGAAGCCACAGACAATAACACAATCAATGAGCGTCATACTCTTTCACGTTCATCATGCTCAAGCTGGGCAAAGCTTGCGGCAGTGACAGCCGTCACGCAACAAAATTTCTTCACTTTGCATACAATGATGCTGCAATGGAGCCAGTATTGAATTCAGCGAACATCGCTCCGGCAACTCAGTTGCCCTCCGGATTGGCTTCACAGGAAGCCGAAAAGCGGCTGAAGCAGTTCGGGCCCAATGATCCCGCTCCATCGCACCAACGATCTATTGTTGGCGAGTTGCTGCTGCTGTTTGTCAACCCACTGGTCATTATTCTTCTACTGGCAGCCGTTATCTCGGGGTTCATCGGCCAGTTGCTGGATGCCGGGATCATCGTAGTGATGGTGCTGGTTGGAGTGGCGATCAACTTCTACCAAACCTACCGCTCGAAGGTTGCCATTGAGAGTTTGCGGGCGCGGGTTGCGCCCACAACAAATGTATTGCGGGATGGCCAGTGGCAGGAGATCAATCGCCGTGACGTTGTGCCCGGAGACATCGTCCGGCTTTCGGCTGGAGACCTGGTCCCAGCGGATGCCCGGCTGCTCAACGCCCGCGACCTTTACGTGCAGCAGGCCGCGCTCACAGGCGAATCTCTTCCAGCAGAAAAGCAGGCGAATGGCAACGCCGCACCCAACACCCCGGATTCCCTCAACATGGTTTTTCTAGGCACATCTGTAGTAAGCGGGACCGCGGTCGCAGAGGTGGTGGCCACCGGCAGGCAAACGGCATTTGGAGATATCGCCGAGCGTCTGGCGGCGCGTCCGGAAGAGACTGCATTCGACCGTGGCTTGCGCCAGTTCGGCGGGCTCATCATGCGCGCTGTTATATTCCTGGTGCTTTTCCTGCTGGTGGTAAGCATTGTTCTGCATCATGACACGCTGGAGTCTATGCTATTTGCAATCGCGCTGGCCGTGGGCCTGACGCCCGAGTTCCTGCCCATGATCACCTCGGTCACTCTGTCCCGAGGTGCGGTGGTCATGGCGCGCAAGAAGGCGATCGTCAAACATCTCTCCGCGATCCAGAACTTCGGCAGTATTGACGTGCTGTGCAGCGACAAAACCGGAACCATTACCACGGGAAACATGGCGCTCGACAGCTCTCTGGACCCCTTTGGACACCCGGCAGAGAGGCCGTTCGAGCTGGCTTACATCAACAGCAAATTCGAGACAGGCATTCGCAGTCCTCTGGACGCCGCTATTCTCAAACGGCCATCACCTGCGGCAGATGGTTTTGAGAAGCGTGACGAAATTCCCTTCGATTTTGAGCGCCGTCGTCTTTCGATTGTGGTGGAACACTCTTCGCAGTGGACGCTCATCACCAAAGGCTCCCCTGAAGGAATTTTCCCGCTGCTCTCCGCTTATGAAATCAATGGAGAGACACGCGCCATCGATGCAGAGGCTCTCGCCTCGTTTCACAAAATCTATGAAGATCTAAGCCGTCAGGGGTTTCGCTTGCTGGCCGTGGCCTATGCCAAGGTGTCTCCGCAGCGGGCTTATTCCGTTGCCGATGAGCATGACCTGACGCTGGCGGGCTTTCTGGGATTCGGTGATCCTCCGCTGGCCGATGCCGGCGAGGCGATTGCAGCCTTGAAGCGTGATGGCGTCGAGGTAAAAATCATCACCGGTGACAGCGATTTGGTCAGCGGCAGAATCTGCGGCCAGGTGGGCATCGATCCCGGAAAGATTGTTCTCGGCTCAGAACTCGACAAGATGAGCGATGGGGCCCTGGGCCATGTTGCCGAACAGGCAACCGTATTTGCGCGAGTTTCTCCGGCACAGAAAAACCGCATCATCATGGCGCTCAAACACCGCAGCCACGTGGTCGGTTACATGGGCGACGGCATCAATGACGCCCCTTCGCTGCATGCCGCCGACGTGGGCATCTCGGTTTCCACAGCCGTGGATGTGGCCCGCGATGCCGCGGATATCATCCTGCTCGAGCCGGGTTTGCGGGTCCTGCACGATGGAATTCTGGAAGGCCGCAAGGCCTTTGGCAACGTGATGAAGTACCTGCTGATGGGCACCAGTTCCAACTTTGGCAATATGCTCAGCATGGCGGGAGCATCTTTGTTTCTCCCGTTTCTTCCCATGCTTCCCACACAGATCCTGCTGAACAATTTTCTCTATGACATGGCGCAGATCACAATTCCCAGTGACCGCGTGGATGAGGCATACGTCCGCGCTCCTCAGCAGTGGGACATCCGGCTGATTCGCAATTTCATGCTTTTCATCGGCCCCATCAGCTCGATCTATGACTTCCTGACCTTTTATGTGCTCCTTTATCTGCTGCATGCCGGCCAGCAGGAATTCCATACCGGATGGTTCGTGGAATCGCTGGCCACGCAGACGCTGGTACTGTTCGTGATCCGTACTGCGGGAAATCCGCTTCGCAGCCGTCCCAGCCCGGCGCTCACCGCCACGACTCTGGCCATTGTCTTGATCGGAGTCTTGCTGCCTTTTACGCCTATCGCTGCCGATCTGGGGTTCACGCCCTTGCCGCCGATCTATTTTGCGTTTCTGGCAGGAGCAACGGTTACCTATCTTCTGCTCGTTGAGGTTGGAAAGCGCTTCCTGATGCGGAGAACGCTGCGCTGATTCCCTGCTTAGGAACTTCCTGCAATTCCGGTGCTGGCCAGCGTGGTTTAGATAAGAATTGAACCGCAGCGTAGCGAAGCCACAACCAAAAGCTTTCACCGCAGAGGGCGCAGAGGACGCAGAGGTAACAAAAGTGTTGATAATGTATTGAATTTGGCGGTGTGTTGCTCCCTATGGACCGCACGCGCCCTTGGCTCCCGGGAGAATTCGTCGCAAGCAGAGAAGAATTCGAACGTTAGCAATACAAAGGCACGAAGTATTGCGAAGGATTTCTGATCAAAGCCTTATGAAACTTTTCGCGATTAGCCTTACCGCTTTGCGGGGATTGCTCTAGCGGTGTACCGCCAGTGCGCGGTCCAATTTGGCATCTCTTCAGCAGACGCAGATGACAGTGACGCACGTCACCACGCAATCGGGTTAGAAATGGCCGGGCAACAGAGCGTCGCCTGACTTCCTCTTGGTTGATCAAGCCGCTGTTTTGCTGGTCTTCACATTCGCTTGCGGGTGGTGCATGCGATAGAAGAGATTATGAATAGGAACGAAGAGCAATGAGATATACGCTCCATAGATAAAGCTCTCCAGCGCTCCCACAACGAATCGCACGGGCGTAATCCACCTGAATCCGGGCAAGAAGGTTTCCAGTAGCCGGATGTACGCAGGATTGCTCGCAGCAAGGTTCCAGGCCACGAACAGGCAGAATGTGAGCAGGAAGAAGGAGCCGAGCGACCAGAACCAGACTTTGATCTTCAACATGATGCGTCTCCTGGAACCAGCATGCCCTGTTCGCCTGACCGGGCGCGGTGATACACGTCACAATGCACTGTGCTGCGTGATGCCGGTCACGTACCGGTATGCGCCTTGGCCCCATAATCTATGCTGGTGAAATGTTTTTGGCAGAGTTAACACAGAACAGAGTGGCTTATTTGCGCCGGACCACGGAGAGACTTAGCGGATGTCTTTTGTTTGCTGTCATGGCAGCAAATCATCCAGTGATGGTGCAGACGAATGCTCCCGATCACAGGCCGAATACCTCGAGTACGGCGGCAACGCCCTGTGTGGAACCTGCTCCCCTCTTTTCTGCCGCAGACTATGAGGGTCCGTTGAACAAGGCGGTGACATATTTTTCCCGCAAGCTGGAAATCAAGACTGTCCACGAGCCCCGTTCTGGCAAAGGACACAAGCTTTGCAGCCTTAGCTCCGCAGACAAATTTCGCCTGTCCTTCAACAATACGGTTGAGCCGGTAACGTTTGTGGGGGCGGCATTCAATGCCGGCCTGGATCAGGCGCAGAACAATGACCCTTCTTTCGGCCAGGGAATGGCCGGTTACGGTAAACACTATGCTGCGGCGCTGGCGGACAGCGCTTCTGAAGACTTCTTTCACACCTTTGCTTTCCCGGTTATCTTCCGTCAGGATCCCCGCTACTATCGAAAGTTTGAAGGACCCATAAGCCACAGGCTCGGCCATGCTCTGTCCCACATTTTTGTGGCCCGCAGCGATTCCGGCAAACCCATGCTTAATTTTTCTGAATGGCTCGGCACCACTGCTTCCACGGCGCTGGCTAATACCTACCATCCGGGAAACCGCCGCGGAATCGGTCCCGCGGCATCACGCATCGCTGTAAGTATTGGCACGGACGCAGGCTTTGACGTATTGCGCGAGTTCTGGCCGGAACTGGTGCATACCTTCAGGCTGCCATTCCGGGTGCGCGGAAATCATCCGTAATCCACTGTCTCGCCTGTATACCATGTGACCCGTGTCACAGCACTGGCGCCGACAAAGGGGTCAACTAAAGGGTAGAAGGATGGTGGATGATGGCAACAGCAGAGATAACAGCAAACAATGTTGGCGTGACTGCAAAGACGGCAACCACAACCATGAAAGCTTTGGTGTTTCGAGGAGCAAATAAAATCGCGGTTGAGGAAGTTCCAATCCCGCGGCCGAAATATGGTGAAGCCGTGATGCGCGTTACGTTGACCACGATTTGCGGCACTGACGTGCACATTTTGAAAGGCGAGTACCCGGTGAAACCGGGCCTGATCATCGGGCATGAAGCTGTGGGAGTGATTCACGAGCTTGGGCCGGGAGTTACCGGCTACACGAAAGGCGACCGCGTTCTCATAGGCGCTATCACGCCCTGCGGCCAGTGTAATGCCTGCCTGAGCGGCGACCTGTCACAGTGCGGCGGCCCAATCGGCGGATGGAAATTCGGCAACACTATCGACGGCTGCCAGGCTGAGTATGTGCTGGTTCCCAATGCTGAGGCAAACCTGGCGAAGGTCCCCGAACATCTGCGTGACGAAGAAGTGGTGCTGCTGGCAGACATTGCTTCCACCGGCTTTTCTGCATCAGAAAGCGCGCCGGTAAAGATAGGCGACACCGTCGCCATTTTCGCGCAAGGCCCGATTGGGCTGTGCGCAACCGCGGGTGCCCGCTTGCATGGCGCAAACTGCATCTACGTGGTGGATCCAAATCCCGGACGGCTGGCAGAGGCAAAAAAGATGGGCGCTGACGTTGTGTTAAGCAGTAATGAGATTGATCCAGTGAAGGAGATCCTGCGGCTGACGAATGGCCGTGGTGTGGACGTGGCCATTGAAGCCCTTGGCCAGCAAGCCACGTTTGAAAATGCACTGCGTGTCCTGCGGCCTGGTGGAACCCTTTCCAGCCTAGGAGTGTATTCCGGCAAGCTTTCCATACCGCTGGAAGTGTTTGCCGCCGGACTGGGCGATCACAAGATTGTGACTACACTCTGTCCGGGAGGCAAAGAGCGTATGCGCCGGCTCATGGAGCTGGTTGCGCACCGTCGTGTAGACTTGACCCCGCTGCTCACCCATACGTTTCCGCTGGAGCGCATCACAGAAGCCTACGAGCTTTTTGCTGCGCAACGCGATGGAGTGCTGAAGGTGGCGATCCGAGTGCAAGGCAGAATTCCCGAAGAGCCTGGCCCAAATCGCGGACGTGAGGCGGCTTTACTATCGGGAAACAGAAACAATGAACTCTGCTAAAACGATCGGCATTTTAACCGGCGGCGGTGACTGTCCCGGATTGAATGCCGTGATTCGGGCAGTGGTAAAGTCGGCCATCCTGCAATATGGATGGCGCGTGATCGGGATCGAAGACAGCTTCGATGGCCTGATCTGGCCAAACCGGTATCGCGAACTCCAATTAGAGGACGTCAGCGGAATCCTGGCTCGCGGCGGAACGATCCTCGGGACAACCAATCGCGGCAATCCCCTGGCTTACCGGGTCCCGGAAAACGGCAAAGAAAATGTCTGTGATTTCAGTGACCGGGTCATCCGGAATGCCCATGAGCTTGGTCTGGATGGTCTCATTGTCGTCGGTGGCGATGGGACCATGCGGATCGCTCTCGAACTATACCGCAAAGGGCTCAACCTCGTAGGTGTTCCCAAAACCATTGATAATGATCTCAACGCAAC
Source organism: Candidatus Angelobacter sp. Gp1-AA117 (assembly GCA_003223515.1). Lineage (GTDB taxonomy): Bacteria > Acidobacteriota > Terriglobia > Terriglobales > Acidobacteriaceae > Angelobacter. The sequence goes on from QHVI01000061.1 coordinate 7,942, forward strand.
CGAAATCAGTATTGGGTTCGATACCGCTCTTCACACTGCTTCTGAGGCCATCGACAAAGTACACAGCTCGGCAGAGTCACACCATCGAATCATGGTCATCGAAGTCATGGGTAGGGAGGCAGGCTGGATTGCCCTTGAGGCTGGCCTGGCCTCAGGCGCCGACGCCATCCTTATACCTGAAATCACTTTTGATCTGGAGAAAATCTGCACCTGTGTACGACAGCGTGAGAAAGCGGGGAAGACGTTCACTATCGTGGTAGTTGCTGAAGGAATCGATATTCCAGCAGCGGGCGGAAGTGGCTCGAGTACCGGAAAGCGTCTGCACCCGCAGCCTGGCATGGCTGCAAATTGGGTGGCTGAAGGCCTGGCGCGCTGTACGGGGCGTGAAACCCGCGTGGCAGTGCTGGGCCATATTCAGCGCGGAGGAGCGCCTTCTCCGTTCGACCGCATTCTAGCCACGCGTTTTGGCGCAGCGGCAATTGACCTGGTTGCCCAGGGAGAGGTTGGCAAGATGGTATGCCTGACCCATGGCGCAATCGGACAGGCAGATATTGCCGAGGCTGTGCGCATCACCCGCTGCGTTGACCCGCATGGAGAACTAGTCCGCATAGCCAGAGCCACAGGTATTTGCTTCGGTGATTAAACCTTTTCAATACAGCCCAAGCCACAAACAAAATCTTCCCGCCGATCAAATGGAGGAGCGCTCATTGAGCGTGTTCGCTGGATTCAGAACAGCACGAGGAAGTGATAAGCATCACATCTTTGAAGCCAACTGATGCTTACAATGAATCCATGAAAACTGACACATATACCACGGCTGCCTCTCCACTGGACAGTGTTTCCAGTGAGAAGATCTCACCGGAGAAATGGCCCGCTTTCTGCAAAGCATTCACACAGCAATCCCATGGAATCCTGGTCAGTGTAGAACGCCGCGATGAGGACACCGGCAGCGAAACTGTAGCAGAGGCGCACGGCCTCGCGTTTGAAGAACTCTCGAGCCACATCCTGAAGAATGGAGTGGCTGCTGTTACGGTTGTGATGGAGGGCAAGCCCCGCAAGATAAGGCTGGATATGACCGGCCCTACCGAGCTTCGGGGGTATCGCAATCCCCAAGGCTGGCCAGTGCGCCTGGAGATTTCATCGGCGTCCGGAGCGCGAATCCTGCATTTTGCTGGAGAAATGCGCACCAGCCGTGGCGCCAGCGCCAACTCCTGGGGAGAGTAAAGCAAGCTTGTGATGCTTGTCACAGCGCAGTTAAGCTGCCCGGGGTTGAATAGAGTATGGAAAAAAGGAGATGCACTATGAAAGTCCTGCTGGCAATCGATGATTCAACCTGTTCCAGTTCAGCCGTGGAAAGTCTCATCAAACAATCCAGGCCCGCGGAAACCGAAGTGCTGGTTTTGCACGCTATTGAATCAGGTAAACTGATGCCTATTTCCTATAGTTATGGCATGGGACCCATATTTCCCCAGGATTACACTGCAATCGTCCAGCAATGGCGCAGTGAAGGTGAAGCGCTGGCCGCTCGCGCGGTACAACGGCTGGAAGCAGCCGGTTTCAAAGTTTCCAGCCAGGTGGAAGAAGGCGATGCTCGGGACGTGATTCTCAACTGTGCGCAAAGCTGGCACCCAGACCTGATCTTGATGGGTTCGCATGGAAGAAAGGGGCTGGATCGATTCATGCTGGGCAGCGTTTCGGAAGCCATCACGCGTCATGCCCCATGTTCAGTAGAGGTAGTGCGGACGCCGGCAGTGGCGGCTTGAGTAAACTCCGTAGAAGAAGATTATCCAATAACGTTGGGCGCAGACAGCGCACCGAAAGTCATGGCTCACTGACACATTGCAAACCAAACTACAGCTTGGTGTTCAGGATGGAACTGCAATTGCCTGGAAGCTTCTCCCCGCCTATTCACGCAATGACGCTTCCACAATGTATCGCTTGGGAGCGTTGCCGATGTAATGGAACGGATAGCAGGTGACCAGCGTGAGTGATGGTTGGGACCTGGCATCCAGTGCGCTTACATTATCAGGCGTTGTGATTGCTATCTGGTCCACTACGTAGAATTTACTGCTGGTTGGCATGTGCTCCCCATGGACGCCGTGAGGTGGTCTGAACTCCGCACTCGTATTACCTCAACCATAACTACAAATGTTTACGGTTGCTTTGTGGTGGGCGCTCTCCAGGGTACGCTTACCAGTCTGAGCTTCTGGGCCTTGGGAATCGATTCACCAGTATTGTGGGGCGCGGTTACGGGGGTGTTCTCGCTGGTTCCCATCCTTGGAAGTTCCATCGTCTGGCTACCCGCCTCGGTCGCGCTTCTGCTTACTGGCCATTTTATAAAATTCGTAGTCCTGCTGGCTTTGGGAGCGACTGTGATTGGGACGGTTGATAATGTTGTGCGTCCAGTCATCATTCATAAAAGCCTGCATCTTCATCCCATTCTGGCCTTCTTCGCTCTTGTGGGTGGCGTGCAGTTGTTTGGCGTGGTTGGATTGATTGTGGGGCCGGTGATTTTGTCTGTCACCATTGCGTTGCTCGCCATGCTGGAGGAAGACCTGAGCGATACCAAGAGAATTGCAATCAAAGCTTCAGCAACCGCGCAGACAACGTGAGTGCATCTTCTCTTGATGGCTAAATCAGATTTGCCCAGCTACTGCACCAAGCGGTTGATCCTTGCAGCGCGCGGTGTACTTCAAACCAGACAACTATCGGGCATTTTTACTCTTAGGTGAAGGCATACTATGGCGCTCACCGGTGGGACGACGCTGCATGGGCTTTTAGCGATGCACCGAGCTGAGTCCTCAGAGTGAGGAAGCGCTGCATTATCCGGGAATGACATATCGCCATGCCGGACGCCGTGCCGAAGCGATCAAGCTCTATAAGCGCAGATGGAATTTCTTCACTTTGTGAAACGTCAAATCACAAAGCGCGGTGATGGCGCTCACATCCACTGATACATGGTCTTCTTATTCTGTAGTTGAAAGTATTGTCTTGAAAAATCCGCCTGTCCTGCTGCAACCAGCATCTTGACTGCTGGACATCAGGTGGTCCTTTTCCGCATCAACCAGGGTGGGGCTGAAACATTTCACAGACACGTGAAGAGACCGTCAGCTAAGTTTCACGAGGTGCTGACAAAGTGCCCTGTCAAGAAGCGCATAGTCACCATGTCGTACTCGCGCCTGTGTCCGCACTTGTAACAGGTGCGGGTCGTTTTGCCGGCGACAGTCCTTGGGAATGAATAACTGTAATCGCTATGGATGCACTTGGGCATGGCCCGCGAGCACAGCCATGTGGCAGCGCCCAACACCGTTCGCACCACTCCAGCGGTGAACACCAAAGTCCTGGTAATCAAACGCATGGCGCGCCGATGAAGTGGAAATGATAAAACCCAGGCACACGGCCGCTATTCATCATGCCGACCGCAGCTTTCCACACTGTAAGCAACGTGATTCAGAGCAGGGTGTAATGGAGCCGCAGGCCCGGCATATCGTTTGCGATCGATACCCTGGCACCTGGACCTGTACTGCTCCGCTTCTATACAGGCGAAAGATGGAAAACACTGAGACCAAAGCGAAAAAAACGCCAACACAAATACTGGTTACATCCATAAAACGGCACCTTTCTAATGTGACGGTCCCCCAAATACGACCCCTTAAGGCGGAGTGGCAAAATAGAGAGACGTGCAGGCTGAGGGTCCGCTATTACATCGGTTGCGCAGGAAGCCCGCCGCGAGAGTGGAGCAATCAATCCAGAGGTACGACGGAAGAGATGCGTGCGACTTCCTTAAGGTTAGTCGTCCACCTCTGTCAAAGCAACTTATATTTTCCAGGGAAGCTGGAACGCATGTTATAGCAGCATATAGTGCACACTTCTGGTTTCCAGTCCGGTGAATGAAAGGTCAGAAAAATAGATCGGGGAGGAGAAATCGCACGCGGCATCCCGTAACAGGATGGGACGACCAATTTCAACAGGCCCTCAGATTGAGGCCGCGCGTGAAATTCCCAGACACAGGACCGCCCGGAACGCGGTGCGCAAATCCGGGCAGTGATCCTGGTCTACAGGACTTTTACGTTCTCCGCCTGCCAGCCTTTTGGGCCGCGGGTGACGGTGAATTCTACGGCTTGGCCTTCCGGCAAGCTGCGGAATCCGCTGGCTTGGATGGCGGAGAAATGCACAAATACATCTCCATCGCCACTGTTACGGGTAATAAATCCAAATCCTTTCGCGTCGTTAAACCACTTCACGATTCCTTGTTCCATGTTATTTTCCTTTGTTTCTTGGATGTTCCTGCTGAGAAGATTGACTGGTTTCTGTGAGGTGGGTTGTCGCTATTAAGGCTGGACCGGCTCGCCGACCGCTGGTGAATCACTTAACGGGAAATTTGATTATACATGTTATTGAACGTCCAAACTGCCAGGACCAAAGATAAATCGCGTCCTGACAGTGTTATTGCTGAATTGTCCCCGTTGCGTGCAAAAGTGACCATTTTGGGTAGTTTCGGTCTGCCATAATCCGCCTATGAGAGACGATAAAGAGCGAATAGATAAGGGGATATGGCCGCCACTGAAAGATACTGGGCACCAATTGAGCAGGGAGCAGGCACGCATCATGCACCAGATTTGGAAAGAAAGCAATCAGAGAGCTGCTGTGTCTGTCCTGGAAGCCCGCAGACTGGACAGGGAGAAAGGGCAGCTTTAGATTGCACGGACGCAAGATGCCCAGCAATCCCTAATTGACTCAACATGACAACAGAAAAAAGAGTAGTCTTAAGATATGAGTCAAACTAAGATGATTGGTCCCCAGGTTCCTCGTCCCAAAGCGGTGGTTAAAGGACCCATCCGCTGTCACAAATGCCAATTGATTTGCCAAGATGGCGAAGAATATCGCAACCACACTTGTGACCGCGTGCAGAAGTAGAAGCCATCGGATTCCCCTCAAACATCCCGCTTAAGCGTCAACTTGCGACCAGCACAGCGCAATTGCCAGCCGCGGATAACCGGTTCTATTTAGCACCGGCGAAGTGCGCTCCGATTGCTCGTGGATACGCCGCAGTGCCAGTGGCCTGTAAGAAGTAAATGCCAGCATATCCGGCGTTTACTCGCTTTTAGTCCTGCCTGACTGCGGCAGCATCGTACGCCCTTTCTTGCTATAGCATAGAGTACAAAGTGCGGCTTTCCATCCCTGAATTTCGCGTGACTATTGAGAATTCCGGCAGGAGAGTTGCACCAGCAGGCGCGTTTTCTTCAGAGAGACAATTCATTTGAATAGCTGGCAGAGGCACGGGAATTTGCGGCAAATCGGGACACTCCTGCGCAAACGGCTTTGGGAGACAAGGCCGGACGGAGGAGAAGCACCTCTGCGCTCAGAGCTGTTCAGCAGAGAGCAGATGGAGCAATATGGCAAAATCCTGGCGGCCTCTCACGCGGTCGCCCAGGGGCGTGCGCGGGACGAGCTTTTGTCGAGATTAGCAGGTAATGAAAGGGTACTGAATGAAACCTGTCATCTTCTGACCACCGCGATTAAAACGAACCGGCGCATCGCGCCCGCCGGGGAATGGCTGCTCGACAATTTCTATTTGATCGAACAGCATATCCGGACTGCCAGGAGACATTTACCTAAAGGTTACAGCCAGGCGCTTCCTCGCCTGCTCAACGGGCCATCGGCAGGTTTGCCGCGCGTGTACGACCTGGCTCTGGAGACGATCTCACACGGAGATGCCCGGCTGGATTCCGAGAGTCTCAGTGGGTTCGTGGCGGCTTACCAGACCATCCGGCCCCTGAAGTTAGGAGAATTATGGGCCATTCCCATCATGCTGCGGCTTGCATTGATCGAGAATCTCAGGCGCGTTGCCGCACTGATTGCCGCCGACAGGCTGGATCGCAACCTGGCTAACACCTGGGCAGACAAGATGACGGAAGTTGCGGAAAAAGATCCAAAGAACCTGATTCTTGTAATCGCGGACATGGCGCGTTCCCATCCCCCAATGGTGAGTTCATTTATTGCGGAGTTGGCGCGCCGTTTGCAGGGACAGGGTCCCGCATTGGCATTGCCGCTGACCTGGATTGAGCAGCGGCTCTCAGAGTCCGGGACAACGATTGAAAAACTGGTGCGGTCCGAGAACCAGAGGCAAGCCACCGATCAGGTCTCCATCAGCAACAGCATCGCCAGTCTCAGGTTCCTGGATGCCACCGACTGGCGTGAGTTCGTCGAGTCCATGAGCATTGTCGAGCGCACGCTCCGCGAGGATCCCCAGGGTGTATACGGCAAAATGAGTTTTGCCACCCGCGACCGCTACCGCCACGTGGTTGAGAAGATCGCCATGCACAGTCACTCATCAGAAGGCGAGGTGGCCGGTAAAGCAGTCCAACTGGCGCATGAGAGTTGGGAGAAGAAAAAAAGCTACGCCGGGCACGTCGGTTTTTATCTGATTGGAGCAGGGCGCGAAACGCTCGAACAGTCGGTGGCGATGCAAGGATCCATTTTACGGTCTTTGCGAACCATAAGCCGGCGCCATCCCTTGCTGTTGTATTTAGGCCCGATCCTGGTAGCCACAGCTCTTTTCACCCGGCTCCTGATCGTAAAAGCGCACGCCAATATCACGCGAGATTCAACCCTTGGAGTTGTGACCGTCCTTACGTTGATGGTTGTGAGCCAGTTTGTTGTCACAGTGTTTAACTGGCTGATGACCAAGCTGGCGGTGCCAGACCTGCTGCCGCGCATGGACTTTGCCCAGGGAATACCGCCTGAGTTCCGCACCCTGGTCGTGGTTCCAACCCTGCTTACAACTCCGGAGAGCGTTGGGGACCTGGTGGAAGCGCTGGAGGTCCGTTTTCTAGCCAACCGCGATGAGAATGTCCATTTCTGTCTTCTGTCGGATTTTCGCGATGCCGATTGCGAGAGCCTGCCGGAAGACGGGCCCCTCCTGGATCTTGCTCAGTCAAAAATCACAGATTTGAACAGGAAGTACAGTCGCCAGGAAATGGATACTTTCTTTCTTTTTCATCGGCCCCGGCGCTGGAATCCAGGCGAGCAAATGTGGATGGGTTACGAGCGCAAACGAGGCAAACTCGAGAACTTAAACTCATTCCTGCGCGGCCAGCCGGGCGATCATTTTTCGCGCATTGTGGGAAAAACGGCGGCCCTGCGAAGCGTCCGCTATGTGATTACCCTGGATACTGATACGCAGTTGCCGCGCGACTCGGTATTTGATTTCGTGGGAGCCATGGCCCACCCTCTCAACCAGCCCATTTATGACAACACCAAAGGGCGCGTTGTCCAGGGCTACAGCATCATGCAGCCTTCTGTGGCCGTGAGTCTTCCGGGCACAAATCGTTCGCGTTATGCCCGGCTCTGGAGTGGCGAACCGGGCATTGATCCATACACGCGCTCGGTATCCGACGTCTACCAGGATGTTTTCGGCGAGGGTTCTTTCATCGGCAAGGGAATCTATGAGGTGGATGCCTTCGAGCAGGTACTGGGCGGCCGTTTTCCTGAAAATCGCATTCTCAGCCACGACCTTATCGAAGGCTGTTATGCGCGGTCCGCTCTCCTGAATGACGTACAACTCTATGAGGACTACCCGGCAACGTATGACGCGGACGTGGCCCGGCGTCACCGCTGGATTCGCGGTGACTGGCAGATCGCGCGCTGGATACTGCCGCGCGTGCCCGGTCCGCAGCATAGGGCGGTGAAAAATCCTCTTTCCGTCCTCTCTCGATGGAAAATCCTGGACAATCTGCGCCGCAGCCTTGTGCCAGCCTCACTGGTCCTCTTGTTGCTTTTCATCTGGCTGCAGTTATCGCCCGTCTGGACGTGGAGCCTGGCGGTACTCGCAATGGTCTTTGTTCCTATTCTGTTCAGCTTTGTCCTTGACCTGCTCCAGAAACCAGAAGATGTGGCGGCAAAACTGCACATGTCCGAAGCCATGCGTTCTTTCGGCCGGCATTTCGCCCAGGGGTTGTTCACATTTGCCTGCGCTCCGTATGAAGCTTTCTTCAGCCTTGACGCAATTGTCCGGGCTGTATGGCGGATGCTTTTTTCGCATCGAAGGCTTCTGGAATGGAATGCATCCAGCGAGCACAAGCACAAGAACCGGTCCAGCCTTGCGGAGACTTTTCGCCGCATGTGGTTTGCACCTGCTCTGGCAGCAGTTGGCCTGATTGGCATAGGCATGCTCAGGCCAGCAAGCCTCGCCATAGCGGCCCCGATATTACTGACTTGGTTTGCATCCCCGGCGATGGCGTGGTGGATCAGCCGGCCGCTGGCCCGCCGCACAGTAAGCCTCTCTCGTGAACAGACCTTTTTCCTCCGGAAACTCTCACGCAAAACCTGGTCTTTTTTTGAGAAGTTCGTCAGTGCAGAAGACCACTGGCTTCCCCCGGACAACTATCAAGAGGGCCCCGTGCCGGCCGTGGCTCACCGCACCTCACCCACCAACATGGGACTGGCCTTGCTCGCCAATCTTTCTGCCTATGACTTTGGCTATCTTACAGCGGCACAGTTGCTTCACCGTACCAGCCAGGCGTTCCAGACCATGGCGTTATTGGAGCGGCATCGAGGACACTTTTATAACTGGTATGAGACGCAGACACTGAAACCCCTCTCGCCTCTCTATGTCTCTACTGTTGACAGCGGAAATCTGGTTGCTCACATGCTGACCTTAGAGCCGGGTCTTGCCGGCCTCGCGGACCAGAAGATACTTGCCCCACATTTGTTTCGCGGCCTTCACGATGCTCTGGCGGCCTTGCTGGATTGCTGCAATGAAGACATCGTGAAAAAAACTTCTTCTCAAGATACTGAAGCGGCAAAGTCTACGCGTCTTCAGGCTGTTGACCTGCTTAAGCAACTGGATGCCTTGTGTCTGTCTCCACCAATCACCTTATCATCTGCCCGCTCGTGCCTTGAGCTGCTTGGCACAGCAGCCGCACAAATGAATGAAAGCGCTAAAAAACTGGGAGAAAACCAGGCGGGTTGGTGGGCCGATGCCTTTGTCGGCCAGATCCACGCTGCTCTTGAAGACCTGACCTTCCTCGCCCCCTGGGCTGTGGTTGCGCACCCGCCGAATGAGTTAAATGGATTTGATCTAAGCAAAGTTCCCACCCTGCATGAGCTGGCAACGTGGGATTCGGAATTCCTCTCAGTCATCGAACACTCAAGCAACCCTGACGTGGCCGTGCGCAAGTGGTTGGATGAAGTGAAACTGCTCATCGGCGAAGCGAGTCATCGTGCCCAGGACCGGCTTGCGGAAATTGAGCGCCTCGCCCGGCAATGTAAGGAATTTGCGCGGATCGAGTACGACTTCCTCTACGACGAGGCACGTCATTTAATGACGATTGGATACAACGTCAGCGAACGGCGCCGGGATTCGAGTTACTACGATCTGCTGGCATCGGAAGCAAGACTGGCTAGTTTTGTGGCCATCGCCCAGGGCCAGGTCCCACAAGAAAACTGGTTTTCGCTGGGCCGCCAGCTTACCAACTCCGTGGCCGGACCAACTCTCCTCTCATGGGACGGATCAATGTTTGAATACCTCATGCCGCTGCTGGTAATGCCGAGTTATGAAAACACGCTGCTCGATGAGAGTTACAAGGCGGCAGTGGAGAGGCAGATTGAATACGGCATGACGCGGGCCGTGCCCTGGGGAATCTCCGAATCCGGATACAACGTGCTTGATACGCACATGAATTATCAATACCGCGCCTTTGGGGCGCCTGGTCTCGGCCTGAAGCGCGGGTTGGCTGAGGACCTGGTAATCGCGCCTTACGCTTCGAGTTTGGCGCTGATGGTGGCTCCCGAGCGGGCCTGTACGAACTTACAAAGGCTGGCGGCTGCGGGTGCAGAAGGCAGATATGGCTTCTATGAAGCCATTGACTATACTCCCTCGCGAGTGCCCCGGGGACAGTCCAATGCGATTGTCCGGTCGTATATGGCCCATCATCAAGGGATGAGTTTGTTAAGCCTCTCCCATGTTCTCCTGGACCGGCCGATGCAGCGCCGCTTTGAATCTGTTCCCATATTCCAGGCTACCGCGCTGCTGCTGCAAGAAAAAGTCCCTAAAGCAACAGCCCTCTATTCAGCACCGGACGAGTTTCCTGAGAGCCGCAGGATCACGGATGAACTCGATACCCCAGTGCGCGTTTTTGCCAGCCCCAACACCCCCATTCCGGAGGTGCAGTTGCTGTCGAATGGCAGGTACCACGTGATGGTCAGCAATGCAGGCGGTGGTTACAGCCGGTGGAAGGACATGGCGGTGACCCGGTGGCGTGAAGACACCACTCGCGATCCCTGGGGGACTTTCTGCTACATCCGCGACGTTGCCACAGGCGAGTTCTGGTCTTCTGCCTATCAGCCAACTGTGAAACCTCTGGAATCGTATGAGGCCATTTTCTCTGAAGCCAAGGTCGAGTTCCGCTGCCGTGAGGGAGATCTGGAGGCCCATACGGAGATTGCCGTCTCTCCGGAGGACGACATTGAATTGCGGCGGGTCACGCTCACCAACCGCGCCCGCAAACGCAGGGTGATCGAGATAACCAGCTACGCCGAAGTTGTTCTGGCCTCACCTGCCGCAGATGTTCTGCATCCGGCTTTCAGCAACCTCTTCGTGCAAACCGAGATACTGGAGCAGCGCCGGGCAATTCTTTGCACGCGGCGGGCCCGGTCTCGCCACGAGCAGGCGCCGTGGATGTTCCATCTCATGGTCGTCCATGGCGCGGATGTTGGGACGGTGTCCTACGAAACCGACCGCATGCGATTCATCGGACGGGGACGAACGGTAGCCAACCCCCAGGCAATGAGCGGTACGGCGTCTTTGTCGGCCAGCCAGGGATCGGTCCTGGATCCCATTGTTGCCATCCGCTATCACGTCATTCTGGAGCCTGGCCAATCCGCCACTGCCAATCTGGTTTCCGGTGTCGGCCAGACTCGCGACCGTTGCCTCCAATTGGTGGACAAGTATCAGGACCGCCATCTGGCAGACCGGGTCTTTGATCTCGCATGGACGCACGGGCAGGTGGTCTTGCGGCAACTCAATGCTACCGAGACGGACGCGCAGAGTTTTGGACGGCTTGCCGGTTCCATTCTCTATGGCAACTCATCGCTGCGGGCCGAACCTTCTGTGCTGGGCAATAACCGCCGTGGGCAGTCGGGCCTGTGGGGCTATACGATTTCCGGCGACCTGCCCATTGTATTGCTGCAAATTGGAGATGCTGCCAACATTGACCTGATCCGCCAGTTGGTGCAAGCCCATGCGTACTGGCGGCTGAAAGGACTTGCGGTTGATCTGGTCATTTGGAATGAGGATCACGCCGGATACCGGCAACTGCTGCAGGAGAGGATCATGGACTTGGTGGCGGCAGGTATCCTGGCCAGCTCCGCGGGACGGGGAGAGATCTTTGTCCGGGTCGCAGAACAGATATCGAATGAAGACCGGATCCTCTTTCAAGCCGTCGCGCGGGTCATCATCACCGATGCGCGTGGCCCGTTGCACACCCAGATCAGTACCCGCCGCGCCCTGGAAATTGAAGTTCCGCGTGTACGGACCAGAAGCTCCAGCCGCGATGGTGGGCACGTTGGTAGTGATGAGCTGCCGTCCCGCGACTTGATTCATTTCAACGGGCTGGGTGGATTCACTCGCGATGGGCGCGAATACGTGATGACCATGGCCCATGATCAGATGTCCCCTGCGCCCTGGGTGAATGTGATAGCAAACGCGGAGTTTGGCACGGTCATCTCTGAGAGTGGCTCAGCCTATACGTGGAGCGAAAATGCCCACGAGTTCCGCCTCACTCCGTGGCATAACGATCCGGTGACCGACGCCAGCGGCGAAGCATTTTTCCTGCGGGATGAAGAGAGTGGCGATTTCTGGTCGCCAACGCCGCTTCCAGCCCGCGGAACAGGGCCTTATGTGACCCGCCACGGTTTCGGCTACAGCGCCTTCGAGCACACCGAAGACGGCATCAGCTCAGAGCTACAGGTGTATGTCGCGCTGGATGCTGCGGTAAAGTTCTCAGTTTTGAAAGTGAGCAACAACTCCGGCCGTAGCCGCCGCCTCTCCGCAACCGGGTATGTGGAATGGGTGCTGGGAGACACGCGCCCCAAGTCAGTCATGCACGTATTGACTGAGGCTGATCCGGTGACCGGAGCGGTGTTCGCCCGCAACGCATATAACTCAGAGTTTCCCGGCAGGGTCGCTTTTTTTCACACAAACCAGACAGCAACAACGTTCACGGCAGACCGGACAGAGTTTCTCGGCCGCAACGGAATACTGTCGAACCCAGCCGGCATGTATAAGACACGGTTGTCCGGAAAGCTTGGCCCGGGATTGGACCCATGCGCCGCCATCTGCGTTCCTTTCAAACTGCTGGATGGCCAGCAGTTTGAGATCGTCTTCATCCTTGGCGCGGGAGAAAATGCTGCAACCGCCGTAAAACTCATTGAGCGTTTTGGCAGCGGTGAGGCGGCCCGCACTGCCTTGGAATCAGTATGGCATTACTGGACACATACTCTCGGCACAGTGAATGTGGATACACCTGACCAGTCAATCAACGTGATGGCCAACGGGTGGCTCTTGTATCAGACATTGGCATGCCGTCTATGGGGCCGTAGCGGATATTACCAATCAGGTGGCGCTTTCGGTTTCCGCGACCAGCTTCAGGATGTGATGGCGCTGGTGTACGCTGAACCAGCCCTGGTCCGCAAGCAGCTCCTGCTTTGCGCCTCGCGCCAATTCCGTGAAGGAGATGTCCAGCACTGGTGGCATCCCCCTTTCGGCCGGGGAGTACGCACCCATTGCTCAGACGATTATTTGTGGCTGCCATTGGCGGTTTGCCGCTACGTTGTTGCCACAGGCGATACCGGAGTGCTGGATGAAGCCGTCGCCTTCCTTGAAGGCCGCCCGGTACAGCCGGAAGAAGATTCTTATTATGATCTTCCGGGACGATCAGCAATCACCGGTACTTTGTACGATCATTGCGTCAGGGCGATTCAGGCCGGCCTCCACAGAGGCGTGCACGGGCTTCCTTTAATCGGCTCCGGTGACTGGAATGATGGCATGAACCTGGTCGGTGAGCATGGCAGCGGCGAAAGCATCTGGCTGGGATTTTTCCAGCATGAAGTATTGACGCGCTTCGCTGATCTGGCCCGCCGCCGCGGTGACTCCATTTTCTGCGAACGTTGCCTGTCGGAAGCAGCCCAATTGCGCCAGAGTTTGGAACAAAATGCCTGGGACGGAGAATGGTACCGGCGGGCGTATTTCGATGATGGCTCGCCGCTGGGGTCGGCTACCAATCCCGAATGTCAGATCGATTCCATCGCGCAGAGCTGGTCTGTCTTGTCAGGCGCAGGCAATGCACAACGTTCCCGCATCGCCATGGATTCTCTGGACAAGCGGCTCGTGGACCGCGAGCATGGCCTGATCAAATTACTGGCGCCGCCCTTCGACACGTCTGACCTTGATCCCGGCTATATAAGAGGATACGTTCCAGGAGTAAGGGAAAACGGCGGACAGTATACGCACGCGGCCATCTGGGCCGCCATGGCATTCGCCGCCCTGGGCGACAGAACACGCGCGTGGGAGCTGTTTCGCATGATCAATCCGGTAAATCATTCGCTTTCCAGTGAAGCCATGGCAGTCTACAAGGTAGAACCTTATGTGATGGCGGCTGATATCTACGCAGTCGCGCCGCACACTGGCCGTGGCGGATGGACCTGGTATACGGGATCTGCCGGCTGGATGTACACGCTGATAATTGAGTCATTATTAGGTCTGCGAGTGGAAGACGATAAGCTCTCCTTAACGCCGTGTTTTCCAGCGGAGTGGACAGAGTTTAAGGTGCACTACCGCTTTCGGGAAACGGTTTATCACATCTCTGTCCTGCAATCCCCCGAACATCATGCCGGGATGAATTTGATGATGGACGGCATTCCCGGCGATGGCAAGACCATTAAGCTGGTTAACGACCTACAAGAACATTTTGTGGAGCTGACCTGCGCATCGGCAGAATCACCAGTCCCGTCCCGATGAGACTCGTACAAGTGACCAGCCATTTTTGCGTGGCACCGGGAGTGCGTTTAGCGTTTGTGCCGAAGCTTTGGCTCCGTGTCGACGGTTATCCACAATTTGCCCCCCGAAATTTTCTTCTTTACATAGTAATATTTCTATAATATGTTTACTAACATCGTGATGCTCCATGCCCTCGGCCCACGAGCTTCGTCCTCCGCATATCCAAGCTGTCTTGATTGGAACAATGCCGAGCCCGCCCGAGATTATCGCTATGAAAGTTTTCTCGCTGCCCGGGACCGCTGCCTTGTCCTCCGCTGTAAGCGCATCGGAAAATGCTTCCGCTTCTGCCGGCCCTCTCCAGCCGGCAGACCTAACACTCAAAGTGTTAGGAATTCTCCAAGCGTTAGGGAAATCCCCGCATTGGCGCAGAGTCTAACGCTCTAACGGTCTAACGCTTCGAAAACGGCTTAGGCGCAGAACCTGGATAGTGGGGCCATAAAAAAGCGTGGTATTTAGATGCCACGCTTCAAATCTGGTATAGCTGGTGCTTTGTCACACTTCAGGGGTACGCACTCTGGATTCGGCGAACTTCTGCCTGTGCTGCTACAACTAATGTGACCAGCAATAATATGAATGCTGCAAGCAGGAACATGAATTTGAGGCTGATGGCAAGCAGGAAGCCTGCTAAAAACATCGAGATTGGAACAATCCCGACGGAACAAAGCATTAGCACGCTCGAGACACGTCCGCGAACCGTAGCATCCATTCGCTCCATGATCCAGGCCATGGCGTGGACGTTTGCCAGGCCTGTGCTGATTCCCATCACCAGCAATATAGAAGTGATAGTCCAGCGGCTGCTCACCAGCGCCATGGCAGCTAGCTGCGAAACAAGAGTAAGAGAAACTAAAATCACCATGATTCCGCGGCGGCGGAGCTTAAAGATTCCGGCCAGCAGCGCGCCAATAAGGCTACCGGCCGCAAAAAAAGACAGCATAATGCCCATGATTGCAGCCGATCCAAACCTGGCATTCGCCAGATAAGTGAGGCCCAGCAGGGTCGGTCCAGTAATGCAAAGATTCATAGTCAGGGACAGGAGTACGACCGAACGAAGCTGAACATCTTTGCCTATATAGTGGAAGCCTTCGAAGACGGAGTGCAGAAGAGGTCTCTTTTCCGTCTGGACGCGCGGCGGATCGGGCAAGTGGATCAGCGTACCAACAACAAAAAGAAAGCTGACGGCGTCCAGAAAAAATGCCCAGGAAGGCCCCATCACTCTAACAACGAATCCGGCTGGCGCCGGCCCCACAATGGAGGTCAACTGAGTACGTACCCGGCTCACGGATGAGGCCGCCACCAACTGTTTCGGTTCCAGAATGAAATGCAGCAAAGCCTGGGCAGCGGGCGCATCAAATGCGTCCGCAACTCCGAACGCCGCCGCCAGCACATACATCGGCCACATGCATGAAACATGCAAGAGCACCATCATGCCGATGATCACAACAAAAACAGTGCGTGCCAGCGCCGCCATAATCATGATTTTGCGCGGAGATATACGGTCACTGAGCGCGCCGCCAAAAAGCATGAGCACTGCACGTGGAATTGCGCCAGCCATCATCATGGTTGCCATGGCCATTACGGAGCCCGTCTGCTGCATGACGAGCCACGGCAAGCCAACGTAATAGAACTGGTCGCCCAGCAGGGAAATGGTGCTGCCTGTGAACCAGAGCCGGAAATAGCGGTCCCGAAGCGGATGGTGCGTGATGGGAGTTGCGGCAGCAACACTCATGGTTGCCATAGAGATACTTCAGCCTTTCATAGCGGTTCAGAAGCGGCAGAAGGCAGGATCTGACAATGACCTTGCAACGCTCGACGGCCAGGCTCAAAAACCGGTTGCGGTGGTACGCAGAATTTGGAAGGTCAGGTGGCGATCAGGTGATCTGCGAGTTAAGTCTGGATAAGTTGCACCAGATATGTAGATCATAAAATTCACAGTCCGCGTATGCGAGCACTCGGTATTGTATTGACGTTCTGCAAGCGTCCCCATTTCCCAAAACGGAGTGGTATCGAATCCGGGGCTGGATTCGCGGCCGGCTGCGAGATTGTGGCTGGTCGGGGATGCTCTGCTTTCCTGGCGACTGGCTTTTCTTCCAGTAAGAGTCTCCGTAAAGAACGCAGGTCATTCAAGGTACGGCCAACAGCAGACAGATAACCTTCTAATTTCTCCAGGTTGTATTCCACCAAACGGAGGGCCTGCACGTGGCGTTGTGACTTTTGAGTCGTGGCGAGTTCAATCTCATGGTCAATGTCGCCTTTAGCTTCGGCGACAGTCTCGCCCAGGAGCTTGATATAGTGCTGGGCATTTTCAATGCTGTTGAAGGGAGTTTCGATGCGTCTGTTCATGATTTCAGCTCTCGCTGTGGGTTGAAATGATTTCTGAACTAAAGCAGTGATCTCGCACCTGCCACAATGAGTTGCAGGCCGATGATGAGGGTCAACAGGAGGATAGCTTTTCGGAGGCTATGAGATGGTACGTGCCTGGCCAGAACACATCCGAGCAAGACTCCGGGTATTCCACCGCACAACAGCGCCTTTAATACCGTGCCGCTGATCGTACCAAAAGTAAAATGCAGGAGAGCCCCCAGGGATGCGAGCGCAATCCCAAAAACCAGATCTGTACCAATCACCTCAGCGGCAGTAAGGCCGGAAAAGTTGAATAGCAATACAGTCCCCAGAGCTCCGGCGCCTGCCGAAGAAAACCCTGTCTCGATCCCAATGGGAAGCCCGATCCAGGCCAGCCACGAAGCGGGTTTCTGGCCTGGGCTGTCGGGCGATCTTCGTCTCATTAACGTGAACAGGCTGGAGCTGATCAGAATCACGCCAATCACTACGAGCACCAGGGGCGTTGAAAGCCGCGCAGTAACACTGCGCAGAAGATAGGTTCCTCCCAGCACTCCGGGGATGGCGCCCAGGAGCATCAAGCCCAGATATTGCAGATGAACTTGCTTCCCCGAAATGTAGAACGGCGCTGCAATGAGGCGCACTGCTGTGGAAAAAACCAGCGCCGTGCCCACCGCTTCGGCGCCAGAGATTCCCACCAGCAACACCAAAGCGGGAGTGGTGAAGCTGCCTCCGCCGACTCCGGTGAGCCCTACCATCAGCGCAATAACAAATCCAATCAAAACCTGCATTAACCATTTCTCCCGGTAAAGGTATGAATGCCGCATTCAAGTTTTTTTCCTGCCCATCGTCCGGAACGGGCATCGCCGCCCGTTGCCGGAAGACTGGTACACGGTTCGCAGCCAATACTGAGATAGCCCTGCTCGTACAGTGGAATTCTCTCGATGCGTTGCTCCTCCGTATAGTGGAGGACATTGCTCCACTTCCAATCCGCCAGAGGGCTGACTTTCAGAATCTGTTTGCCGCTGGGCAGTTGGTGTTGTTCGATCTTCTTCAGATGTGCTCGCGTGGAAGATTGTTCTCTGCGCAAGCCAGTGAACCACACGTCAAAGTTTTCGAGCGTGCTCATCAGCGGCTCCACTTTGCGGATCTGGCAGCAGCGCGTGGAATCAAGTGTGAACAGCCGCCCGAATGAGCGCTCCTGCTCTGTCACGCTAATGGCAGGAAGCAGATTGATCAGATTGAGATTCCATGCTGCAGCCATACGATCGCGGTAGGCATAAGTCTCAGAGAAGTGATATCCGGTATCAAGAAACAAGACCGGGATGTCAGCTACACGCCGGCGCACAAAATCCAGCAAAACCATATCCTCGGCTTGAAAACTGCAGGTAATGCAGGCCCTGCCTGGGTTTTGCTCAAGGACAGCATCCATTAACAATTCTGCCGTGTAGTTTTCAGCGATCTCAATCAACTTGGTTTTCATTCGCATCTCCTGTGACCGCCTGCAAGTGCCGTAGCAGCACGGCTAAAGCATCGCATTGCTTTTCCGGCAAAGAAGAAAGAGCGATAAAATGCTCACTGCCGAAAATGGTTTCGATTTCATGCCGGATGCCGTATGTCCCGGCGGAAATTGTCAGTACCGTAATGGCTCCTGAATTTCGGAACGCCCTGGCCACGGCCTTTAACTGATGAGGATCGAATTCGGCATCAGAAAGGATCTGGCCATGCCAGCCACGGGCAAAGATTTCCCTTTCCAGTGCCGCCGCAAGATCAGGCCGGTCAACCAGCCAGACAGCGGCGGGTGGATGGCCGTTGCGCAGTATGCGCTCACGTAACTGCACCTCTCCGTGCGACCTGCTGCTGGATGACGGCCCCGTAGTAGTAACAATCATCCCCGCTGCAACTGTGGCATTGTGCATTGGATCAATCAGGATGAAGCTGCCCATGGTCCGGTTCTGCTGATAGGGGTCAAAGTACAAAGGCTGAGTAGTTTCCAGAATCACTGAAGCAATGTCATTCATGCGAAGTGTTGTTGCTGCATTGACGGTAGAAAATGAATTGATGTCAATGCAGTGCTGGATCGAAGAGACAGTGGCGCGCATGGTGCGTCCCGTATGCTTCAGCAGGAAAGTCTTTCCCGGCCGCATCTGATCAGAATGAAGCCATACGAGATTGGCCTGTAGCCGTGTGCCAACTTGGGGCATTGAATCCGGGCAGGCGAGGAGGTCGCCTCGCCCAAGATCTATTTCGTCCTCCAATGTAATAGTGATCGATCTGCCAGTACCGGCCGAATCGAGTTCGCCATCGTAGCTGATGATGGATTTAATCCTGCTTTTCACTCCCGAAGGCAGCGCAACCACAGCCGCGCCTGGCCGCAAGGTCCCTGCACATACCCGCCCGGCGAATCCCCGAAATGCTGCATCAGGGCGGATTACATATTGCACCGGAAAGCGCAGTGCCGCGGAGTGATGAGCATTGGTGTCTGGGATGTTTTCAAGCAATTCCAGCAGGGTAGGCCCGTCGTACCACTGCATCTGCTCGCCGTGTTCGACTACGTTTTCGCCCTGGAGAGCGCTTACAGGGATCACACATGTGTTTCGAATGCCGAACTGCCGGCAAAATGCCTGAAATTCCTGCTCCACTCTCTGAAAAACATTTTGGTCGTAGCCTGCCAGGTCCATTTTGTTCACGGCAGCGATGACATGGTCAATTCCCAGAAGCGCTGACAGATAAATATGACGGCGCGACTGGGAAAGCAGGCCCTTGGTTGCATCAATCAGGATCACGGCAGCATTGGCAGTGGAAGCGCCGGTGACCATATTGCGTGTGTATTGCTCATGCCCCGGTGTATCCGCGATGATGAATTTTCTTCTTGGCGTGGAAAAATAACGGTAAGCAACATCAATCGTAATGCCCTGCTCCCGTTCTGCCCGCAGTCCATCAGTAAAGAGAGAGAGGTCTATGGGCGCGCTTGAACGGTTGATCCCGCTCTTTTGCACCGCAGTGATCTGATCTTCGTAGATCGCTTTGGAATCGTACAGGAGACGCCCGATCAAAGTGGATTTGCCGTCGTCAACACTACCGGCTGTTGTAAAGCGAAGCAGCGACTTCTCCGGCGTTGCGGTGTGAAGCTGGACCGTCATAACCAGAGGCAAGGCAGTGGCTGGCGAGTTTACTATCGCAGTAGACATCAGAAATATCCTTCACGTTTCTTGGTTTCCATGGAACCTTCTTCGTCGTGGTCAATTACGCGGTTCTCCCGCTCAGAGCGGCGAAAGGCAATCATCTCTTCAATGATGAGGGGCACCGTATCAGCATCGGAGCGAATTGCGCCGCTGCACGGAGCACAGCCAAGGGAGCGCATACGGCAGCGGACCTTTCTGGCCTTTTCTCCAGGCAGCATTCGCACTCCGGATGAAGTGAGAATAATCTGTCCTCCGCGTTCCACAGCCTCCCGCTCCTGGGCAAAGTAGAGAGGCACAATGGGGATTTTTTCCGCTTCGATGTAGAGCCAGATGTCCAACTCAGTCCAGTTGGAAAGAGGAAAGACGCGGATGCTCTCACCCTGGTGGTGGCGGCCATTGTACAGTTCCCATAGTTCCGGCCTCTGATTTCTGGGTTCCCACTGTCCGGACGCATCGCGAAATGAGTAGACGCGTTCCTTGGCCCGTGATTTCTCTTCATCACGGCGCGCACCACCAAATGCAGCATCAAAGCCACCTTCGGCCAGCGCATTGAGAAGGGCGCGCGTCTTGAGCAATCCGCAACATCTCTGGGTTCCCAGGGCGTAAGGGTTGGCGCCTTCTTCGAGCGCCTGCCGATTGGAATGCACAATCAGTTCAGCGCCAATGGCCCGGGCGTAATCGTCCCGGAACTGGATCATTTCGGGAAATTTGTAGCTGGTGTCAATGTGAAGCAGAGGAAAAGGTATCTTGCCGGGATAAAAGGCCTTCTGCGCAAGCCGCAGCATCACGGAAGAATCTTTCCCTATGGAATAAAGCATCACCGGTTGCGCGAATTCTGCCACGGCTTCACGCAGGATGAATATGCTTTCCGCCTCGAGTTGTCTCAGATGTTGTAAATGACTGTTCTGCATACGCGTAAGCTCGTTAGCAAAGCTAGGATTGATTTACAATCGTGTCATGCTTGGTTTGGTTGTAGGCGGCACCGCCATTGCAGGCGCTGCTGTCGCTGCTGGATATCAGGCGATGTGGCCGACGGCCCGCTGGTATGGCCGCACGTTCACAGGACTGCCCGCCGGATCGAAGCAACTCGCCCTCACCTACGATGATGGTCCCAACGATCCCCATACTCTTCACCTGCTTGAGGTCTTGTCCAGGCATCAGGTACACGCAACGTTCTTCCTGATTGGGCAATACGTGCGGCAGCGTCCGGACATCGTGCGTGAAATCGCAAATGCCGGGCATGTAATCGGCAATCACACCTTCACGCACCCTCTGCTGGCAGTACAAAGCAGCGCTGAGATTCGCAATCAATTAGTCGATTGCCGCGCCGCACTGCGTGATGTGATCGGTGAGCCCTCGCGCCTGTTCCGGCCACCTTTCGGAGGACGACGTCCTGCCGTCCTGCGCATAAGCCGGAAATTAGGTCTTGAAACAATCTTGTGGAACGCAGCCGGTTTCGACTGGGAAGCTCCCCCAGCCGCCGTGATTGAGCAAAAAGTCAGCAAGCAAATCCGCGGTGGCAATGTCATCCTGCTGCATGATGGCGGGCACAAGGGAATGGGCGCTGACCGCTCGCAGACAGTGCGGGCCACTGATAACCTGCTACAGCGTTACCTGAATGAAGGCTATGAGTTCGTTACTATTCCTGAGATGATGGGGAAAGCCGCTAGCAATCCTGTGCCATCTGCTGGCAGCTAGCTCACTCCGAGCCTGCGGAAAAATAGGGCGGCCCTGCCTGATCTGGTCTGGAAGGGAGTTGAGTTAGTATGCCGGTTCCCGGCCACTGCTCTAAATTCTCGGTTACATTGCGAACCGCATTCGACAAGACTTGGCCTAACAACTCGATGTTGGGCTTCTCCATCATGGTTAAATGTGTTCCAGGCACTTGCGTCACGCGAATCTGGTTTTCAGGCAGAACTGTGTTCCATCCCAGCCAGGGAGAATCGGCATCGTCTTCCTGCGCGCGGAAAAGATGCACGGGAATCGTAATTTGAGGCGCACAGTACCGCGCACTCGCCAGGTTGTGGGCATGAATGCGAGCTAAAGATTGCCGGAATTGAACCGCTGTAAGATCAACCCATCTGTCTGGCAGTAATCCCATTTTCCGGCACTTATCTACCAGAGCCGCAAAATCTCCATTTGCGGCCACCGCATTCAGATCGTTAATCGCCTGAAGCCGCTGATCCTCGCTGACTTGAAGGTGTCGCATGATCGTCTTGATTGCGCCCAACAGGTCCTTCTTGTCGTTAAAGTCGCTCTGGTAATCCACAGAGTCCCTGCGAGGCGCAAGATAGTAAGTATCGATCAATCCCAGGAATTCAATCTCTTCTCCTGCAGCGGTGAGTTGCGCCGCTACTTCATAAGCCGTCAATCCGCCGAATGACCAGCCAGCTATTCTGTAAGGACCTGTCGGCTGTATCGCGCGGATCATTTGCACCATTCGCGTGGCCATTTCTTCTATGGTTTGCAGTTGAGATTCAAACGCGTGCTTGGCGGGCAGCCCATAGAGGGGAATAGCTGGATCCATATAGGGAGCAAGCATAGGAACATAAATTAACTGGCCTGATCCATCATGCGTAAAAAAGAGAGGAGACTCCGAGTTGCCTTTTCTCAGGCAAATTGCTCGTTCAGTGGAGGCATGTTTGCCTTGAAACTCAATTGTGGCCGTCAGCGATTCCGCCAATGATTCAATGGTTGAATGCTTGAAAACATCCACAGCCGAGATATTGATGCCTTTCTGCTCCAGCCTGTTCACCAACCGCAAAATCATTAGTGAATGGCCGCCCAACGAGAAAAAGTTGTCCCGCCTTCCTACCTTTTCGATTTTCAGCACTTCTTCCCAGATGGAAGCCAACATCTCCTCAAAGTCCCCTTCCGGCGCTTCATAGGCGTTCACCGCATAGGCATCTCCCTGTGGCGCCGGCAAGCTTTTCCGATCCAGCTTGCCACTGGAGGTCAGCGGCAGCGCATTAAGCTGCACAAATGCTGCCGGTACCATGTACTCCGGCAAGCAGGCGCTCAGCTGTGTCCGGAGTCTCCCAGCCAGGCCATTCACATCGTTGGCCAATTCCTCCGTCGAGCCGCTGTTATGCGCCTCTTCTTTTGCCAGCACAACATAGGCCACCAGGCGCTTCTCCCCGGGCTCATCCTCCCGCGCCACCACAACCGCCTCCCTGACCAAGACATCTTCCCGCAAGCGAGCCTCAATCTCTCCCAGCTCAATACGGAATCCCCGTATCTTCACCTGATGGTCGTTGCGCCCCAGAAATTCGATGTTCCCATCGTCCAGCCATCGCGCCAAATCACCCGTTTTGTACATGCGGGCGCCGGGCCTGAAGGGATTGGCAACAAATTTTGCCTGCGTCAGTTCCGGACGATTCAGATATCCACGAGCGAGACCATCACCTGCGATATGCAACTCACCGGGCACACCGATCGGCTTAGGATGGTTGAATTGGTCAAGGACATAGATCTGTGTATTGTCAATGGGGACGCCGATCGGAACAAAGGAGTAATTCAGCTTTGAGCAGTCATATGCCGTTACATCAATAGCTGCTTCTGTTGGGCCATACAAGTTATGCAATACAGCGTTGGGAAATTTTGTCTTGTAACTATCTACTGATGGTTTACCCAGTGCCTCTCCACTGCAAAAGATCCGTTTCACCGTGTGGCAAGGAGCCGCTGCATTTTCCAAAAATGTATGCAGCATCGACGGAACAAAGTGCAGGGTTGTTGTCTTCGTTTGGATAATAAGTTTTTCCAGGTAATGTACGTCCTTATGTCCGTCCGGAGCAGCAAAAACAAGCGCAGCTCCAGCCATCATGGGCCAGAAGAACTCCCAGACAGAAACGTCAAAGCTGTAAGGTGTTTTTTGCAGCACAATGTCGGTGGGACTCAAGTGATACGTTTTTTGCATCCAGTGAATTCGATTCACCAGGGCTTTATGTTCCACCAGCACACCTTTGGGTTTGCCGGTAGAACCCGAGGTATAGATCACATAATTTAAATTGTGAGGCTTCACCTCCCGGAGCAATTCGACATTCTTCTCTTTTAGAGCAGCAACGCAGTTACGAACCTCCGGCCATTGCCGGTCCAAACTGATTAACCTGCTGCTTTGCCCTGATAAAGAGCTTATTCTATTGGCAAATTTTTCCTGAGTAAGGACAATCGCCGCCTGACTGTCTTCCAGCATGTAGGCCAGGCGCTCATCCGGATAATCGGGATCCAACGGCAGATAGGCGCCACCCGCCTGTACTATCCCCATGATCCCCACCATCATGTCAAGAGACCTTTCAACACACAGACCGACTATGCTGTCCGGCTTAACTGCGTGGGCCTGCAAATACAACGCCAGATCGGTGCTCTTGTCATAAAGTTGCCGATAGCTCAGTTTCCGCCCGCCAAAGACTACGGCTGTCTTGTCAGGATTGATCCGAACCTGCTCGATAAACAGCTCATGAATACATTTATCGCTTGGGTAGTCCGCCCGGGTGTCGTTGAACCCGACCAACAACTGCTGCTCCTCTGCTTCGCCCAGAAACTCCAACTCACGAACTCTGGCTGTGGACGCGGCCGTGATCGCCCGGCATAAGATGTCAAAATGATTGGCCATGCGGGCAATCGTTTCCGGCTTATACAGTGACGTGTTGTAGGTGAGTGATCCTCTAAGTCCCTCCGGCGTCTCCAGAAATGTTGCTGTAAAATCAAATTTGCTGACTTCACTCTGCAACCGGTAGGGCGGAAAACGCCGGTCGAACGCTCCTACATCAGCATTCTGCAGTATCAGCATCACCTGAAAGATGGGAGTGATGGCCAGATTACGCTCCGGTTGCAGCCTCTCCACGATCTTTTCAAACGGCGTGTCCTGGTTCTCGTAAGCCTCCAGACAGGTCGCCTTCACCTGCCTCAACAAATCCGTAAACTTTTGTTCGCCTTCCACCTGGCTGCGCATCGCCAAGGTGTTCACGAACATCCCGATCAGCCCTTCCGTCTCCCCGTACTGCCGGTTCGCAATCGGACTGCCGACACAGATATCACTCTGCCCCGTGTACCGGTACAGCAACGTCTGAAAGGCCGCCAGCAGCACCATGTACAGCGTCCCGCCCTGTCGCTCCGCCACTTGCTTCAACTGCTCCGTCAAGGCTGCATCCAGACTGAACCTGTGTGTCGCCCCGGCAAAGCTCTGCACGCTGGGACGCGGGTAATCGGTCGCCATATCCAGGCTCTCGGCCACTCCCCCCAGCTTCTTTTCCCAGTAGGCCAACTGCTGCTTCAGCACCCCACCTTCTTCCAGCCAGCGCCTCTGCCACACACTGTAGTCGGCGTACTGGATGGGCAGCGCCGGCAACTCCGGCTCCCGCCCTGCACGCAAAGCTTCCAGAATCAATCCCAGTTCTTTGATCAATACACCAATCGACCAGCCATCACTGATGATGTGGTGCATGGTCAACATCAGCACATGCTCTTCATCTGCCAGCCTGATCACCTTGCCCCGCAGCAGCGGCCCGCGAG